>CAUZKB010000017.1:0-29854 GCA_963580575.1 Bacteroidia bacterium | reverse complement strand
TTTTGAAAACCAATTAAGCTTAATATTAGAAAATAATACTAATCCTTTAATAATTCTACTTGATGGTATAACTGATGCAAGGAATTTTGGTGCAATAATTAGAACTGCAGCTGCAACAAGTTCTGACACTGTTGTTATATCAACAAGTGGCAGTGCTCCGATAAATAATGATGTAGTAAAAACTTCTGCTGGAGGAGTTTTTAAAACAACTATATCAAAAGTTAATAATCTCAAAGACGCTGTTTATTTACTCAAAGCAAACAAAATTGATATAATTGCTCTTACAGAAAAAGCAGAAAAATTAATTTACGACTATAAACTAAATAAACCTTTAGCAATTTTATTAGGATCTGAAAACAATGGAATAAGTCAAGGTCTTTTAAAAATAATTGATAAAAGAGCTAAACTTCCAATGAATAAAAATAATGATTCACTTAATGTCTCTGTGACATGTGGAGTTGCTTTGTATGAAATTATTAGACAGAGAAGATAATACTATAACTTAATCTACTATATTTAATCTATGAATATCCCATTAGCAGAAAGGATTAGACCAAAATCATTAAGCCAGTTTTATGGTCAATCTCATCTTTTAGGGGAAAAAGGTGTTCTAACCAATATTATAAAGAATAATTCCTATCCTTCTATGATCCTTTGGGGGCCACCAGGAACTGGAAAAACATCATTAGCAAACCTTATAGCTAAAGAAAGCAATAGGCCTCTATATAAAATTTCAGCTATAAATTCAGGTGTTAAAGAAATTAGAGATATCATAAATAAAACAAATCAATCTAACGTACTTTTTTTAAATAAAACTCCAATATTATTTATTGACGAAATTCATAGATTTAGTAAATCTCAACAAGACTCTCTACTAGGAGCAGTTGAACAAGGTATTGTAACTTTAATTGGAGCAACTACTGAAAATCCTAGTTTCGAAATTATTAGTGCATTACTCTCTAGATGTCAAGTATATATTTTATATCCTCTTAAAGAAAATGATTTAGAATTTATAATTAACAATGCTCTAAAAAATGATTCTCTATTAAAACAAAGAAAAATTAAAATTAAGGAAAAAGGAGCCTTGATAGAACTTTCTGGAGGTGATGCAAGAAAAATGTTATCTATCTTAGAATTAGTTATTGAAAACAATTCAAATAAAAGTGAAATAACAAATAAACTAGTAATGGATTGTATTCAAAAAAAGAATATACTTTTCGATAAAAATGGTGAATATCACTATGATACTATTTCTGCATTTATTAAATCTGTTAGAGGAAGTGATCCTAATGCTTCTATTTATTGGTTAGGTAGAATGATAGAAGGAGGAGAGGATATTAAATTCATTGCTAGAAGAATGATTATTCTTGCAGCTGAAGATATAGGATTAGCAAATCCTAATGCCCTTGTATTAGCTAATTCCACTTTTCAATCTGTTAGCGCAGTAGGTTTTCCTGAAGGAAAAATTATTTTAAGTCAATGTGCTATATACCTAGCAAGTTCCCCAAAAAGCAATTCTGCTTATAAAGCCATAAATAAAGCTCAAGATATTATTAATGAAACTGGAAATTTGCCAATTCCTCTTCATCTAAAAAATGCACCTACTAAATTAATGAAAGAATTTGGTTATGGTAAAGGTTATTTATACTCACATGACTTTGATAATAATTTCATCAGTCAAGACTTTCTTCCTAAAAATATAGATAATAATATTTTTTATAACCCTGGGAATAACCCAAAAGAATCAAAAATCAAAGAATGGTTAAAAAAAAATTGGAAAAATAAATACAACTACTAATTTTTCTTCCAAAAGAAAGGTGTAATTAATATCAAAATCGTAAACAATTCTAATCTCCCTAATAACATAAGAAATGAAGCCCACAATTTTCCTAAGACTGGAAGAGAAGCATAATTTGAAGAAGGTCCAAAATCTCCTATTGCTGGACCAACATTCCCCAAACTAGCTGCCGAAACTCCAAAGGCTGATTCATAATCTAATCCTAAAGAAGTAAAAACTAATGCTCCTATAGCAAATGAAAGCATGTATAAAATAAAAAAACCTGAAATTTTATATATAATATTTTGATCTAATAATAATCCATTAAAACGAGATCTTACTATTGCACTTGGATGTAAAGATTTTTTAAATTCTAAAAAACCACTTTTGATCATCAATAAATGTCTAACAATTTTTATTCCTCCTGAAGTTGAACCTGCCGAACCTCCAACAAACATTAAACCAAAGAAAAACATTGTTAAAAATGAATTCCAACCAGCGAAATCTCCAGTTACAAGACCTGTAGTAGTTATCACAGCTACTACCTGAAAAAGGGCATGCCTAATAGAACTCTCTAGCTTTCCGTAAACTTGAGGATGTTCAAAATTTGATTCTGATAAGTCTACACTATTAAATAAAATAGATGCAACCAAAATAACAGAAATTAATATGAAAATAAAATATGCTTTAAATTCTTCATCCTTAATTATTTTTTGAATTTTTCCAGTAAAAGCAAAATAACTTAATACAAAATTTACACCAGAAATAAACATAAAAAATATAATTATATATTGAATTAATGGGTTATAATTCCAATATGCAATACTGACATTCTTAGTTGAAAACCCTCCAGTTGCAATTGTACTCATAGAATTATTTATCGCGTCAAAAAAACTCATTCCTGCAAACTTTAATAATATTGTTTCAGTTAAAGTAAATCCTACATATATATACCAAAGTCTTTTAGCCGTATCTGTTATTCTTGGATGTAATTTATCTCCATTAGGCCCTGGTGCTTCTGCGCTAAAAAGCTGCATTCCCCCTACACCTAATAATGGTAAAATAGCTATTGTTAAAACAATAATACCCATTCCACCAATCCAATGAGTAATACTTCTCCAAAAGATTATACTTTTTGGAAGACTTTCAATATCAGTTAGAACAGTTGATCCAGTAGCTGTATATCCAGAAGTTGTTTCAAAAAAAGCAAAAGATATTTGAGGAATTGTTCCTGTAAATAAATAAGGTAGCATTCCTGAAAAAATCATTAAAAGCCAGCCTAAAGTAACAATTATATAACCATCCCTTCTTTGGATTTCTTTTTCATGATTTTTTGTGCTTAACATTAAAATTAACCCAATAATTAAAACACTAGATCCTGCCAAAAAAATCTCTGTTGTAACACCATCATTAAGTATTAGACTAACAAAGGCAGATAAAAACATAAATCCCCCATTAAAAAGAAGTAAAACTCCCATTAAATAGATTATTATTTGAAAATTAATTCTGTTCATTTTTAAGAAAACAAACTTTCAACTTTTTGGACTGCCTCAGGTAAACAACAAACTATAACTCTGTCGTCTGGTAAAATGGTATAATCTCCAAGAGCAATTATCCCCTTACCTTCTTTTATTACTCCACCAATTATAGCTGTTCTAGGAAAATTTAAATCTTTTATTTTAGAATCAGCTACTTTAGAATTTTTATTTACTATAAACTCTAAAATTTCAATGTCTAAATTATTTAACGTAGTCACATCAACAACTTCTCCCTTTCTTACATATCTGAAAATTGCATTAGCAGCTAATAATTTTTTATTAATCAAATTATCAATTCCAATAGAATGAGACAATTGAAAATAATCCATATTTTCAACAAGAGCTATTGTTTTCTTAACATTTTTTGAATTGGCCATTAAACATGACATTATATTTGTTTCAGAATTACCAGTTACTGAAATAAAAGCATCCATTGATTTTAAATTCTCTTCTTCAAGTAATTCAACATTTCTGCCATCTCCATTAATAACCATTACATCTGGAAGATTTTCAGCCAATTCTAGAGCCTTTGACTTATTTTGTTCAATTAATGAAACATTAATCTTTTTTTTAATTAATTTTTTAGCAGTATTATAAGCTATTTTTCCTCCACCAAGAAGCATAACATTTTTTATTGACGTTTTTATCTTTCCAATTAACCTATAAATCTCTTTAACTCCTTCTTTTAAAGTAATGAAAAACACATTATCACCTTCTTCAAAAACTGAATCTCCTCTTGGAATAATTGAAAATTGAGTTTCTTTTCTTTGAATTGCTATTGGCATGAAATGGATATTTTTAAAAATAGATGCTGACTCCTTAACTGTTTTTCCAATAAAAGATGCTTTATCCCCTAATGTTGTGCCAATAAGTGTTAACGCTCCATCATCAAATTCATGATTATTAATAAAAGCAGATTGATCAAGAAGTTGTTGAATTTCATTTGCCGCCAAGTCTTCAGGTGAAATTAATTCATCAACACCTATATCTTTAAAGCTCACCTCATCTTTTGATCTTATAAATTCAATATTAGAAATTCTTGCAATTGTTTTTTTACACCCTAATTGCTTAACTAAAGCACAAACAGTTATATTAGTAGCTTCCTCAGATGTTACAGCTATACAAAGATCAGAGTCAAAAACATCTGCTTCCTTAATTATTGATAAAGAAAGTGCATTGCCATAAATTGTCTTTATATCAAGATGATTTTCAGCATACTTAAGATTATCTTTATTATTATCGATAAGAATTATCTCCTGAGACTCATAAGAGAGTAATTTCGCTAAATGAAAACCAACTTCTCCAGCTCCCGCAATAATTATTTTCATAATAATTTCACATCAAAACTGAATACAAATATAAGAATATTCATTTGGTCTTTAACATAAGTAATTCATATTAAAAATTTATTCTAACATTTAACAATATTTAATAAAAAAAAAGGTTTATACAATAGAAAATAGCAGATGAATTAATACAATAAATTTTGAATTTTAAAAAAAATCATTTTTACTTAATAATTAGTTTTTTAATTATCATTACTAAAAATGTTTTCGCTCAATATCCAGATGTAAGAGAAAAAGTAACTAATTTACCCAATTTTGATGACAGACTTATTCATTATGGATATTTTCTTGGTGTTAATCAATATGATTTTAAATTTGAATATGATAAAAGTTTTTATGACAATTTAGGTTCAAAGGATATTGAAACTATACCCAAATCTGGATTTAATATTGGTCTTATTGGAGATCTTAGAATAAATGAGTTTTTTAATCTCAGACTTGAACCAGGGCTTTATTATACCCAAAGAGATTTAATATATCCTGAAGAGCCCCTTTTTAATGACGTCTATAAATATGAGCCACGAGATTTAAAAAGAAATATTAAATCTACTTTTATTCATCTGCCGTTAATATTGAAAATAAATATGAGAAGAATAAATAATTTTAGGCCATTTCTTTTAACAGGACTTTCATTTGATTATAATCTTTCAAGTAATGAAAAAAATAGAGATGATAATTTAACTAATGTCTTTCGTACAGTTACTAAAAGTCTAAATTATGAATTAGGTTTAGGATTTGATTTTTATCTAAATTATTTTAAATTTTCACCTTCAATAAGAGGTATTTTTTCCTTTGAAAATGAATTGATTCCAGATCAAGATTCAAATAGTCCATGGACAGGAAAAATATTGAATATGCTTAGTCGCGGAATCGCTATTAACTTAACTTTTGAATAAACTTAAAAATTTATCTAAAAATTTCACTTAAAATTATTGCGCTTGCATTTGCAATATTTAAACTGTCGGGTTTATTTCGTTGATTAAAATATGGAATAGAAATTTTCTCATCAATATACTTGTGGATTGAATTTGAAATACCTTTTGATTCATTGCCAAAAACATAAACGCCACTTTTTTCAAGAGAACACTTATAAATTGATTTTTCATTCAAAAAAGTACCATAAACTTTATTTTTTGATTTTTTTAAAAAAGTTAATAAGTCCAGATACACACAACTAACTCTAGCAATTGAACCCATAGTAGATTGTATTACTTTAGGATTATAACACTCTACAGAATCTCTACTACAAATTATATTTTTTATCCCAAACCAATCACATAATCTAATTATTGCACCCAAATTCCCAGGATCTTTAACAGAATCAACAGCAATAATGGTGTTTTTAAAATCGATCTTTGAAGTGTTTTTGGGTATTTTAAAAACTCCCAAAATTGAACTTGGTGTTTTCAAAAAAGAAATTTTATTCATTTCATCAATACTCAAATTAAAGAAATTTTCATTTGTTTTATTTGTGGAGAAAATACTTTCATAATCGTAATCTGAATTTAATAGTTCATTAACAACTTTTTCTCCTTCTGCCACAAATAATCCCATTTTAAGTCTATACTTTTTATAGACTAACTTAGAAATTTTCTTTTGTTGATTATTGCTAAGCATAAAATGAGTTATTTTTGAATTAATTAAAAATATATTGAAAAATATAATAACAAAGTTAATTATTCCAATTATTCATTTATTATTTATTAATGGATGTGGAAGTTCAAAATACTTTAGTAATAAAATTCTAATTAATGATTTTAAGGTTTATGAAAATAAAAAAGAACTAAATAATTCAGCAATAAACTATTTAATATTATCAAAACCAAATAAAAAAATTCTTTCTATACCGTTAGGTTTAAAAATATACAATTTATCGAACAAATTTAACGATAGTTCATTTAATATATGGGTAAATAAAAATAAAAAACGAAAAAATAAAATTCACAAATTAATATCAAGTAAACAATTAAACCAACTTAAAAAATATTCACATGGAATAAAAAATTGGCTAGAAAATAATTCAGAACATCCTGCTTATTTTAATGATGGTGATGTAAATAAATCAAAAAATAGAATTCAAAGATACTATAAAAACATAGGATATTTTAATGTTAAAGTTAATGTAAAGAAAAATTTAGTTGATAAAAACAAGATAAATTTAAGCTATTTAATTAACACAGGTGAAAGATATCTTATTGACTCAATATCAGATGAAATAGAATCAAATGATGTTAAAAATGTATATAATAAAGGTTTAATAAATCAAAAAATAAAAAAAGGTAATCCCTTTACAATAAAAAAAATAGATGAAGAAAGAAAAAGGTTAATTAATTTATTCAGAGATAATGGCATTTATAATTTTGAACAAAGTAATATTAAATTTTACGCTTCAATTGACAGTTCTGGAATAGATAAAATGATTCCATTAAAAATTAAAATTGAAAATCCAAAAAAAAGAATTAATGATACATTAACAATAATTGACTATAAAATATTTAAAATAAAAAAAATCAACTTATACGTTGAATCAAATAAAAAAGAAAATGAAAAAAATAAATTTTCAGATTCTTTAGTTTTTAAAAATTATAAAATTTTTACCAGTGGTAAGTTAAAATACAACCCTAAAATTTTAACCGCAGGAATCTACTTAAAGAATAATCAAATTTATAGTGATTCATTGAGAAAACTCACGTATCAATCTATCAATAATTTAAAAAATTTTAAATATCCAGGAATATATTATACAGAATTAGAAAATGAAAACAATACTTTAAAAGCTTCAATTTTTTTAACCCCGAAAGAAAAATTCTCTCTTGGTTTTGACCTAGACTTGTCACATTCAAATATTCAAGATTTTGGAATTGATGTTGGTGGAAGTCTTTCTATAAGAAATGTTTTTAGAGGTTCTGAAATTTTGGAAATAGGTTTAAAGAATAATTTAGGTGCATCAAGAGATATAGCAAAAAGCAATGATGATTTTTTCAACATTCTAGAATTAAGTGCAAACACAAAAATATCAATTCCCAGAATAATTATTCCTTTTTATAAAAAAGATATGATTTCATTAAAAATGAATCCCAAAACTGAAATAATTTTCGGCACTGGACTTCAAAAAAATATTGGACTAGACAAACAATTTTTTAGCACAAATTTTCAATACTACTGGAACCCTAATAAAAATAAAAAGATAACTTTTAAGTTAATCGATTTTGAGTTTATAAATAATAAAAATATTAACAACTATTTTAATGTATATAAAAATTCTTATGATATTTTAAACAATATTGCATCTGCTTTTAATAAAGAAACTTATATTATTGATCAAAATGGAAATTTAATAATTCCATCAGGAGTAGAAACGTTTATCAAAAACGTTTTAAATGAAGAAACTGAAATCAATTATGAAAATCCTAACTATTTAATTATCAATAATTTAAAAGAAAGATTAGATAGATTAACTTCAAATAATTTAATTCTAGGTTCATCTATTAATTTAAACTACAATAATCAAGAAAGCTATTTTGATGAAAATTTTTTTCAATTCAGATGGAAAATAGAATGGATTGGAACTCTTTTAAATGCTATTTTAAAAGGATTAAATAAATCAAAAAACTCAATTAATCAACATGAAATTGATGGAGTTGCTCCCTCTCAATATTTTAAAACAGAACTTGATTATATAAAACATTGGAGAATTGGAACAAAAAAAATTGTTGCTTTTCACTTTTTTTCTGGGATAGCATTACCTTATGGAAATTCAAGAAATATTCCCTTTTCAAGATCATTCTTTTCAGGTGGATCAAATGATAACAGAGCATGGAAAGCATACAAACTTGGACCAGGAAGTTCAAATAATATAAATGAATTTAATGAAGCTAATTTCAAATTATCACTTAATTTGGAATATAGATATCTTCTGTACGGAAAATTAAATGGTGCCTTTTTTATTGATATGGGAAATATTTGGAATATTTTTGATGATATTGAAGATAAAAAGTTCAAATTTAATGGAATAAATGATCTTAATGAAATAGCAATAGGTTCTGGTTTCGGATTAAGATATGACTTTGATTTCTTTGTTTTAAGATTTGATACTGGATTTAAAACTCATAACCCCGCCCTTGAAAAAAATACAAGATGGCTGTCAGAATTTACATTAAAAAAAGCTGTTTTCAATATAGGAATCAATTATCCCTTTTAATTAAAAAGTTTAATATTTTTGCCCAAAACAAAATTTATGGAAAATAAAATCCCTAAAGGTGTAATTACAGGAACTAAAGTTCAAGAAATTTTCAAACTTGCAAAATCAAAATCATTTGCAATTCCAGCGGTAAATGTAACAGGAAGCAATACGATAAATGCAGTTTTGGAAACTGCTTCAGAAATAAATAGTCCTGTAATAATTCAATTTTCTAATGGAGGATCACAATTTAACGCAGGAAAAAATTTGAATAATAATGATGAAAAATCAGCAATTGCTGGTGCAATTGCTGGAGCAAAACATATCCACGAGCTTTCAAAATTATATGGTGCAACCGTTATACTACATACTGACCATTGCGCAAAAAAACTATTGCCATGGATTGATGGTCTTCTTGAAGCAAATGAAGAATTTTTTTCAAAATACAAAAAAACTCTTTTCAGCTCTCACATGATTGATTTATCTGAAGAACCTATTGAAGAAAACATCTCATTATGTAAAAAATATCTTCAAAAAATGAAAAAAATGCAAATGACTCTAGAGATTGAATTAGGAGTCACTGGAGGTGAAGAAGATGGTGTTGATAATACAAAAGTTGACCTTTCTAACCTGTATACTCAGCCTAAAGAAATTGCTTACGCTTATCAAGAACTTATTAAAATAAGTAATCAATTTACTATAGCTGCCGCCTTTGGAAACGTCCATGGAGTCTATAAACCAGGCAATGTAAAATTAACACCAAAAATTTTAAAAAAATCTCAAGAATACATTTCAAATAAATTTAATGTTCCAAAAAATTCTTTAGATTTTGTTTTTCATGGAGGGTCTGGTTCTTCTCTAGAAGAAATTCGTGAAGCTATTAGTTATGGAGTTATTAAAATGAATATTGACACTGATCTTCAATTTGCATTTACTGAAGGAATTAGAGATTATATGAATAAAAATATAAACTATTTAATTACTCAAATTGGAAATCCAAAAGGGGATCAATTACCGAACAAAAAATATTATGATCCAAGAAAATGGCTAAGAGTTGGAGAAGAATCTTTTAAAAAAAGATTGTTAAAAGCCTTTAAAGATTTAAACAATATTAATACATTGTAACCTATTATTTGAAATTTTATCATATAATATTACTATAATGAGTTGGTTTAAAAGAAGTGAAAAAGGAATTCAAACCAAAACTGAGGAAAAAAAAGATATTCCAAAAGGCTTATGGTATAAAACACCAACAGGAAAGATAATTGGAACTCAAGAACTAGCAGAAAATCAATATGTAAGTCCAGAAGATGATTATCATGTGCATATTGGTAGCAAAGAGTATTTTGAAATACTATTTGACAACAATGAATTTGAAGAAATTGATCCAAAATTAAAATCAAAAGATTTTTTAAAATTTAAAGATTCAAAAAAATATAAAAAAAGACTTAAAGAAGCACACAAAAACACAGGTCTTTATGATGCAATTAGAGTAGCAATTGGAAAATCAAAATGTAAAAAAATAGTAATTGCTTGTATGGATTTCAGCTTTATAGGAGGATCAATGGGATCAGTTGTTGGTGAAAAAATTTCTAGAGCAGTAGATCATTCCATAAAAAATAAAATCCCTCTACTAATAATATCAAAGTCAGGTGGAGCTAGAATGATGGAATCTGCTACTTCTTTAATGCAAATGGCCAAAACTTCCGCAAAATTAAATCAATTATCTGAAGAAAAAATTCCTTATATATCATTATGTACTGACCCAACAACTGGTGGTACAACTGCATCTTTTGCTATGCTTGGAGATATAAATATTTCTGAACCAGGGGCATTAATTGCATTTGCAGGACCTAGAGTTGTTAAAGACACTACTGGGAAAGAATTACCAGAAGGTTTCCAAACTAGTGAATTTCAAATTGAAAAAGGTTTTCTAGATTTCATATCACATAGAAAAGATTTAAAAAATAAAGTTAACCTTTACCTAGATCTAATTTTGAATAATAAGATTAGATAAAATATAGCCTTATTCCTTTTAGGAATTAAGAAATATTATATATTTGCAGCTAAATTTAAATAATACATAAAAATCATTTAAAATAATATTGGCATGTATTTATCAAAAGAAATAAAAAAAGAAATTTTTAAGAATCACGGTAAATCTGAAAATGATACCGGATCTTCAGAAGGACAAATTGCATTGTTTACTCATAGGATAAATCACCTCTCAAATCACCTTAAAAAAAATAAAAAAGACTTTAATACTGAAAAATCACTAGTTAAACTAGTTGGAAAAAGAAGAAATCTTTTAGATTATTTAAAAAACAAAGATATCGAGAGGTATAGATCCATAATTAAAAAACTTAATATAAGAAAATGACCCATCCGTTTTTCATTAGTTGCCAACAACACACAACAAAAAAAGGATAACTAAATAATGAAAAATGAAATCAAAAATTTATAAAGAAAAGATACTACTAGAAGATGGTAGATCTATCCAAATTGAAACAGGGAAACTAGCTAAACAGGCTCATGGCTCAGTAGTAATATCTATGGGTAATTGTATGCTTCTTGCTACAGTAGTTTCAAATTATAATCCTGCACAGGTAGATTTTTTACCTCTAACTGTTGACTATAGAGAAAAATTTGCAGCTGCAGGAAAATACCCAGGAGGTTTTTTTAAAAGAGAAGCTCGTCCAAGTGATAGTGAAATACTAACTATGAGGTTAGTTGACAGAGTTCTTAGGCCGCTTTTTCCTAAAGATTATCGCAACGAAATACAAGTGATGATTCAATTAATGTCACATGATGATGATATAATGCCTGATTCCTTAGCTGGTCTTGCAGCTTCTGCAGCTATACAATTGAGTGATATTCCTTTTGAATGCGCAATATCAGAAGTAAGAGTTTCAAGAATTAATGAAAAATTAATAATAAATCCAAGTAGAGATCAACTTTTAGAATCAGATATTGATATGATTGTTGGAGCTTCATTTGATTCTGTTATGATGGTTGAAGGTGAAATGAAAGAATGTAGTGAGAAAGATATGGCTGACGCAATTAAATATGCTCATAATTTTATAAAAATTCAAATTGAAGCTCAGACTAAACTTGCTAAAAAAGTTGGCAAAAAAGATGTTCGAGAATATGAATTATCACAAAAAAATAAAGAATTAGAAAATAAAATTAAGGAGTTTTCATACAATAAGTGTTATGATATAGCAAAAAAGGGAATGTCCAAAATTTTAAGAAATCAAGGTTTTAATGAAATTAAAGAAGAATTAATAAATTCTTTTACTGAAGAAGAGATCGAAGAAAACGAATCATTAATAAATGAATATTTTAATATAACTCATAAAAATGCCATCCGTGAATTAACATTAAATGAAGGTGTTAGATTAGATGGAAGAAAAACAAACGAAATAAGACCAATATGGTGTGAAGTGGATTATTTGCCATCAACACATGGATCATCAATTTTTACTAGAGGTGAAACACAGGCCCTAACCACTGTTACTTTAGGGACATCTAGAGAAGCAAATCAAATAGATCTTCCTTCTCACAAAGGAGAAGAATCTTTTTATCTCCATTATAATTTTCCTCCATTTTCAACTGGTGAAGCAAGACCCTTAAGAGGTACTTCAAGAAGAGAAGTAGGTCATGGAAATCTTGCTCAAAGAAGTTTGAAAAATGTAATTCCCGATAATTGTCCTTATACAGTAAGAATTGTAAGCGAAATTTTAGAATCTAATGGTTCTTCATCTATGGCTACTGTCTGTTCTGGTACTATGGCTTTAATGGATGCAGGTATTCAAATTAAGAGTCCTGTTTCAGGTATTGCTATGGGTCTTATATCAGATGGGGAAAGACATGCAATATTAAGTGATATTTTAGGAGATGAAGATCATCTGGGTGATATGGATTTTAAAGTTACTGGCACAGAAAAAGGTATTACAGCATGTCAAATGGATATAAAAATAAAAGGTCTCTCTTATGAAATTTTGATTAAAGCCCTTAATCAAGCTAAAGAAGGAAGAATTCATATTTTAAATAAAATGTCTGAAACAATAGAAAAACCAAATAATAAAGTAAAAGATCATGCTCCAAAAATGGTCAAAATTACTATACCAGGAGAATTCATAGGATCAGTTATTGGTCCTGGTGGAAAAGTAATTCAAGAATTACAAAAAGAAACTAATACTACAATTGTTATTGAAGAAAAAGATGAAATGGGTGTTATCGAAATTTTAGGCGTTGATCAAAATAAAATTGATTCTGTCATAGAAAATATTAATAATATAACCTTTAAACCTGAGGTAGGTAAAACTTATAATGTAACTGTTATTAAAATTCTAGATTTTGGTGCTGTTGTCGAATTTGTTCCAGGAAATGAGGTTTTATTACATATTTCTGAAATTTCATGGAATAGAACTAACAAAGTTGAAGATGTTTTAAAAATTGGTGATAAATTAGATGTAAAATATTTTGGAATTGACCCTAGAACAAAAAAACCAAAAGTTTCAAGAAAAGCTTTACTAGAAAGACCTGACAGAAATAAATAAACCTTAAAAATTAATTTTTTTGAAACTTTTTTATAAACTTAACGTATACCATGTATAGATTCAATTTAAAAATTCATGAGACAACTAAAAATAACTAAACAAGTAACCAATAGAGAAACTGCATCTTTAGATAAATATCTTCAAGAAATTGGTAAAGTTGACCTTATAACAGCAGAAGAAGAAGTTGAATTAGCTCAAAAAATTAAATCAGGCAGCCAATCTGCACTTGAAAAACTAACTAAAGCTAATCTTAGATTTGTTGTCTCTGTAGCTAAGCAATATCAAAATCAAGGATTAACTCTTCCTGATTTAATTAATGAAGGTAACCTAGGGCTAATCAAAGCTGCTCAACGATTTGATGAAACAAGAGGTTTTAAATTTATTTCTTATGCGGTATGGTGGATTCGTCAATCGATTCTGCAAGCATTAGCTGAACAATCAAGAATAGTTAGATTACCTCTAAACAAAATTGGTTCGATTAATAAAATTAATAAAACGTATGCTTTCCTTGAACAAGCTCACGAAAGAGCTCCTTCTCCAGAAGAAATTTCAAAAGAGTTAGACATGACACTTAATGATGTAAAAGAATCATTAAAAAATTCAGGTCGTCATATTTCAATGGATGCAC
Source organism: Bacteroidia bacterium (assembly GCA_963580575.1). GTDB lineage: Bacteria > Bacteroidota > Bacteroidia > Flavobacteriales > Flavobacteriaceae. The sequence goes on along the minus strand of CAUZKB010000017.1, from coordinate 15,823 downwards.
CATTAGTTGAAGGAGAAGATTCAAATTTATATGATGTATTGAATAGTGGTGAATCACCTAATCCTGATAAATTATTATTACATGAATCATTAAGAACAGAAATTGAAAGAGCTCTCGAAACATTAACACCTCGTGAAGCTGACGTTATAAGATTATATTTTGGTTTAGGAAGCCAGCATGCAATGACACTAGAAGAAATTGGTGAAACTTTTGACTTAACTAGAGAAAGAGTTAGACAAATAAAAGAAAAAGCAATAAGAAGGTTAAAACATACTTCTAGAAGTAAAATTCTTAAAACATATTTAGGTTAACTTAAATAAATCCTTGAATTACTTTTTATTAGATAAAAATGTCTATAATTATTGCCCCTTCAATTCTTGCTGCTGATTTTTCAAAACTGCAAGAAGATATTGAAATGGTTAATAATAGTGAAGCTGATTGGTTTCACATTGATATTATGGATGGTGTCTTTGTGCCAAATATTTCATTTGGAATGCCAGTTCTTAAATCAATTAAAAAACATGCAAAAAAACCCTTAGATGTTCATCTAATGATTATAGATCCGGATAGATACATAAAAACTTTTGCTGATATCGGAGTAGATATTTTATCAGTTCATTATGAAGCCTGTAATCATTTACATAGAACTATCCAAAAGATTAAATCCTTTGATATTAAAGCTGGAGTTGCATTAAATCCTCATACACCTGTATCAGTATTAAAAGACCTTATTAAAGAAATCGATTTAGTTTGTTTAATGAGTGTTAATCCAGGATTTGGAGGACAATCATTTATTACAAGAACTTATCAAAAAGTAAATGAATTAAAAAAAATAATTAACAAAGAAAAATCTAATGTTTTAATTGAAATAGATGGAGGGGTTAATGACGAAAATGCAAAAAAACTAATTAATATTGGAGCCCATGTTCTAGTTGCAGGAAACTTTGTATTCTCCTCTAAAACGCCAAAAGAAACAATTAAAATGTTGAAAATAAATAATTAAAATTTTTATTTTTTTAAGCTAAATTGAACTCTTCGATTCATTGACCTACCCATAGGATTCTCATTATCACCAATAGGATTATCCTCTCCATATCCTACCACCTCTAAACGACTTTCATCAACTCCTAACTTAACAAGATAAGATTTCACAGAACTTCCTCTATTTTCTGATAACATTTGATTATATTTCTCAGTACCATCACTAGAAGAATAACCTTCTATAAAAAGATTAATATTAGAGTTATTCATCAAAATATTTTTAATTTGAACCAAAATATTTATTGTTTTTTTACCAATTATATCATGGCTTTCAGCCATAAAATTTATGTTTTCACTAAATTGATTTAAAGTCTTAATTATTTCATTTTTAACTTCAAGGTCCGGACAGCCATTATTCTCTTTATTTCCAGGAACATCCGGACATAAATCATCCTTATCCAAAACTCCATCATCATCCTTATCTTCCAATGGACAACCTTTATTTTCAACAACACCAAACTCTTCAACACATTCATCATCAATATCTATAACACCATCTCCATCAGAATCAGGACATCCATTAGTTTCAACTGATCCAAAATCATCAGGACACTTATCCTCATTATTTGAAATTCCATCTCCATCATTATCAGGACACCCTTTTGTTATCTCAGGACCAAATTCATCAGGACATTTATCTTTGTTATCTGGAATACCATCATTGTCAGTATCTGGACACCCATTAAATTCTTTTAAACCTGGAAGATCTGGACATTGATCTTTTTTATCTGAAATTCCATCTTTATCTCTATCACCAGCACCAAAATCATATCTTAAACCAACAACGTTTTGAAGATGATCATAAGTTCCACTTTCATTATTAGATCTATAAGAAGAACTAATATTTAATTTCAATTTATCACTTATAGAAATATCAAACCCTATTCCTCCTAAAATTGTTCTAGAACTCTCCATTGAAGGAAATTGACCATCATCATCATCATTATCCGAAAAATTGGTTAAACCATATCCAGAAAATAAATAAGGGATAAACTTGTTATCACCTAAATTAAACTTAATAATTCCATCTAAAGAAGTATAATCTATATCAACTCCACTAATTGAAGAAATTCCTAAAGAATATTGAGCCCCTATCGAAAAACCAGCTCCTAAATATCTAGTAAAACCAAGAGCGGGTCCACCAATCCCAACTTTAGAATCAATATTCTTTTCCAAAAGATAAGTAATATTTGATCCAACAGAAAAAGACCATGGATTTTCTGATGTTTGAGCAATCGAAAAATTTACTACAAAAATTGTAAAGAATACTTTAAATAAAAGCTTTTTCATAATCTATATAAATTCTAATTACAAAACTAATTTTTAATTGAATTATTGCCAAAAATTATATTATAATTCTATAAATCTTTATGTGACCCAGGGAGGATTCGAACCCCCAACCCTCAGAGCCGAAATCTGATATTCTATCCAGTTGAACTACTGGGTCAATTTTATTCAAATTTAGGAAAGAAATTTTTTTACTATTTCAGCAATTTTTTTACCATCAGCTTTCCCTGCCATAATTTTATTAGCACTTCCCATTACTTTACCCATATCTTTCATTCCTTCTGCATTCAAATTAGAAATAATCTGTTTTATTATTTCTTCAATTTCATATTGATCTAATTGCTTAGGTAAAAAATCCTCTATAATATTGGCTTGAGCTTCTTCAGATTCAGCCAAGTCAAACCTATTTTGTTTTTTAAAAATTTCTGCACTCTCTTTTCTTTGCTTAACCAACTTTTTTAATAACAAAGCCTCATTATTTTCAGACAAATCTTTTGTAGCACCTGCTTTAGTTTTATTAAGTATAATGGCAGATTTAATAGCTCTTAGAGTGTCTAAACGAATAGTATCCCTAGACTTCATAGCCTCTTTTATCATTTGTGAAATACTTTCATCTAAACTCATAACAAAATTATATTAATCAACATTATCATGAAGAAAAGAGTTATTTGAACGTAACTGTAAATCATCATTAGAATCTGAATCTAAAGATAATCTAGAACTCCCCTCAGGAATATTTTGATTTATATCCAAACCCATTCTTTTATAAGCAGGTTCATTTTCCATATCATCAACTCTGGTTATTTTATGTTTAAATTTGTAATTAAATTCTTTTAATTGTTGTCTTCTTTTATCAGGATTTGAAGAAAAAGTTTGATCGATGGATGTTTCAAATGGATTTTTATTATCTAAATTAATTTCTTCAATATCATTTGAAAAGTTTTTTTCTTCAAAACTTTCTCTTTCTTTGGTTTGAACATCTTCTTTAATGTCATTGTCATCAAATCCTTTAGCTTCAAAATTTATCTCTTCTAAATTTGCAAATTTCAAATCCTCTGAAGAAACTTCATCTTCAATTTTCTCTTCTGATTTAATTGTGTCTTCCCATTCTATTTTATCCAAAGAATTTTTCTTTTTAAAAGGTATTTCAAAATCAAACTTGGTTTGAAATTCATCACCAGCAACTACCTCATAATCAAATACTTCTATGTCTTTTAAATCATCTGACAAATCTTTAATGATAAAATCATCTTTTTCATTATGATTTATTAAAACTTCTTTATTTTCTTCACTTAAGTTAGAAAAATTATCTAATGAAATTTTATCAGTTTGTTCTATTATAGGATCGAGTTGATCTAATTCATCAGAATGAGCATTTAAATTTTCTGATAAATCTTCATAAAAAATATCAATTTCCCTAATAATTTCATTTGTTATAATAAAATCAATTGAATAATAATCATCTATATTCTCGTTTTTAAAATCTAATAAATTATTGTCAATTTGATCTTTTGATTTTTCAGAAAAATCCTGCTCCATCATCTGATCATCCTCAAGTGTATGAATAATTTTTTTAGCTTCAGTATTTGAGATTTCATTTTGCTGATTAATACCAAATCCTGTTGCAATAATAGTAACTGAGATTTCATTACCAAGAGATTTATCTTCACCTACGCCCATTATTATATTAGTATTATTTCCAGCTTCAGTTTGAATAAAATCGTTTATTTCCCCAATCTCATCAATAGTAATCTCATCAGAGCCTGATACAATTAACAAAAGAACATTTTTACAACCTGTAATTTTATTATCGTTAAGTAAAGGAGAATCTAATGCTTTAATTATAGCTTCCTGAGCTCTATTTGGACCTGAAGATGAACCAGACCCCATTATAGCTGTTCCTGAATTTGTTAAAACAGTTTTAGCATCTTTCAAATCTATATTTTGTGTATAATGATGAGTAATAACTTCGGCAATACCTCTAGCTGCTGTAGCCAATACTTCATCTGCTTTAGAGAAACCAGCTTTAAATCCAAGATTTCCATAAACTTCTCTAAGTTTATTATTATTTATGACAATTAAAGCATCTACCGATTTTTTAATTATTTCTAATCCACCTTGGGCTTGATCCAATCGTAATTTACCTTCAAACTGAAAAGGCATAGTAACTATCCCAACAGTTAGAATATCTAAAGCCTTAGCCATTTTGGCAATTACTGGAGCTGCTCCAGTTCCAGTTCCACCGCCCATTCCTGCAGTTATAAATACCATCTTAGTCTGTGTACTTAATAAATTCTGTATATCCTGAAAACTTTCTTCAGCGGCCTTTGCTCCTATCTCAGGATTAGCTCCTGCTCCTAAACCTTCAGTTAAACTAGCGCCTAGTTGAATCTTTATTGGAACTGGGCTTTCTGAAAGTGCTTGAGCATCAGTATTAGTTACTACAAAATCAACACCTATAATACCTTGTTTAAACATATAGTTTATTGCATTACTACCTCCTCCGCCAACTCCAATTACCTTTATTACATTACTTTTATTTTTAGGTAAGTCAAAATTTATATCATTAATTATTTCTTGATCCATAAGAATATATTTAAGCGTTATCTAAAAATTCTTTTAATTTTTGACCCCACTTCTCTAAAATCGATTTTCTATTTAAATTATCAGAATTCCTCTTGTTATTCATATTATTAGACTTAACACTAATTTCATCGGAATCCAAATCAATATCTTCTTCATTATTGTCTTCAATATGTTCCAATGCATTCATTAATAAACCAACTGAAGTCGAAAACATTGGACTTGATATATTTTTAATTGTTTCACTTGCAAGATGCTCACCAGGAAAGCCAATTCTAGTATCCATTCCTGTAATATATTCTACAAGTTGTTTAAGATGATTTAATTGACTTCCTCCTCCAGTCAAAACAATTCCAGCAATTAATTTTTTCTTTTGTTCATTGTGACCATAATTCTTTATTTCTAAAAAAACTTGTTCTATTATTTCAACAACCCTTGCATTAATAATTTTAGACAAAGTTTTTAATGAAATTTCTTTAGGATCCCTTCCCCTAAGACCAGGAATAGAGACTATCTCCGTATCCTTATTTTCTCCAGGCCATGCTGATCCAAATTTTATCTTTAATAATTCAGCTTGCTTTTCAATAATTGAACATCCTTCTTTAATATCTTCAGTTATAACATTACCTCCAAAAGGTATTACCGCAGTATGTCTAATTATTCCATCTTTGAAAATAGCAATATCAGTAGTTCCTCCACCAATATCTATTAGGGCTACTCCAGCTTCTTTTTCTTCTTTACTAAGAACTGCATCAGAAGATGCAAGTGGCTCTAAAGTGATATTTGCCATTTCTAGTCCTGAGCTTTTTATACATCTACCTATATTTTTTATTGAAGATACTTGACCAACTACAACATGAAAATTTGCCTCTAATCTACCACCATACATACCCATAGGACCTTTAATTTCTCCTTGACCATCTACTTTATACTCTTGAGGAAGAACATGAATAATCTCCTCTCCAGGCAACATTACCAATTTATAAACTTGTTTAATTAATTGTTGAATATCATCATCATTAATTACTTCTTCAGGCTTACTTCTTGTTATATAATCACTATGTTGAATACTTCTAATATGCTGACCAGCAATTCCAACAATAACGTCCTTTATGTCATGGCCTGAAGAATTTTTTGCATCATCTATAGCTAACTGAATTGATTGAATTGTTTGAGTAATATTATTAACAACACCTCTATGAACTCCTTGGCTTTTAGACTTCCCAAAACCAAGAATTTCAACCTTATCATATTCATTTTTCTTTCCTACTAAAGCTACAATTTTTGTAGTACCAATATCTAGCCCTACACATATTTTATTTATTTCCATATACTAAAGATTTTGAAGCAATGACTTGATTTAAATAATTTAAATTAATTAATGAGTAATTAACTAATGAATCCTGAACTTTTTGAAAAGCACAAAACACTTTTAATTTCCTAACTTTTTCCTTAAACCTTTTTAAATCTCCAAAAATAATATCAAAATTATAAGATTTAAGACCTATCCTGAATTGATTATTTTCAATATGAATTTTATTTAATTCTTTTTTTAAAAAAGAATCTTTACTTGTTTGAAGTATAAAGGTTGTAACACTTTTCAAATCTACTTTTGACAATTTGGTTAATACAACAGGTAAATCCTTTTTTATTTTTTTCTCAATAGGAAAAAAACAACTATTAGAATCAACATAATATTTACTCTTACTTAAAATGTATAATGGTTCCCTTTCTTTAATTCTTACTTCTAAAACATCATAAAACTTCCAATAAACTTCAGCTCTTTCAATAAATGGATTTTTTTCAAATTCAGTTTCAATCATATTCAAATCTAAAATATCTTTTCCCTTCATATACTTAACATCTAAAATTTGTGTCAACAATTTATTAACGATTGAATCATTTAAAAAAATGTTTGTATTTGAAAATAATATGCTATTATCAAAAATATCCTTATTATGATTTCTTGAAATACCATAAATTGAAATTGATATAAAAAATGTTAAAGAAACAATTAGATAAAATATTTTTAAATACTTTTTCATTTTATTACACTAATAATTTGTTTACTTCAAGACTAATATCTCCAGCTCCTAACATTGCAAAAACTTCAGCCTTGCTATTAAAAATCATCTCTTTAATTTGATTTTTATTAATCAATTTTTTTGAAGAATTCTCTATTTCATTTAAAAGCAATTTTGAAGATATTCCATTAATTTTTTTCTCACGCGCAGCATATATATCTAGTAAAAAAATATTGTCAAACTTGCCTAACTCATAAGCAAATTCATTAAGCAAAAACTTAGTTCTTGAAAACAAATGGGGTTGAAAAATTACACAGTTTTCTTTGTTAGAATAATTAGATTGAATTGTTTCAAGTACAGATCTTATTTCAGTCGGGTGGTGTGCATAATCATCAATTAATAATTTTGACCCCAAATTAAAAATCTGCATTCTTCTTTTTACACCTGAAAAAGATGAAAGACTATCTAAAGCCTTTTCCATATTTAATCCAACCTGATCTGCCAATGTGATTGCACACAATGCGTTTTTTAAATTATGCTCCCCTATTTGATTAAAAAATAAAGAGCGATATTCCTTACTTGGAGTTTTTAGATCAAAATGAAAACCTTTTTCGGTTGGTTCAATATTTAAAATTATGTAATCTGAATTTGAATTCAATCCATACTTTAAACCTCTAAAAGGAACTTTACTCTCAATTACAGTTTTATTTTTAATTAATCTGGAGAACTGATTAAATGATTCAAATAATTCTTTTTCAGATTCATATATATCAAAATGATCCTGATCTATTGAAGTTATGCAACCAAATTCTGGATTTAAAAATAAAAATGATCTGTCAAATTCATCAGCTTCTACTATAAAATAGTCATTTCCTTTTAAAATTAAATTAGTGTCATAATGATTTAAAATTCCACCAATAAAAGCCGTAACTTTTTTATTATCTGATATAAACATATGAGACAAAATTGCTGAAGTTGTCGTTTTACCATGAGTTCCGGCAATTGCAATTGTAATTGAATTTTTACAAATCTCTGATAAAAAAACCGCTCTCTTTTTAATTATGTTACCATTATTCCTATAAAATTTAAGTTTACTATTTGATTCAGATATTGCAGATGAATAAATAATTATAACCTCAGAATTTCTTAATTTTGGATGAATTAAATCGCTTGAATTCTTATATGAAATTTCAACACCTAATTGTTCTAAACTTTTTGTAATAGAACTCTTTTCTCTATCATATCCATAAACATTATGACCATTTAATTTCAAATACCTACCTATAGAAGACATCCCTATACCACCAATTCCAAGTAAATAAAAAGTTTCTTTTTCTATTAACATTTAACAAGCTTTAGAATTTCATTTATAATTGAATTTACTGAATCCGGTTTTGACAGTTTATTTAAATTTTTAATCATATTTTTTTGCCTTTTATTATCATTTATTAGATTAATAAATTCAGATTCAAATTCCTTATTCAATTTACTTTCCTCAATTAATATTGCTGCTTTTTTTCTTTCAAAAACTAAAGCATTATAATATTGATGATTTGCTGTTACATTTGGTGAAGGAATTAAAAAAACGGGAGATTTAGAAAAACACAATTCTGACAAAGTAATTGCACCAGCTCTAGAAATAATAATATCAGCAATTGAAAAAATTTTATTTATATCTTCAATAAATGGAAGAACTTTAACATCTTTATCAGAAAACTTTTTAAATTCATTATAATATTTTTTACCTGTTTGCCATAAAATTTGAAAATTATTTTTTTTAAAAAATGTTAACTTATCTCTCAGAAATTCATTTATTTTTTTTGCACCCAAACTTCCTCCTAAAACAAAAAGTATTTTTTTTTCAACATTTAAACTATACTGATTTTTCAAATCTAAATGATTTAATTTATCAAGATTATCAAATTTTCTAACCGGATTTCCAACTAACAAAACCCTGTTGTTATTAAAATATTTCTCCATACCGTCAAATGCAACGAATACTAAATTGGATCTTTTTGACAAAATTTTATTTGTTAAACCAGGAAAAGAATTCTGTTCTTGAATTACGTTAGGAATTTTTAAAACCTGAGAAATTATTAATATAGGACCACTTGCAAATCCACCAGTACCAATAACAATATCAGGCTTAAATTTTTTTATTATAAAAAAAGATTGAATTAAGCTAAATACAATTTTTAAAGGAAAAAGTAAATTATAAAAAGAAATTGACCGTTTAAAACCACTTATCAATAGACCTTTAATTTTAAAATTATATTTTGGAACAATCTCCATCTCCATTTTATTTATAGCTCCAACGAATAAAATATTTGATTTGGGAAATCTTTTTTTAAGACCCAAAGCTATAGAAATTGCAGGAAAGATATGCCCTCCAGTTCCTCCTCCAGATATAATTATTTTAAACCGTTTCACTTAAAATTTTAATTGGATTATTACTGTCTATAAAATTTTCACTCTCTTTATTTTTATTTTCTATACTAACACTTAAAATTACTCCAATAGCTATACAAGTCATCCAAGCAGAAGTTCCTCCACTACTAATCATTGGTAAAGTCTGACCAGTTACTGGAAAAACTTGTAATGCTACACCTATATTTACAAAAGCTTGAATTATTATTGGTAAACCTAATCCTATTACCAATAATTTTGAAAAAATAGTTTCTGATTTAAATGAAATAACTGTAATACGAAATAAGAGTAGTAAATACAAAATAATTAATCCTATGCCACCAATTAAACCAAATTCTTCAACAATAATTGCATATATAAAATCACTCGAACTTTGAGGTAAGAAATTTTTCATTCTGCTTTTTCCAGCACCTAAACCAAAAATTTTTCCACTAGCTATTGCAATCTTAGCCCTTTCTATTTGATAATTTCCCTTAGAATTATTTTGGTCATTAAAATTTTCTATTCGACTTATCCAAGTATCTACTCTATTAGGAATTTTTTCTGGATATGCTTTAGCGCAAATAATAAAAATTAAAATAAATAAAAAAGCTAAACCAAAAATTAAGACTAAATGTTTAAATGAATATCTACCTATAAATGAGAGTAAAACAACTGAAATGAAAATCAATGCTGCAGTTGAAAAATTTGATGGTATAATCAATGAAATTATTAAAAAAACTGGAAACCAAAAAGGAATTATTGCAGATTTAAATTTAATTTTTTTATCATGAATCTTAGCCAAATAATGGGCAGAATACATCATCAACACTAAAAATGCAAGAGAAGAGGTTTGAAAACTTAAACCAATAATTGGAATTTGTATCCATCTGCTTGCTATAGCTCCATCAATTATTGTTCCCTGAGAAAAAGTATAAATCAAAAGAAAAATTGTAATTGGTATTAATAAAATTGAGATCCCTTTAAAATAGTTATAAGGAATTTTATGCACCGAATAAACAAAAAATAGACCTATTGTTAATATCATAAAGTGTTTTATTAAATATCCCCAAGGAGTTCCCTTTCCAATTACATAAACTAAATTAGAACTAGCACTATAAATGGGTAAAAAAGAAAATATAGAAAGTAAAATTATAATAACCCACAAAACCTTATCCCCTTTAAGTATTTTAAACATAGTCTATAGATTTCTTATAGCTGATTTAAACTGATTTCCCCTATCTTCAAAATTTTTAAACAAATCAAAACTTGCACAAGCAGGAGATAAAAGAACTGTATCTTTTGCAACAGATATTTTATATCCTATTTTGACAGCCTCAATAATTGATGCTGTTTCAATTACATGTTCACAAACATCTCCAAAAAAATCAATCAATTTTTCGTTGTCAATTCCTAAACAAATAATGGCTTTAACTTTCTTTCTTACAAGAGGCAACAAACTAGAATAGTCATTACCCTTATCAACTCCACCAACTATCCAGACTATTGGAGAATTTATACATTCTAAAGCAAAAAATGTTGCATTAACATTTGTTGCTTTAGAATCATTTATATAATGAACCCTTTGAATTGTTAATACAATTTCCATTCTATGTGGAGCTCCTTTAAAATGAATTAAACTATCTCTAATTTTTTTATTACTAACTTCCAGAAGACTAGCAATTGTAGACGCAGCCATAGCATTTAATAAATTATGTCTCCCGAATAATGAAAATCCTGACGTATTTATCATATTTTTTTTATTTAAGGTGTTTATTATTATTTTATTTTTTTTTATTTGAGTGTCTGATGAGTAATTATTAAAAGAAAAAGAATGTAAATTGGCATTTGTTAATGTTTTATTTATCTTCTTTCTCAAAACAAAATCATCAGAATTAAATATTAAATAATCTTTATCTGTTTGGTTTTTTGTAATTCTAATTTTAGATTTAATATAATCTTCAAAACTATTGTTATATCTATCCAAATGATCTGGTGTAACATTCGTTATTACTGCAAATTTTGGAGCGAAATCCTCAATATCATCCAATTGAAAACTACTTAATTCTAAAACATAATAATCAAATTGTTTTTCTGCCACAGATTTAGCAAAACTATTTCCTGTATTTCCAGCAAATTCAACATTTAATCCAGCCCTTTTAAGAATTTCATATGTTAAAATTGTTGTAGTTGTTTTTCCATTACTTCCTGTAATTCCTATAATGGTTGCATCAGTATATTTTGAAGCAAATTCAATTTCAGAAATAACATTTATTTTTTTTAATCTTAAATTCTTTATTAAATCTGTTTGATTAGATATCCCAGGACTTTTAATTACAAAATCAGTATTTTTTTGATTAAATTCAGAATGTTTTTCTTCCTCATAATCAATAGAATATTTATTAAAAATATGCTTTACTTCTTTACTAATACCAGTAATTTCTGAAACTAAAACGTTATAACCCTTCTTTTTAGCTAATATTGCTGAACCTATCCCACTTTCTCCAGCTCCCAAAACAACAACATATTTTTTTTTCATCTTAATTTTAATGTAACAATAGTTAAAACGGCTAATAAAATTCCAATTATCCAAAATCTAGCAACAATTTTACTCTCATGATAACCTGATTTTTGAAAATGATGATGTATTGGTGACATTTTAAAAATTCTTAATCCTTCTCCATTTTTTCTTTTTGTATACTTAAAATATCCTACCTGAATAATAACAGAAAAAGTCTCTATTAAAAATATTCCACATAATAAAGGAATTAATAATTCTTTTCTAACTATAATTGCAATTACCGAAATTAATGCCCCTATAGTAAGACTTCCAGTATCTCCCATAAAAACAGATGCTGGATAAGTGTTGTGCCACAAAAACCCAATTAGTGAGCCCAAAAATGCAGCAATAAAAACAGATATCTCTCCAACATCTGGTATATACATAATATTTAAGTACTCAGCAAATTTTATATTACCAGAAACCCATGCAAAAATACCCAAAGTAAATACAATTATTGCTGAAGTTCCAGCCGCCAAACCATCAATTCCATCTGTTAAATTAGCCCCATTTGAAACAGCAGAAATTATAAATATAATTATAGGGATAAATACAATCCATACTAATTCAGGATTGTTAACATTAAAAATTTCTAGAATATAGTTATAATCAAACTCATTATTTTTCACAAAAGGTATAGTGGTGACCAACGATTTAATATTTTTTTGTTGAGAATGATTATTTGAAGAATTAATCCCATAAAACATTTCATTTGAATTTGTTATAACTTTAATCTCATCATTTAAATACATAACACCTCCAATAAATATTCCAAGAAAAATCTGACCTATAATTTTAAATTTTCCTTTTAATCCACTCTTGTTTTTTTTAAAAATTTTAATATAATCATCTATTAACCCCATAATTCCAATCCAAACGGTAGTGATAATCAAAAGAATTATATAAATATTATCAATTCTAGCAATAAGTAATACTGGTATTAATATTCCAGCAATTATTATGATACCTCCCATTGAAGGGGTTCCTTCTTTTTCCTTTTGTCCTGATAAACCTAAATCTCTAATTGATTCATCAACTTGTTTTTCTTTTAAAAACTTTATGATATTCTTTCCAAACATCAAAGTAAATAATAAAGAAATCAATACAGCAAAAGCTGATCTAAATGAGAGAAATTGAAACAAACTAGCTCCAGGAAACTGAAATTCATTTTCTAAATATTGAAATAAATAATAAAGCATATTATATATTAAAAATATTTTTTTACTATTTCGTAATCATCAAAAGGTCTTTTATTACCATTAATTTCTTGATAATTTTCATGTCCCTTTCCAGCAATTAAAACAATATCTCCGGGCTCAGAAATTCTCTCTGAAGCCATAATTGCTTCCTCTCTGTCAGTAACTTTAATAATCTTTTTATAATCACTAGACGAAACTCCTTTAACAATCTCATCTATAATTTTATTTGGATTTTCATCCCTTGGATTATCTGAAGTCAAAATTACTCTGTCACTTAACATAGCTGCTTTCTCGCCCATTATAGGTCTTTTCCCCCTATCTCTATTTCCTCCACAACCTATAACTGTGATTAAATTTTCATTTTTAGTTCTTATCTCATTAATTGTATTTAAAACATTCTCTAAAGCAGTTGGCGTATGAGCATAATCAATAATTACTTTTGTATTTTTCTTGGAATTAAAAATTTGAAATCTTCCACTAATATTATTCATTTTACTTATTTTTTTCAGAATTGAAATAGTGTCTAATTCTAAAATTTTTGAAACAGCTATAACTGTCAATAAATTTAATGCGTTAAACCTTCCTATTAATTTAGTCCAAAATTCATGATTATCATATTTAAGAAGCATTCCAGAAAACAAATTCTCTAAAATTTTTAAATTAAAATCTGCATGTTTTTTTAAAGAGAGAGTGAACTTTTTTGCTTTAGTATTCTGTAGTATAAAGAAACCGTTTCTGTCATCAATATTTGTCAAAGCAAATGCTTCACTAGATAAATTATCAAAAAAAGACTTTTTTGTATCTCTATAATTTTTAAAATTTTTATGATAATCTAAGTGATCATGAGTAATGTTTGTGAAAACAGCTCCATGAAAAATTAAGCCAGAAATTCTGTGCTGATCAATTCCATGTGAAGAAACCTCCATAAAACAATGAGTCACACCCTCATCTAACATTAATTTTAAATATGAATTAATTTGAATGGAATCAGGAGTTGTGTAATCTGTATTAAAACTTTTACCAAGATAATTTATAGAAATAGTAGAAATTAATCCAACAAAAAATTTCTCTTCTCTAAATAAATTATAAAGTAATGTTGCAGTAGTGGTTTTACCATTAGTTCCAGTAATGCCTATAAGCTTTATTCTTAAAGAAGGATTATCATAGAAATTTGCCGATATTATACCAAGAGCAATTTTTACATTTTCAACTATTATATATACTAATTTCTTGTTTATTTTTTTTGGAATACGATCACATAATATAGCAACTGATCCTTTTTTTATAGCTTCTTCTATAAAATCAAATCCATCAAATTTCTCTCCCTTTATTACAAAAAATATTGAATTATTATTTATTTTTCTAGAATCATAACACAAATTTTCTATTGATATATTTGTGCTACCATAAACAGAACTAATAGAAACCTTATACAATAATTTTTGTAAATTTCTCAAGATAAATTTATAATTAATTTGACATTTTTATCTACTATGGACCCAGCTTTGAATGACTGATTTTTTACTTTACCAATTCCAATAGTTTTATGTTTAATACCTTTTTGTTTTAATATGCTTTCAGCTATATCTTTTGTTAATCCGATTAAGTCTGGAATTTTTACGATTTTTTTTTCTTTATTAATTAAAAAATTCAAATCTGATTCTTTAATGTTAATTATTTTAGGGGTATCATTAAATATTTTTTTTGCAATAGTCTTAAAAACTGGAGCCGCTACAGTTGAACCATAATACCCTTTACTTTTATTTGGTTTATGAATAACCACAATAGATGAATATTTAGGTTTGTCTGCCGGAAAATATCCTACAAAACTTGATATGTATTGAATATCATTAGAAATATAATTAGTTTGACAAGTTCCTGTTTTTCCAGCCATTTTTAAAAATTTATCTTTTATTCTATAAGCAGTTCCCCATTTCTTTTCAACAACATTAAAAAGCATTTTTTTTACCTTTATTAAAGTTGATTTTGAACAAATAGAAGGATTTAAAATTTCAGTTTTAAAAATCTTTGTTGGTTCATTTCCGAGATTACTAATTTCTTTAATAAATTTTGGTTTAATCATTATTCCATCATTAGCTACAGCATTATAAAATGTCAATACATGAATAGGTGTAAGTGATACACCATAACCAAAAGCCATCCATGGTAAAGTCAATCCATTCCAATTTTTATCAGTTGGATAAGGAATTTTCGGTTTTCCTTCTCCTTTTATTGGAAGAGCCAGAGGTTTATTCAAGCCCATATTATAAAGTCTATCTATAAACTTTTTGGGATTATGCTTATAATTATCATAAATTAATTTTACTAATCCGGTATTTGAAGAAACCTCAAATGCTTTTGAACTAGATATAATTCCATAGCCACCTTTTTTAGAATCTCTGACTTTATATTCTCCAAAAAATTCTAAAATTCCATTTCCTGTATCTACTTTAGTGTTCTCATCTATTATATTATCTTCTAGAATTGCAATCATTGACATTAATTTGAATGTAGATCCTGGTTCATGTGATTCACCAACTGCATAATTTAATTTTTCATAATATTTTCCCTCTACTGTTCTTCCTAAATTTACAATTGCTTTGACCTCCCCAGTACTCACTTCCATCACTACAGCTAAACCATGTTCAGCTTCAAATTTTTCTAATTGATCCAATAATGCATTATGTGCAATATCCTGAATATTTGTATCTATTGTAGTGTGA
>CAUZKB010000016.1:0-30593 GCA_963580575.1 Bacteroidia bacterium | reverse complement strand
AAAAATAAGGAGAGCCCTGCTTATAACACATCTGTATATCGGGTTTTTAGCTCTTGGAGGTATGATTTATCAGGGAATTTTAGGAGGAAAATTATATAATGGAGATTATTTAGTATATGATACTCATAAGAAAGTAGGTCAATTATCAACACTAAGTTGTTTTACTGGAGCTGGTCTTTCACTTTTAACTCCGCCACCATTAATTAATAAAAAAACAAAAGGTTTTAGTTCAATAAAAGCTCATAAAGTTTTAGCAATTATTCATTTTCCTGCTATGGTGGCAACTAATGTATTCAAGAAAAAAAACAAAAAACTTCACAAGTATTCAGCTTATACTGCATTTGCCAGTTATGCTACTGCTATTTTAGTTTTTAAATTTTAGTTATGATAAATTTTTTTTTACTTTTTAATTTTTTCAAATTTAATTTTTCTCAGTCTGAAAAATGGAGAGTAAATAAAAATGTTTTGGGATTAATGGTTGTTAATTCTGAATTAAATATTTCTGATCTTGCTATTCTTTTAAAAGTAGAGGATTTTAATAGTGGAAATTCGAATCGAGATTCACATGCGTTAGAGGTTTTAGAAATTCTTAAATATCCTCAAATAAAATTTTATTCAAATGATTTAAAAGTTATTCAGGACAATATTTTAATTAAAGGAAAGTTTACTTCTCATGGGAAAAGTATTGAAAAAACTATACCCTGTAAAAAAAGTATATCAGATAGAAAAATTGTTTTGAATGGGACTTTTGATTTTTTTTTAACTGAATCTGGAATTAAATTACCTTCATTCTTAGGTTTTAAAATAGATGATTTAGTAAAAATTTCTTTTAAAATTGAAGGTGATAAAGACAAAATTTAAAATAAATTTGTATTTAATATTTTGAATTAATGATTGATAAGTTAAATAATGTTCAGCAGAGATATGATGAAGTTTCAAATCTTATTATTCAGGCTGATATTATAGTTGATCAAAAAAGATATATAAAACTAAATAAAGAGTATAAAGAATTAACATTTATTGTAGAAAAAATTGAATCATATAAACTATTATTATCTTCAATTGAAGAAGCTGAAACTATTATTAAAAGTGGAGATGATGAGGAAATGCTTGAAATGGCAAAATCTGAATTTGAAGAATCCAAATTAAAATTATCTGTTTTAGAAGAAGAAATTAAGCTTATTTTGATACCAAAGGATTCTGAAGATTTTAAAAATGTTGTTATTGAAATTAGAGCTGGAACAGGGGGAGATGAGGCAAGTATTTTTGCCGGAGATTTATATAGGATGTATACTAAATATTGTCAATCAAGAGGGTGGTCTACAAGTTTTATTGATTCAAATGAAGGAACTGCTGGTGGATTCAAAGAAATTATTTTTGAAGTTACAGGGGAAGATGTATATGGAGTTTTAAAATATGAATCGGGTGTACATAGGGTACAAAGAGTACCTCAGACTGAGACACAAGGTAGAGTTCATACCTCAGCTTCAACGGTAATGATTTTACCTGAGGCTGAAGAGTTTGACATCGAACTAGATATGAATGAAGTTAGAATTGATTATTATTGTTCTTCGGGTCCAGGTGGACAGTCGGTTAACACAACATATTCTGCAGTTCGACTTACTCATGAACCTACGGGAATTGTTGCCCAATGTCAAGATCAAAAGTCTCAACACAAAAATAAAGAAAAAGCACTTAGAGTTTTAAGATCTAGACTTTATGAATTAGAGTTATCGAAAAAATTAGAATTGGACTCTGCCAAGAGAAATTCCTTAGTGTCTTCTGGAGACAGATCTGCTAAAATTAGGACTTATAATTATCCTCAGGGAAGAGTTACTGATCATAGAATTGGACTAACTCTTTATGATTTGCCAAATATTATAAGTGGTGATATTCAAAAATTAATTGATGAACTTCAATTGTTTCAAAATACTCAAAAATTAAAAGAAGCTGAGGATATACTATGACTATAGAAAAATTAATTGATCAAATAAAACGTAAAAAATCTTTCCTGTGTGTTGGTTTAGATGTTGATTTGGATAAAATTCCAAAACATTTGCATACACTTGATGATCCTATTTTTGAATTTTCAAAAGCGATTATTGATTCAACTTCACCTTATGCAATTGCCTACAAACCTAATATTGCCTTTTTTGAATCCTATGGTAAAATGGGGTGGGTTTCATTAGAAAAAATCATTAATTACCTTAATTTAAATTATCCTGAAATTTTTTCAATTGCAGATGCTAAAAGAGGTGATATTGGTAATACATCTTCAAAGTATGCAAAAACATTTTTTGAAACATATAATTTTGATTCAATAACTGTTGCTCCTTATATGGGTAAAGATTCAATAGAACCTTTTTTAGAATATAAAAACAAATACACAATTTTACTTTCTTTAACATCTAACACTGGTTCTTCTGATTTTCAGTATCACTCAGATCAAGGTACTCCTATGTATATCTCTATATTAAATAGAAGTCAAAATTGGAAAAATAAAGATAATTTAATGTATGTGGTTGGTGCTACTAAAGCAGATTCATTAAAAGAGATAAGAAACATTGTTCCAAGAGCATTTCTTCTTGTTCCTGGAATTGGTGCTCAAGGAGGGAGTTTATCCGATGTGTGTAAATGGGGTCTTAATGAAAATTGTGGATTAATTGTAAATTCTTCAAGACAAATAATTTATTCAGATAATTCAAAAAATTTTGCTGATAAATCAGCCCAAATTGCAAAGTCTTTTCGAGATGAAATGTCAATAGAACTTAAAAAGAAAGGAATAATATGATGTTGTGAATATTAAAAATCCAAATCAGTTTAATAAAGTTCTTTTAAAATTTTTTAATACAGATTAGTTGAAAATAATTGTTTTATTATCATAAATCATTACTTTTCTTTCTGTATGAAGTTTTAGAGCTCTCAGCAAGACTATTCTTTCAAGATCTCTGCCTTTAGAAATAAAATCATCAACTCCATGAACATGAGAAACTCTTACCGTATCTTGTTCAATGATTGGACCTCCGTCTAACTCATTTGTAACATAGTGACTTGTTGCTCCAATAATTTTGACACCTCTCTCAAATGCAGCGTGATATGGTTTGGTTCCAGGAAAAGCTGGAAGAAAAGAATGGTGAATATTAATTATTTTGTTTTTATATAAATTAACGAGTTTCGGTGATAAGATTTGCATATATCTAGCTAGAACAATAAAATTAACTTTATGTTGTTTTAAAATATTTGCTTCAGTATTTTCAGCTTTAATTTTATTTGATTTCTCAATTGGTATAAAATAAAAAGGAATATCAAACCTATTAGCTATTACTTTTAAATCTTTGTGATTACTTATTATTAAAGGTATATCACAGTTAAGATTATGTGATTGTTGTTGTGATAAAATATCGTATAAGCAATGATCATATTTAGAAACAAAAATAGCCATTTTAGGCTTTTCTTTGTTTAAATAAAATTGACAATTAAGTTTGAATTTACCTCCTAAATTATTATTAAAATCTTTTTTAAAATTATTGAAATAATTCCTAGAGTTTTCAACTTCAAATTCAACACGCATATAAAAAGTTTTTTTTAATCTATCTACGTATTGATCTATATAAACAATGTTCCCTTTCTTATCGTGAATAAAATTGGTGACATCAGCTATAATACCCTTTTGATCAGGACAGTTCATCAAAAGAATTAAATGGTACATTTTTCCTTAGCATTTTAATTGCCAGGCTGCGAAATTACAAATCCTTCTTTTTCTTTTGCAATTTCTACCATTTTTTTTACATTTTTTAATAATAGTTTAGAATCATATATTACACCATCTCTGATTGTATATTTTACACCTCCAACTCGTATTATATTATTTTTATTATCTAATTTTATTGCTCCGGTTCCATACAAAACTTTTAAATTTTCTAGTGGATTTTCTTCTATAATAACAAAATCAGCAAGTTTTCCTATTTCTATAGATCCAATTTTGTTATCCATACCTAAAGCTTCGGCTCCGTTTAAGGTCGCAGATTTTATCACTTCTAATGGATGGAATCCAGCCTCTCTCAAAAGTTCTAGTTCTCTTATATATGCAAATCCATATAATTGGAATATAAAACCTGAATCTGAACCTGTTGTTACTCTTCCACCACGGTTTTTATATTCATTAACAAAAGTCATCCAAAGTCTAAAATTTTCTTTCCAGGCAATTTCTTGTTCTGTGCCCCAATAATGCCAATATGAACCATGGGATATTCTACTGGGTTGATAAAATTTCCATAGACTTGGTAATGTATAATCTTCATGCCATTCTAAACGTCTTGCTCTATGTAGGTCTCTGCTAGCTTCATAAATATTAAATGTAGGATCAATTGTAAAATCAAGTGATAATAATTCTTCCATTACTCGATTCCAATGGTCTGAATAAGGTAGAGCTGCTTGAGCCCAAAGCCTTCCAGCTTCTCCAAATCGATGTTGTTCATTTTGATAATTATAATCAAGAGGATAATCTTGAACTGTTCTATTAGAAAATAAGGCTTCAGGCAAACCATACCAGTGTTCCATTGAGGTTAAGCCAGCCCTTGCTGAATGTAGAACATTCCATCTGGCAACATTTAATTGTGCATGATGACAAGATGAACTTAAACCAAGTTTATTATTTTCATCCAAAGCAGCCTTCATAATTTCAGGAGCTGCGCCCATAAATTTGATGCCGTCTGAGCCCATTTTTGCATTATCTCTTACCCATTGTCGAGCTTGTTCAGGAGTACTAATTTTATTCTTTGAACCTTGTCCAAAAGAAGTATGTTGTATTATTCTAGGAGCAATTATTTCATTTTTTTTACTTTTCTTTTTTAAGTTAAGTGTCCAGTCACGACCTCTTCCACCAACTTCTCTAACTGTAGTTACTCCATGGGCCAACCATAAATTAAATACATAATCCCAGTCTGCACCTTGACTAACTCCTCCTATATGGGCATGCATATCAATAAATCCTGGGAGAAGGTACATGCCTGAAGCATCTATTTCTTTTCCTCCAACTTTTAAGGTGGGTCTATTTTTTTTGTTGATTTTTACACCTGGATATCCAACAGTTACAACTTTAGTAATTATATTTTTTTCAACGACGACATCCATTGGACCAATTGGTGGAGCTCCATTTCCATTAATTAGAGTTACACCTCTAATTATTAATTGAGAGAATGGTCCTTCAGAAATTTTGTTTTGTGATTGAGTAAAATTAATTTTTAAAAAAAATATTATTATAGCAGGAATTAGATGGTAAAGTTTCATACAACTAGTTTTTATAAAGATAAAAAAACCCATTGAATCTTTATTCAATGGGTACAAATAAAGGATTATGGATATAATAAGAGCCTTTTAATTTTTGTTTTAATGTTGATTTAATCTAAAATCAGCATAGGCATCCATTCCATGTTCTGAAAGATCTAAACCTTTTAATTCTTCTTCTTTATCAACTCTTAGACCAGTTGTTGCTTTAACAATTAAAATAATAATTGTAGCTGTAATACAACTGAAAGTACCAATTATTCCAATTCCAATTAATTGAACTATAAACTGATCTAAACTTGCCATTGCACCAAAAATACCAACTGCAAGAGTTCCCCAAATTCCACATATTAAGTGAACAGCAATTGCACCAACAGGATCATCTAGTTTTAATTTATCAAGTAATCTTATTCCAAATACTAAAATAATTCCAGCAATTGCACCTATTAATATTGCAGAGGTAGGTCCCATTTGATCAGCACCAGCAGTAATTCCTACAAGCCCCCCAAGAATACCATTCATAAACATCGTCAAATCAAAGTTTTTGTATAGAATATTTGAGAAGAATGCTGACGATATACCTC
Source organism: Bacteroidia bacterium (assembly GCA_963580575.1). Taxonomy (GTDB): domain Bacteria; phylum Bacteroidota; class Bacteroidia; order Flavobacteriales; family Flavobacteriaceae. The sequence continues at coordinate 24,723 of CAUZKB010000016.1, read as the reverse complement.
CTGCAGATGCAGCTAGACAAGTTGTAACAAGAGTTAATGATGTTAATTCTGGATCAGCTGATAAAACTGAACCACCATTAAATCCAAACCATCCTAACCAAAGTATTAAAACTCCAGCAGCAGCCAAGGGAATATTATGTCCTGTAATTGCATTTGGCGTTCCATCTTCATTATATTTTCCAATTCTTGCACCTAAAAAATACACTACCATTAATGCAGCCCATCCTCCAACAGAATGAACAAGCGTAGAACCTGCAAAATCATAAAAACCCCAATTGTCAAGGAATCCACCGCCCCATTTCCAAGATCCTATTATTGGATATACAAGTCCTACATATAATACGGTAAATAACATAAAACCACTTAGTTTAATTCTTTCTGCAACGGCTCCTGAAATTATTGTTGCTGCAGTTGCTGCAAAAACAGCCTGAAAAAGAAAATCTGTCCACCAGGTGTATCCACCATCGGCATATCCAATAGTCATTCCCCCTTCAGGAGCACCAATTCCAAAACCTGCGAATTTAAGTAGACCCATAGATCCTTCTTCAAATCCTGGGTACATGAGATTAAAACCTCCAAGAGCATAGAGCAAAATACCTATTGTGATTACAAAAAAGTTTTTGAATAATATATTGACAGTGTTTTTTTGGCGTGTTAGACCTATTTCTAAAAATGAGAACCCTAAGTGCATAAAAAACACAAGTGCTGTACAGACCATCATCCATACATTGTTTGCTGTAAAAAGCGCTGTTTCCATAATAATTTATTTTTTAATTTTAGTTAATTGAGAGATTGACCTCCCTTTTCTCCAGTTCTTATTCTATATGCTTCCTCTACAGGAAGGATAAATATTTTACCATCACCAACCTTATCAGTTGCTCCTGATTTGATAATAGCTTTAACAGTTCTATCTACGAATTCATCGTTTACAACTATAGATAAAAAACGTCTTTGAATTTCAGAGGTGCTATAACTAATTCCTCTGTAAACGTGCCCTTCTTTTTCGTTACCTACACCCGTTACGTCCCAGTAACTAAAAAAGTTAACTTCTACGCTGTGAAGAGCTTCTTTTATTTCATCAAATTTTGATTTACGGATGATTGCTTCTACTTTTTTCATATTTTATTTATTTAAAAAATTATTTTATTCAATTTAAAAGAAATTAAATTATAATGAAACTCCAAAAACCAAATACATTTGATCAAAGGATGGGTTATATATTAGATTACTTAAAAGAGGTAATGAAAAATCATCATTTATTTTAATTTCTTTACCATAACTTAAACCTATTTCCATTATTCCCATGTCACCAGATTTGGTGTAAAAACCATCTCCAAGACTAAGAGTGAATCCTACATCTCCAAGGGGAATACCAGCAGAGATATATGTATCACCATCTTCAAAAAAATAAGCTCCAGTTAAACTTACTGGACCTAATTCTAAACCTACCATTCCTTCCCAAATACCACTATCAAAATATTTTGTTGTTCCTCCAGTTGTAATATCAGGAAAAATGTAATTTGTTAAGGTTAAAGCAATAGGACCAAATGAATAAGATGCATATAAGTCCAGTTCATCAGCTAAAGTATCATTTGCATAAGCTCCCCAAAAGCCAATTTCTAAACCACCTGATGCATATGACATGTAGGGTTGAATTGAGGGACCATTAGAATAGGCACCACCTCTCCAAACATATCTACTCATAAAATCAGCACCTATATCCATTTGTCCAAATGACTGATTAGCTGAAAAAATTGATACAATTACTATAGTTAAAATTTTAATGTACTTGTTAATTTTCATAATGAATTAATTTGATTAATAACATGCCAAAATTATTTATTAAAAAAAGTTTAATCTTGTAGGTATTATAAAAAATAATTAATTTTTAAGTGTATGATAAAATATTATATAAAAAATTAACAAATAATCAATTTTTAATTAATAAAATATTAAATAGTCAGAATTTAAATGAATAGGATTTAAAAAAAATTAAAAATTGATTTTCCTAATAAAGTACCAAAATATACAAATAATAAACCTAAAAATAGACTAAGGAAGTTATAGGATAAAAGAATTAAGAATGAATTTTCCTTAATTAAATTAAAACTTTCAAAACTAAATGTTGAAAATGTAGTGAGACCTCCACAAAAACCAACTATAAAAAAAAGAAACAAATCTGATTTTGACAAATCAGATTTAGATAGTAGTCCAAAAAAAAAGCCGATTAAAAAACAACCGATTACATTGACTAAGAAAGTTGATATAGGGAATTCTCCTTTACTGTATGGTAAAAATTTTCCAATCAGATATCTTAAGGATGTTCCTATTCCTCCACCAAGAAAAATAACAAATAATTGTTTCAATTTTGTGTTAGAAATTTAATTAAAAATAGTATAGTTAGAAATATAAAAAAAACAATTAATATTTTATAGCTACCTCTGAAGTATTCTCTTTGTTGTTTTTTATCTTTACGGTATGAAATGGATATTATTATTATAAAGCAAATTATAAATAAGATTGCAAAAATTTGTTGACCAATACTAAACATCTTAAATTCTGAATTTTTGTAAAATTAGAATTTAAACTAATATAACCTTATATATATGATTACTAAACCCATAAATGCAGTTGAAAAATTTCATAAAGCATACGAATTAGGAATTAGCAATTCACCAACTGTAACTTTAGAAGAAGATATAATTAAACTAAGATATAATTTAATGAAAGAAGAAAATGAAGAATATTTTGAAGCAGCAAAAAAAAATGATATTGTTGAAGTTGCTGATGCATTAGGGGATATGTTATATATTTTGTGTGGAACAATAATTACTCATGGTTTTCAAAATAAAATTGAGGAAGTCTTCGATGAAATTCAAAGAAGTAATATGAGTAAGTTAGGTTTGGATGGAAAGCCAATTTATAGAAAGGATGGTAAAGTTATGAAGGGACCAAAGTATTTTAAGCCTAATATAAAGACTATTTTACAGAGGTAAGAATTGGCAATTTGTATCTCCATTCAAATGGATCTTTTCCAATATTACATTGAATATCCATAATTTTTTTCTTCAGAAAATCTGATAGTGGATCCTTTAAATCAGGAATATCATAATGAACATTATTATGGCTAAAACTTTTAATAGATAAAATCACTACCGCTGTTCCAGAACCAAATATTTCTTTTAGGGATTTGTTTTTGTGAGCAGATAATAATTCTTTTACGGTTACAGGTTTAACCTGAATTTTAATTTTTAAAAATTGGCATAGCTCAATAATACTTTTACGAGTAATTCCATCTAAAATTCTATCATTATTTGGCGCAGTAAAAAGAGTGTCACCAATTTTAAAAAAGATATTCATTGTTCCAGCTTCCTCAAGATATTCATGATTATTTGCATCAGTCCATATAACTTGTTCATAGCCTTTTTCTTGAGCAATACTAGTTGGGTAAAATTGTGCAGCGTAGTTGCCAGCCGCTTTTGCATAGCCAACACCTCCATTGGCCGCTCTACTAAATTTTTCAGCAATTAAAACACTTATTTTTTCACTATAGTAAGCGTTTACAGGTGTACATATTATTAAAAATTTATATTTATTAGCCGGAGCGGCTTGAACACTTGCTTGATTCGAAAAAACAAAAGGTCTTATATATAACGAATTACCTTTACCAGGCATTATCCAGTCTTTGTCCAAGTTTAATAATACTTCTAGTGCCTCAAAAAAATATTTTTTCGGGAATTCTGGAATACTCAATCTTTTTGCAGATTTATTTAATCTTATAAAGTTTTCTTCAGGTCGAAACATTAAAATTTGATCTTTATCGTCTTTATATGCCTTCATCCCTTCAAAAACTGATTGTCCATAATGTAATACGCTTGAAGAGGGTTGCATTTTTAATTCTCCATAAGGAATAATTTTTGGATTAATCCATTTTCCATTTTCATAATCACATACAAACATGTGATCCGTAAATTCTTCACCAAAAATTAAATTTGAAAAATCTACCGCTGAAATTCTACTGATATGAGACTTTACAATTTTCATTTAAAATATATTAAAAGCAAAAGTAAATATTATATGTAAAAAAATAACTTCTTTAAACGGTAAATTATTAGTTTTTATTAAATCATTGAACTCTAACTTAATAAATTTACAATTAGAATGAAGAAATTAAAAATAATTACAAATGATGGAAGCCCTACAATTTATTTGAAAGATTGGAATGAATATTATCATTCAAAAAATGGGGCAGTGTCTGAATCAAAATATGTTTTTTTAAATAAAGGCTTGAAATTTTGGAAAAAAAATAATCCTACTTTGAATTCTTGTAATATTTTTGAAATGGGTTTTGGGACAGGGTTAAATGCAATTTTGACTTATGAATTTGCATTAGAAAATAAATTAGAAATATATTATGAAACCATTGATTCTAATCCTTTAATTAATAAAGAAATTGAATTGATAGATTATTCAAGTTTTTTTAAAAAAAAAACTACTCAAGGAATATTTAAACAATTGCACAATGAAACATGGGGAGACCTTCATTATATTGAAAAATATTTTAGATTTTTTAAAAAGAAAAAAAAAATTCAGAATTTTATTTTTAATCGTCAATTTGATATAATTTATTATGATGCATTTGGTTCAAGAGTTCAACCGGAATTATGGTCAAAAGATCTTTTTAAACCAATTGTTGATTCATTGAATCATAATGGTGTTTTTGTTACTTATTCTTCAATGGGTGAGTTGAGGAGATCTCTCATAGAATTGGGGATGAAAGTTGAGAAAATTGATGGTCCAATTGGTAAAAGAGAAATGATAAGAGGAATTAAGATGTAATTTTGTTTTTATGAAACTTTTAATTACTGGAGCTACAGGAGGTATTGGAAAAAATTTTATTTATAGAGCTCAAAAAAATAATTTTAAAATAAATTTTTTAACAACTAAAAAAAATAAGTTAAAATTAATTGCAAATGCTAAAGGATATTTTTGGAATCCAAAAAAAAATAAGATTGATATTAATTGTTTTAAAGATGTTGATACAATTATTCACTTATCAGGGGCAAAGGTTTCGAAAAGGTGGACAAAGAAGAATAAAGAGGAAATTTATAAAAGTAGAATTTTATCGACAGATTTATTATATAATTCTATTAAAGGTTTAAATTATGGTCACAATATTAGAAGTTTTATCTGTGCATCAGCAATTGGAATTTATAAATCTGATTATAACAAAATTTATGATGAAAAAAACAAAATTTGTCCTTCAAGCTTTTTAGAAAGGGTAGTTTATGATTGGGAAAAATCATCTCTAAAAATAAAAAAATTAGGTATAAGGCTTGTTAATTTGAGAATTGGATTAGTCTTTTATAATGGTGGAATTTTGAAAGCAATAAGAACTGCTGCAAATTTTGGATTAATTTGTGCGTTTGGATCTGGAAAACAAGGGCAATCATGGATTCATATTGATGATCTTATTGAAATTTTTTATTTATCAATAAAAAATAATTGGGAAGGTATTTACAATGCTGTTTCTCCTAATCCAGTTAATCAAATTAAGATGATGGAATTAATATCAAAAAATTTAAATAAGTTATATTTTATGCCTAATATCCCAGAATTTATGACACGAATAATGTTAGGAGAGATGAGTCATATTATAATTTCAAGTCATTGGGTAAGTTGTGAAAAAATTATAAAAAAGGGCTTTATTTTCAAATTTGCTGATTTAAATTCTGCTTTGAAAGATTTTTTGAGAAAATAAATTTTAAAAAGAATGACATTTTGGCAATAAATTTTATAATGGCAGTAATTTTGATATAAAAAACAATAAACAAAGAAATGAAGGAAAAAAAATCTATTTCTAAAAAAAAAAGATCTTCATCTGTTAACAAGACAAATACTAAATCAAAGATAAAGTCAAGAGTAGAATCTAATATCAGTAAATTAAAAAAAGAAATTTTACTAGAAAAAGACAAATACGTTCGTCTTTTTGCTGAGTTTGAAAATTATAAAAAAAGAACTGCTAAAGAACGTCTTGAATTGTTTAAGACTGCAAGCAGGGAAGTGATGTTTTCTTTAATTCCAATTTTAGATGATTTTGATAGAGCGATTAAGCAATCTCAAAATATAGATATGAAAGATCAATTAGATGGTCTAAAATTGATATTTAATAAGTTTGTAGAGGTTTTGAAATCAAGTGGTTTATTAGAAATAAAAACATTAAAAGGAGATGTCTTTGACGCAGAAATTCACGAGGCAATTACTCAAATTCCTTCAAAGAATCCGGATGATAAAGGAAAGATTATAGATATAATTGAAAAGGGTTATCAATTAGGAGAAAAGATTATTCGTTATCCTAAGGTTGTTGTAGCAGATTAATTAGTTATGAAAAAAGATTATTACGAAGTTTTGGGTATATCTAAGAATGCTTCTTCTTCAGAAATAAAGAAAGCATATAGAAAGAAAGCGATTCAGTATCATCCTGATAAGAATCCTGGAGATAAAGAAGCTGAAGCACAATTTAAATTGGCTGCAGAGGCATATGAAGTTTTAAGTGATCCTCAAAAAAAATCACAATATGATCAGTTTGGTCATGCTGCTTTTGAAGGAGGACAAGGATTTGGGGGAGGCATGAATATGGAGGATATTTTTAGTCAATTTGGAGATATATTTGGAAGTGCGTTTGGAGGAGGTTTTTCTGGAGGATTTGCGGGTAGAAGTTCAAGATCAAGAGGAAGTGATATGAGAATTCGAGTCAAATTATCATTAGAGGAAATTTTAAATGGTGTTGAAAAAAAGATTAAAGTTCCTAGAAAAGTTCAGGCTCCTGGAGTAACATATGGAACTTGTTTTTCTTGCAATGGTCAGGGTCAAGTGATGAAAATAACAAATACTATTTTAGGAAAAATGCAAACTTCAACAACTTGTAATGTTTGTTTTGGTAGTGGAAAGACAATTTTAAATAGACCTAGTGGATCAGATCAAAATGGACTGATAAAAAAAGAAGAAACAGTATCGATTAAAATTCCTGCAGGTGTAGAGGAAGGAATGCAGTTAAAAGTAGGAGGAAAGGGAAATGAAGCTCCTTCAGATGGGATTACTGGAGATCTCCTTGTTTTAATTGAAGAAATCCATCATCCTACTTTTGTTAGAGAAAATAATCATCTTCATTATGATTTATATATAAGTTATTCTGAGGCGGTTTTAGGAATTTCAAAAGAAGTGAATTTATTAAAGGGAAAAGTAAGAATTAAACTTGAATCAGGTATACAGTCTGGAAAAACACTTCGTTTAAGAGGAAAAGGATTGTCTAGTTTAAATGGATATGGAACTGGTGATTTATTAGTTCATATTAATGTCTGGACTCCTAAAACATTAAATAGAGAACAAAGAAGATTTTTTGAAAATATGTTGGATGATGATAATTTCCAACCTGATCCAAAAAGTTCAGATAAATCATTTTTTCAGAAAGTAAAAGATATGTTTGCTTAAAAAATGGCTTTTTCTATAAATTATAGATAAAATTATTTTATATAAATATCAGGTAAACAAATATCTCCTTATTTAAATATCAATTTCTTCTTTACTTTGTCATAAATTTGAAAATAGCAATGAAGAAAATTTCAGATATTTTAAATTATAACATTGAAATTCCATTTCCACAAAGAATAGTAAAAGTTATAAACTCAGATAATAAGAATTTATGATAAATATTTTAATTATTGAAGATGAGGAACCTATTCGTAGAGTTCTTTTTAAAATTTTGAAAGAAGAAGACAATTCGTTTAATATAATTGAAGCAAAGAATGGAAAACAAGGTTTTGAAGCAATTCAAAGTAATAATGAAGCAGATATAGTTTTATGTGACATTAAAATGCCTATAATGGATGGTATTGAAGTTTTAAAACGTTCAAAAAAAATTAAACCGGAATTACCATTTATAATGTTAACAGGACACGGAAATATTCACACAGCAGTTGAGGCTATGAAATTAGGGGCATATGATTTTATATCTAAGCCTCCAGATTTAAACAGACTTTTAACTTCAGTAAGAAATGCTATTGAAAGTAATAAATTAAAAAGTGAGAATAAAAATCTAAAAAATAGAGTTTATAAGAATTATGAAATAATAGGAAATTCTCCAGCTATTAATTCTGTAAAAGAAATAATTTCAAAAGTCGCTAAAACTGATGCTAGAGTTTTAATTATTGGTGAGAGTGGTACAGGAAAAGAATTAGTTGCACATCAACTTCATAAACAAAGTAATAGAAATAAAGAATCTTTCGTTGAAGTAAATTGTGCGGCAATACCATCAGAACTTATAGAAAGTGAACTGTTTGGTCATATGAAAGGGTCATTTACCTCAGCAATTAAAAATTACTCTGGAAAATTTGAAGTTGCGAATAATGGCACTATTTTTTTAGATGAAATTGCAGATATGAGTTTAAATGCTCAAGCGAAAGTATTAAGAGCTTTAGAAGAAAGAAATATTCAAAGAGTTGGAAGTGATAAAAATATTAAAATAGATGTAAGGATTATTGCTGCAACCAATAAAAATTTAAAAGATGAAATATTAAAAGGTAATTTTAGAGAAGACTTGTATCATCGTCTAGCTGTTATATTAATTGAAGTTCCATCATTAAATGAAAGAATAGAGGATATTACTTTGTTATCAAATTATTTTATTGAAAATTTATCAAAACAACAAGGAGGCGAAATAAAAACTTTGTCTAAAGATTCAGTTTTAATGCTTAAAGATTACAATTGGACTGGAAATATTAGAGAACTTAGAAATGTAATTGAAAGATTAATGATATTAGGAAATAATCCAATTTCTTCTGATGATATAAAAAAGTATGCTCCAAAATAATGATTTGCTGATTTAATTAAATGATGAAATTTTTTATTTATTTATTACCATTATTCTTAATATCTGCTTTTGCATTAAGTCAAAATCAAGATACTCATAAGAAATTTATTGAAAGAATATATAAAACTGCGCTAAAAAATGGTAAAGCCTATGATTGGTTATATCATTTGTCAAATCAAATTGGAGGAAGATTATCAGGGTCTTTAAATGCTAGAAGGTCAGTTCAGTGGGGAAAGGAGGAGTTAGAACTTCTTAATATTGACAAGGTTTATTTACAACCAGTAATGGTTCCTAAATGGGTTAGAGGAACTTTTGAATATGCAAGAATAATAACTGGTCCTGGAAAGAGTATAAATGTTCCTATTTGTGCTCTTGGTGGGTCAGTAGCGACCCCAAACCTTGGAATAGAGGCAGAGGTTGTTGAAGTTAAGAATTTTGAAGAATTAAAAAAATTAGGAAAAAAAAATATAGATGGTAAGATTGTTTTTTTTAATCGAAAAATGCCTGATACAATTATAAACACATTAGAAGCTTATAAAAAAACTGTAGATCAAAGATTAGATGGAGCTTCTATTGCATCAAAATTTGGTGCATTAGGAGTGATTGTTCGTTCGATGAATTTTCAATTAGATGATTTTCCCCACACAGGTTCAACTAATTATGGAGATATACCAAATAGAGACAGAATTCCAGCTTCTGCTATAAGCACTAATGGTGCAGAGTTATTAAGTTCAATGTTATCTATTAATCCTAACACCACTTTTTATTTTAAACAAAATTGTAAAAATTACCCTGACGTTTTATCTCATAATGTTATAGGAGAAATAATAGGGTTAGAGTTCCCTGAAGAAATAATATTAGTCGGAGGTCATCTGGATTCATGGGACTTAGGTGATGGATCTCATGATGATGGTGCTGGAGTAGTTCAATCAATGGAAGTGTTTAATATTTTTAAAAAACTTAATTACAAGCCTAAAAGAACAGTTAGAGTTGTACTGTTTATGAATGAGGAAAATGGTCTGAATGGAGGTAAGGAATATGCCAGATTATCAATATTAAATAATGAAAATCACATTTTTGCTTTAGAATCAGATTTAGGAGGATTTACTCCAAGAGGATTTAGTTTTGAAACCAATGAAAAAACTTTTTTAAAATTAAAGAGTTGGAAAAAATTTTTTAAACCATATTTGTCAGATAACTTTATTTTAGGTGGAAGTGGAGCTGACATTGGTCCATTAAAGAATAGTTCAATTACACTTGCTGGTTTAAGACCTGATTTGCAAAGATATTTTGAATATCATCATTCTGCTATTGACAAGATTGATGCTGTTAATAAAAGAGAATTAGAATTAGGCGCTGCTGCAATGGCAAGTTTAGTTTATTTAGTTGATCAATTTGGTCTTTAAATTTATCTGATTTTAAATGAACTTTTATTTAAATGATTATATTAAAGAATTTAGATTTAATTTAAAATTAGCTTATCCCGTAATCGTTAGTTTATTAGGTCATACATTTATCCAGTTGATGGATAATGTAATGGTTGGACGATTGGGTACTGCTGATTTAGCAGCAGTATCTTTGGGTAACAGTTTTATTATTGTTGCAATGTCTATAGGGATTGGTTTTTCCACTGCTATAACTCCTCTTGTTGCAGAATCTGATGGAGCTAAAAATTTAACAAGAACAAAAGAGATTTTTTCCCATGGAATATTATTGTGCCTTTTTCTAGGATTATTTTTATCTATAGCAGTAATTATAGGTAAACCTTTATTGTATCAAATGGGACAACCTATTGAGGTTGTAGAATTAGCTTTTCCTTATTTAAAATGGGTGTCGATATCATTATTTCCATTAATTGTTTTCGAAGCTTTTAAAAAGTTTTCTGATGGTTTATCAATGACAAAACCTGGTATGTATGCTACTATTCTTGCTAATTTCATAAATCTTATTCTCAATTTTTTTTTAATTTTTGGCATTTGGATTTTTCCAAAAATGGGCGTTGAAGGAGCTGGAATAGGTACTTTAATTTCAAGAATATGTATGCTTGTTTTTATATTTTTTTATTTCAAGTTTAATCTTAGTTTTAATAAAATTATAAAAGATTTAAATTTCAGGAATATAAATTTAAATCTTTTAAAAAAAATACTTAATCTCGGTTTACCATCAGCACTTCAAATGTTTTTTGAAATCGTTTTTTTTACTGCTGCTATTTGGGTTTCCGGATTTTTGGGCAAAAATTCTCAAGCAGCCAATCAAATAGTATTAAATCTATCAACTATTACATTTATGTTTGCTATGGGTTTAGGAGTAACTGCTATGGTTAGAGTTGGTATTCATAAAGGTAAAAATAATTTTATTGAGCTAAAGCGAATTGCACATTCTATATTTTTTCTGATATTATTATTAGATATAATTTTTTGCCTTATTTTTTTATTAACAAATAACTATCTACCTCTTATTTATCTTGATTTTAGTAATCCCTTAAATTACAATGATTCTGTTGAGGTGTTACTATTAGCATCTAGGCTAATAATAATATCAGCTTTTTTTCAAATTTTTGATGGATTACAGGCTGTTACTATAGGTGCTTTAAGAGGATTACAAGACGTTAATATACCAACTTGGATAACGTTTTTTAGTTATATTGTTTTTGGTTTTCCTATCTCTTTTTATTTAGGAATATATACAGATTTAGGAGTTTCAGGAATTTGGATTGGTCTTTTGTCTGGATTGTTTGCATCATGTTTACTTTTGTTATCAAGATTTCAATATATTATTAAAAAATCAATTAATTAATATACATGCATATACCAAAATTTTTGCTTTCTAGTAATTCTAATTTGCCTGAAAAATTATTTGTTGTACATACAGAATTTCCAAGGTTTATTTTAAATATAATTAATGATGAAATTTATTGGCTAGAAGATTTTGATGGGGAAGATATTGATGATTTAAAAAATGAAACTCAAAATTTGATTAATGAAGCATTAGATTTTTATGATCAGGAAATAACTAAACTTGAATAAATGCTAGATTTTATTTTAGAGGTTGATCACAAACTATTTCTTTGGCTTAATAATTCAGGAAGTGAAGCTTATGACTGGTTTTGGTTATTAATAACAAATAAGCTAATTAATTTTTTTGTTTATGTAATAGTTTTAATTTATCTGTTAAAAAAGCTAAAAAAAAAATCTTTTGGTTTATTAGTTGCTTGTTTATGTGTATTGATTTTATTATCAGATCAGTCTTCTAATTTATTAAAATATTTTTTTGAACGTTTAAGACCTTGCCATGATGATCAAATTGCCCACCTTGTTAGATTAGTTAAACAAAATTGTGGTGGACTCTATAGTTTTTTTTCAGCCCATGCTTCTAATTCTTTTGCTTTAGCAACTTTTTTCTATTTTGTTTTTAAAAAAATTATTCAAAGGAATATAATTTTCTTTTTTCTTCTTGCTGCATTAATAGGTTATAGTAGAATTTATATTGGGGTTCACTATCCTTTAGATGTAATTTCAGGGTCTGTTTTTGGATTTATTTCAGGTTTTGTTATTTTTAGATTTTGGGTTTTTAGTTTGAAAAGAATAAATGGGTTTAATTCTTAAGTAAATGAGGAAATTTTTGTTTAAATCTTTTTAATCTCGGAATTGATATTGCTCTTACATATGGATTATTAGGGTTTTTTTTTTCATAATCTTGATGATATTCTTCAGCGTAATAAAAATTTTTTAAAGGGATTATTTCAGTAGTTATTTTATTTAAAAATACATTGTTTTCTTTAAGTTTACGAATATAATTTTCGATAGCTTCTTTTTCTTCTTCAGATTGGTAAAAGGCTATTGACCTATATTGCGTGCCATAATCTGGACCTTGTCTATTTAAAGTTGTAGGATCATGAGAACCAAAAAAAACTTCAATTAGCTTTTTAAATTCAATTATTTTTGGATCATATAAAATTTCAACTGCTTCAGCTTGATTTGTTAGTCCAGTTCCAATTTGGCTATAAGTTGGATTTTTTGTTTTTCCACCTGCATATCCAGAGTAAACTTCTTTTACCCCTCTAATGCTTTCGTAAATAGTTTCAACACACCAAAAACAACCTGCTGCAAAATATGCTTTATTTAGATTGTTATTATATTGGTTTTTTGGCACCCATACAGGTTTTATATTGTTTTTAGGTTTATTTTGAGAATGACATGATTTAAATAAAAAAATTAAAAGAGCTAATAAAAGAATAGGTTTATAGTTCATATAAAAGAAGTTAGTTTAAAAATTATTTTATTTTTTTACAAATTAGAAATAAATTTTTCTAATTCTAAAACAAATTTACTCCATTTATAATTTGATTTTGCAGATTTAATGTTTTTAGAAAAATTATTCAAGTTTTTAGTTTTAAGTATTTCTAAAATATTTTTTGAAATATCGTAAGTTGATTTTTCGCTTATGATTCCTGAGTTATCTTTTTCAATAGGATCTTTTAAACCATCTAGATTTGTAACAAGAATTGGAGTGTTATAGAAATATGCTAGAGGAGTTACTCCACTCTGGGTAGAACTGTGATAGGTTTGCATAACAGCATCAGAGCCACAAAAAAGTTTTTGTGTCATTTCATTAGTTAAAAATTTATTAAAAATAGTAACCTTCTCTTCTAGTTTGTTTTCACTTATTATTCTTAAATATTTTTTTTTTGATTCATAAAACTCACCTGAAATAACTAGGTGTAACTTAATTTTTTTTAATGGTTCTTCATTTAAGGATTTAATTAATAAATCAAGACCTTTATACTTTCTTATTAGTCCATAGAATAGAATGGTTTTTCTTTCATTTGACCAGTTTAAAAGTTTTCTTGCATTTATTTTTGATATTGGTAAAGGAAGATTTTGATTTATTGGATGAAATAATGTTAGAAGAGGTTTATTAAAATTTAATTTTATTTGATTAGAAACGTTTTTCGACAATGTAATAAAACCATGCATTTTGGTTCCAAACAATTTGTTTAAGAAATTATCTAAAAAAAATTTTTCATGTGGCAACCAATTATCAACAATTGCAATTCTTTTTATATCTGTTTTTATAAATTTTGAAACAAAAAAATAGGCAGGGGCAAGGAATGGTGTGTAATATCTAAATATAACTGCTTTGGGATTTAGTTGATTTATTCTTTTAGCTGTTTTAATCCAGGTTAAAGGATTGTAAGAACTTAAATGTCTTTCAATATTAATTTTTTTAGGTTTTTGTTCATCGTTATATTGATTTTTACCAGGGAAAATTAATTTAGGATAAAGTGTTTTAAAGGTTATTATTAGGTTCTTCTTATTTTTTGAGTCAATGGCTTGAATTAATTCATGGTTAGTATTCGATATACCTCCTCTAAAAGGAAATGCAGGACCTAAAATTATATAATCTCCAGAGTATTTATTCATTAAATATGGGCCTATATTTATATACTATTAAAGAACTGATAAGAATAGATAGACATAGATAAGTAACAAGAAAAGATGTAATGATTATTGATTGATTTGCAAAAATTAAAAAACTTAAACTAATTACACATCTAAAAATTTCAAAAAGGGGCCCCCAAGAATGAAGATCCATAAGGGATATATATCCAAAAATTGACAAAAAAATTATGGAAGTATATATTAATTGAATATGAGTTTCAAAGTTAGAAAAATCAGATAAAAAATACATTAAAATTATGTTTACGCATACAAAATGAAAAATTCCAATTATTTTGGAAGTTATTGTGTATTCAGGATAATATTTTTTTTGCTTCTTTAGTTGATTTTTATAAACAAAAATTTTTTCTACATCTTTTGGTCTCCAACCTGTGGGCATAAACCAAATTTTAATTTTATCTGAGATTTTTTCTGTATACCATGAATCTTTTGCTAATCTATAAAGATGTTGAAAATTTATAATTATTGGATTCCAAGTGCTAACAGATTTTAATGTACCATAAATTGGTTTAACACTGTCTAATTCTTCTTGGAATGTTCCAAAAATTCTATCCCAAACACAAAAGATTGCAGATAAATTTTTATCAATATAAATTGGGTTAATAGCATGATGAACTCTATGTTGAGATGGAGTAACAAATATATATTCTAAAAATCCCAATTTACCAATATGTTGAGTGTGGCACCAAAATTGACCAAATAGATGAATTGGGGATAGGATTATAATAATTTCTGAAGGGACGCCCATGAATGCAGCTGGAATTAGAAATAAGGCATTATAACCAATTATATTAGATATACTTTGTCTTAAAGCACATGCTAAATTAAATTCTTCACTACTATGATGAATAATATGTTGATTCCAAAAAATATTAATTTTATGATTTAGTCTATGAGACCAATAACTTGCAAAATCAATACATAGAAAAGCTGTAATATATAATATTAATGAACTTTCTAATTCAAATAAAGCTAGTTTCTTTTCCAAAAATGGGTATGAGATTATAATAAGTATTATTCCCATAGAGTCTTTTAGAATATTCGTAATTCCAGAACTTAAACTAGAGATAGCATCCATTAATGTGTAGGTTTGTTTTTTAATAAGGTGACCATAAAAAAATTCAATTATTACAAATATTAGGAAGGATGGAATAACCCATAATAAGATAGCTGCATATGTATCCATATTTTTTTAAATTAAAAAATTGCTAAATAATAATCCATTCACCTTTTTTAATAAGTATTTCTGCTTTTTTATATTTAATTGTTTGTATTTCACCAGTTTTTATGTTTTTAATTTTTACTTTTTCATTTCTTCCAATTTTGGGGTTTTCTCTAACGATAGTTTCTATTGGTTCTCTTTGGGTCTGGCTAGCTGATGCTCCAACTCTTCTGTTTCTTTCAGTTAATTCATCTGAATTTAAAACTTCATCTTTTGAAGTCTTATAGTCTTGTTTTGTTGGAGTTTTTCTTGCTTCTTGGATGTTTTGTTGAGTGGGAAGATTACCTTTTATCAAAAATGATAGGACTTCTTTATTTAATGTGTTTAACATATCTTTAAATAATTCAAAGGCTTCAAATTTGTATATAAGAAGAGGGTCTTTTTGCTCATGAACTGCAAGTTGAACGGATTGTTTTAATTCATCCATTTTTCTTAAGTGGTTTTTCCAGGATTCATCTATTAATGCTAAAGCTATATTTTTTTCAAAATCTTCAATTAATTGTTCTCCTTTAGTTTCATAAGCAAGTTTTAAATCGGTTATTACATTTAATGTTTTTACACCATCTGTAAAGGGAACAACAATTCGTTCAAATCTATTATTTGGACGTTCATAGACTTCTTTTATTACTGGAAATGCAATTTTTGCATTGTTAATAGTTTTATTATTATAATGATCAAATAGACTATTATAAAGGGTTTTTGTTAATTCAGTTTCTGAAAGATCATTAAACTCATCAAGCTTTATTGGTGAAGTCATCGAAAAATTACTGATTATTTCAAACTCAAAATTTTTGTAATCATTTTGAGTTCTATTTTTATTTACAATTTCTTCAGATGTATCATATAACATGTTATATATGTCTAATTTAAGACGAGACCCTTCAAGAGCGTGTTTTCTTCTTTTATATATAACTTCTCTTTGAGCATTCATTACATCATCATATTCTAGAAGTCTTTTTCTAATTCCAAAATTATTTTCTTCAACTTTTTTTTGTGCTCTTTCTATAGTTTTTGTCATCATAGAATGTTGGATAACTTCACCTTCCTCAAGACCCATTTTATCCATCATTTTTGCAACTCTTTCTGATCCAAAAAGACGCATTAAATTATCTTCAAGTGATACAAAGAATTGTGAACTACCTGGATCTCCTTGTCGACCAGATCTCCCTCTTAATTGCCTATCTACTCTTCTTGAATCGTGTCTTTCAGTTCCAATTATAGCTAATCCACCTTTAGATTTCACATTTTCATTGATCTTAATGTCAGTACCTCTTCCCGCCATATTAGTAGCAATTGTTACTATTCCTGACTTACCAGCTTCAGCTACTATGTCAGCTTCTTTCTTATGTAATTTGGCATTTAAAACATTATGATGTATTTTATTTCTAATAAGCATTTTACTTAATAATTCTGAAATTTCAACTGATGTTGTTCCAATTAGAATTGGTCTTCCTTCATGAGATAGTTCAGTTACTTTTTTAATGACTGCATTATATTTTTCACGTTTGGTTTTATATATTAAGTCTTCTTCATCTTTTCTTGTAATTTTTTTATTTGTAGGAATTTCTATTACATCAAGTTTGTATATTTCCCAAAATTCACCAGCTTCAGTTACCGCAGTACCTGTCATTCCAGATAATTTTTCATACATTCTAAAATAATTTTGTAGCGTAATTGTAGCAAACGTTTGACTTGCAGCCTCTACTTTAACATTTTCTTTAGCTTCAATGGCTTGATGTAAACCATCTGAATATCTTCTTCCTTCCATTATTCTTCCAGTTTGTTCGTCTACAATTTTGACTTTATTATCAATTAGAACATACTCTATGTCTTTTTCAAAGAGCGTATATGCTTTTAGTAATTGATTCATTGAATGAATTCGTTCACTTTTTTCATCAAAATCTTTAAAAAGCTTTTCTTTTAATTTTGTTTCTTTTTTAACATCTAAATTTTTATTTTCGATTTTGACAATTTCACTTCCAATATCATTTAACACAAAGAAGTTTTTATCATCATTATCTTTGGATAAAGTATCTATTCCTTTATCAGTTAGATCAATTTGATTTGTTTTTTCATCAATTACAAAATATAGTTCCTTGTCAACTTTAGGCATTTCCCTATTATTATCTTGCATATAAAAATTTTCAGTTTTTTGAAGAAGTTGTTTAATTCCTTCCTCGCTTAAAAATTTTATTAAAGCTTTATTTTTTGGCAAACCTCTAAAAACTCTAAGAAGAAATAATCCTCCATTTTCATAATCACCTGACCTTATATATGATTTTGCTTCTGCTAAAACTTTGTTTAATAAAGTCTTTTGAGTATTAACTAAAGAACTAATTTTTGGTTTTAATTGATCAAATTCATGCCTATCCCCTAGAGGAGTTGGACCAGAGATTATTAGAGGAGTCCTTGCATCATCAATTAAAACAGAATCAACTTCATCTACAATTGCGTAGTTATGTTTTCTTTGAACCAAATCTTCTCTGCTGTGAGCCATATTATCTCTTAGATAATCAAATCCGAATTCATTATTTGTTCCATAAGTAATATCCGCTTCATAAGCTCGTTTTCTTTCAGGACTATTTGGTTTGTGATAATCAACACAATCAATAGAGAATCCATGAAATTGAAAGATAGGAGCCATCCAAGCACTATCTCTTTTTGCTAGATAATCGTTTACTGTTACTAAATGAACACCTTTTCCAGTTAGAGCATTTAAATAAACTGGTAAAGTTGCTACTAGTGTTTTTCCTTCTCCAGTTTGCATCTCGGCTATTTTGCCTTGGTGCAAAACAATTCCACCTATTAACTGAACATCATAATGAATCATGTCCCAAAATATTTCTTTTCCTGCAGCATCCCAAGTGTTTGACCAAAAAGCATGATTATTATTTATTTCAATATAACTATGTTTGTTCGAAAGTAAAATATCGTAGTCAGTTGCAGTAACTTTCAGTTTTGAATTATTAAAAAATCTTACAGCAGTTTCTTTTACAACAGCAAAAGCTTCTGGTAAAATTTTGTCTAAAATATTATTAACAATTTTATTAGCATCAATTTCTTTAAGATCTATCTGTTCGTATATATCTTCTTTTTCATTGATATCAGTAGTTTTTTTAACTAAATTATTTAACTGAGTAATTTCTTTGTTAATCTCAGATCTAGATTCTGAGATCATTTTTTTAAATTCTATAGTTTTTTGACGAAGTTCATCATTTGATAAACTTTCAATTTTTTTTTGATTTTTGTTGATTTCTCGTTCTATAGGAGAAATTATTTTTAAATCTTTCTTTGTTTTATCTCCTACAAAAAATTTTAATACTGAATTTAGTATACTCATTCAATTGTGTTGATTTAATTTCAAATTTAAACAAAAAAAAAGCCTCTGTAGAGACTTTTATTTATTTGATTAATGGAATTAATATTCATCTTCATTCCAAAGATAATCTTCTTCAGTCGGGTAATCTGGCCAGATCTCCGCTATTGATTCATAAATATCCTCTTCATCTTCCATAGATTGAAGATTTTCAACGACTTCAAGTGGCGCACCTGTTCTTATAGAAAAATCAATTAGTTCGTCTTTAGTAGCAGGCCAAGGAGCGTCGCTGAGATGAGATGCTAATTCTAAAGTCCAATACATAAATTTATTTTTTGCAAAAGTAAATTTTAATTGGAATAATCAAAAAAAAAAAGGTAAAATTAATATCTCTTTTTTAATTGTTTACTTATAACTATTAATGATAAAAGTATAAGAATTAATAGTGACCATCTAAAAATTATGTCACCATATGTTGAGTAAAAGGTCAATTTATTATTTGAGGATATTTTACCTTTAATTGTACCTTCAACTTCATAATCTAATTTTGATATTATTTCGCCTTTGAGATTTATTATAGCAGAAATTCCAGTATTAGCACTACGAACAATATCTCTTCTGTTCTCTATTGCTCTTAATTTGCATAGACTTAAAAGTTGTTTATGCCCTTCTGTATTACCCCACCAAGCATCGTTAGATATAATAGCAAGAAAATTAGCTCCAGCTTTAACATAATCTGTTACAAATTCCCCATAAACTGCTTCATAACATATTATAGGAGCAGCTTTTGAATTGATTTTATGATTAGTAAAATTGGTTCTATAATTTTGTGTCGCTCTACTAGATACTATACCACCAAGATTGATTAAAAAATTTCCAATTATAGGTTCAAGAAAATTTTTATAAGGAAGATTCTCAACACCAACTACAAGTTTCGATTTGTGATAAATATTAACTTTTTCATTTAATTCTTCACTTATAGCAGAATTATAATAATCAACCCATAAACCATTTTTAATTTTGTTGGCAGAAAATGATGGAATAGTATCAGAAAAATATAAATTATAAAATTGTATTCCAGTAATTATTTGAGTATTTGGATAATTACTCAATAATTTTTGTAGTAAAAAATGAATATTGCTTTTTTCATAACCTTTTAACTCGACACCACTACCTTCAGCAAAAAAAGTTTCGGGTGCAATTATATAATTTGTATTTGAATTAATTTCATCTTTTGTAAGACTTTCAAGTTTATTTAAAAAATCATAATTTGTAAAAGTATATTTATCTTTATAAGGATCTATATTAGGTTGAATTATTAAAACATTAATTGACTTTTTTGAATCTGGTATATTTAAATAGATTAAGATTGAAGCTATTATTGGTGTTAATACGCCAATTATACAGTATATAATTTTTCTAATTAAGATTCTTTTGTTTTGTTTGATGAAATACTCTTTTATTGCTTTAAATAATAAAACATTTATAATCATTACCCATAATGTTCCGCCAAAAACTCCTGTATATTCATACCACTGAATCCAATAAATAGATTCTGAAAAAGCATTTCCTAAATTTAACCATGGCCATGATAATTCCCAATTCAGATGAAGTTTTTCAAAACATATCCAAAGACATATAAAAAATAAGAATCTTGCATTTTCTTTTAATTTATTTTTTAAAAAATAAAATATTTGAAATAAAAGAGAATAAAATAAACTATTGCAAAGATTAGCGAATAACATTCCAAAAATAGAAGCGTTAATTAGCCACCATGTAGTGATTATGTTCCAAATTAAAAAGGCTATATATGTATAAATGAAAAACCTTAAAATTTTATATTTAGAACTATCTTCTCTTATAGCTTTTTCTAAAAAAAATAGAGGAATTAATGATGTGAAAATGAGTATAGGGAATCCATAAGTTGGCCATGAAAGCCCTAAAAGTAGCCCTGAAATTAGACTGTAAAATAAATTATTAACTAAAAATAAAGATTTCTTCAAATTTAATTTTTTTACTGATTATGCAATTATTATATTGGGAACAATTTAACACATATTATAAGAATGATTAAAAAAAATATTCCAAATTTTTTTACTTCTTTAAATCTTTTTTCTGGCTGTATTGCAGCTTATTTAGCATTTAGTAGTCTTTTTGAAGCTGCTTTTCTTTTTGTTTTGATCGGTGTTTTTTTTGATTTATTTGATGGTTTATTTGCTAGATTATTTAAAGTTGAATCTAATTTTGGCATTCAGTTTGATTCTATGGCTGATTTAATTACTAGTGGAATTGTGCCTGGAATAGTCATGTATAACCTTTTTCTTAAGCTTGGACTAAGAGAAATAGATTTTGTCTTTAATGTATTTAAAGTTGATTTTATTATATCCATTGCTCCATTGGCTTTGGTAAGTTATATTATACCCTTAAGTTCTGCTATTCGATTAACAAATTTTAATCTTGATAGATCTCAGAATGAAGAATTTAATGGATTACCTGTGCCTGCTAATGCTCTATTTATTGTTTCACTTCCAATTTTATTTGATCATCCTCTCTTTATATCTATTAAAGATTTGATTTACTCATATGCCGGTTTGATTATTATTACATTTTTATCAGCAATATTGATGAATATAAGGTTTAAATTATTTTCATTTAAGTTAAAATCATTGAATATAAAAGAAAACTTATATCAGATTATTTTTATTCTTTTCTTCGTTGTTTTATTTTATTTTATTAATTGGATTTCAATTCCTATTTCGATTCTTGTATATATTATAATTAATATTTTAAGAAATTATTTGAAATAATTTATTTGAAAAAATTATAATTTGATTTTCTTTTTTCTTAATTCGAAATTTTGACCTAAATAGACTTTTCTAACTATTTCATCTTTAGCTAATTCATCAGGGGTTCCTTCTTTAAGAATATTTCCTTCAAACATCAAATAAGTTTTATCCGTTATAGCTAGAGTCTCTCGGACATTATGATCAGTTATAAGAACTCCAATATTCTTTTTCTTTAATTGAGCAATAATTTTTTGAATATCTTCCACTGCTAATGGATCAACCCCAGCAAAAGGTTCATCTAACAATACAAATTTTGGATTTGTAGCTAAAGTTCGTGCAATTTCAGTTCTTCTAGTTTCTCCTCCTGAGAGAAGATCTCCTCTATTTTTTCTTATGTTAGTAAGACCAAATTCTTCAAGTAATTCCTCCATTTTATTTTTTTGCTCAGATTTAGTAAGAGAAGTTAATTGGAGCACACTTAAGATATTTTCTTCAACACTTAATTTTCTAAAAATAGATTTTTCTTGAGCTAAGTAACCAATTCCTTTTTGAGCTCTTTTATACATAGGAAAAGGGGTTATATCTTCACCTTCAAGAAAGATCTTTCCATTTTCAGGCTTTATTAACCCTACTATCATATAAAATGATGTTGTTTTCCCTGCCCCATTTGGTCCTAATAAACCAATGATTTCACCTTGACTTACTTCAATAGAGATTCCTTTAACGACTTTTAATTTTCTGTAAGATTTTTCTATTTTGACGGCATTTAATTTCATAAACTTGGATTATTTTCTCTTTTTATAACAATTTTAGAAATAATTATGCTTATTTCATATAATATTAATATTGGAATGCTAACTATAATTTGGCTAACTATATCTGGAGGAGTTATTATTGCAGATAAACTTAAAACTAAAACAAGAGAAATTTTTCTGTTTTTTTTAAGAAATTCAGGACTAACTATACCAATTTTTGTTAAAAAATAAATGATTATTGGAAGTTCAAAAATAATACCTGAGGCGAGAACTGAAGCTCTGACTAGACCAATATAACTACTTAAATCAAAATCATTAAAAATCTGATTACTTACAGAATAATTTCCAAGAAAATTAATTGATAATGGAGTCACAATATAATACCCAAATAATACTCCAATAAAGAAAAGTAATGAAGAAATAAAAATAAATCCTTTAGAATTTTTTCTTTCTTTTTCATATAGTCCAGGACTAATAAATTTCCAAAATTCATATATAATATATGGAAATGCTATAATAAAACCAGATAAAATTGAAGTCCATAAGTGAGCAGAAAATTGACCTGATACAGTTCTGCTTTGAATCCGAAAAGGAATTTCATCAATACAAAAGGCACTTCCTTGACCTAGATTTTGAGATATAGAGCAGAACAATCGATATGTAAAAAAATCTTTGTCTTTAGGACCAAAAATAATTACATCAAATATAAAATCTTTAAATATAAATGAAACAGATCCAAAAATTAAAATAGCCATTACAGTTCTAAGGAGGTGCCATCTTAATTCTTCGAGATGATCTAAAAAGGACATTTCATCATTCTTACTCATTATTAAAAACCTTCTTTAATTAGATCTAAAACATGGACTATTCCTAAATAATTTTCTTTTTTGTTTACGACTATAATATGATTAATTTTTTTCTTATTCATCAATTTACGGGCTTCACTTGCAAGAAATTTTTTATGTTTTTTAATTGGATTAATAGTCATTATTTTTTCGGCTGTTATATCATTTATTTTATCAAAATTTTGGAGCATTCTTCTTATGTCTCCATCAGTAATAATCCCAATAATTTTTTTATTTTTAAAAACAACAGTTGCTCCAAGTCGTTTAGAAGAAATCTCGTTGATTACAATTTCAATTTTGTCATCAAAATTTACAACTGGTTTTTCAACTTTATTAACTAAGTCATTTAGATTCGTTGTCAAAAGTTTTCCAAGTTGACCTCCAGGATGGACTTTTGCAAAATCTTTAGTGTTAATTTTATTTAAACTTAAGAGACTCATAGCAATTGCATCACCAATAGCAAGTTGAACTGTTGTGCTTGTAGTAGGTGCTAGATCGTTTGGACATGCTTCTTTTTTTACATAGGTATGAATAACATGATCAGATTTCTTTGCAAGAAATGAATCTAAATTTGATGTTAAGCCTATTATTAAATTTTTTCTTTTTTTAATAATTGGAATTAATATTTTAATTTCTGAAGAATTACCACTCTTTGATAAACACATTACAATATCATTTTTTTGGATTATTCCTAAATCTCCATGCATTGCATCAGCAGCATGCATAAATATAGATGGTGTGCCAGTTGAATTTAATGTAGCTACAATTTTCATTCCAATTATAGCACTTTTTCCTATTCCAGTTATAATTAATTTCCCTTTATTATTATGGATTAAATGGATTGCTTTTTCAAATTCAGAGTCAATACTATCAATTAATTTTTTTACTGACTTAGCTTCTAAATTTAACGTTTCAATAGCTATTTTTTTTATTGATAGTTTATTTTTTAATTTCAAATTTTATACTTTGAGTTAGAATATATTTGTATTATATTGTATATACAAATTTAGATAAATTTAAACATTTACCCTTTTTTTAATGATTGAAGATGAGCTTATTGATGTTCTGAAAAAGAATTTTGGATTTTTAAACTTTAAAGAACTTCAAAAAGAGATAATACTAAATATTTTAAACAATAAAAACAGTTTTGTTATTATGCCCACTGGTGGAGGGAAGTCTTTATGTTACCAATTGCCAGCTTTGATGAAAAAAGGCACTTCGATTATTGTCTCTCCTCTTATAGCTTTAATGAAGAATCAAGTTGATTCTATAAGAGGTTACTCTCTTGAGAATGGAATCGCTCATGTTTTAAACTCCTCATTAAATAAGTCTGAGATTAAAACAGTAAAAAATGATATTGCTAGAGGAGTAACCAAACTTTTATATGTTGCTCCAGAATCACTTGCAAAAGTAGATAATATAAATTTTTTTAAGACAATAAACATTTCATTTTTAGCAGTTGATGAGGCTC
>CAUZKB010000015.1:0-30777 GCA_963580575.1 Bacteroidia bacterium | reverse complement strand
TGACGACGTTGTTAATGCTAAGATATCTGATTATAAGATTTTACTTATTAATGGAACAGCTTTAAATATTGAACCTAGTAGAAGTGCTACTTTTTTTGCTGTTGAGATTGCTAAAAAAAATAATGTTAAGGTTGTATTAGATTTAGATTTTAGAGCAGATCAATGGCAAGATTTAAGATCTTTTGGATTGATGATAAGAGCAATACTTCCTAATGTAAAGATTGCAATTGGAACAGAAGAAGAAATTCTAGCTGCAACTCTTGATGATTCTTCAAAAGTTAGGATAAAAAATCAACAGATATCATCTCCAGAAATTAGTGGAGATTTAGATAATTCTATTAATCAATTAATTTCTTTAGGCTTAGAGGTTTTAATTGTTAAAAGAGGTAAAAAAGGAGTAAGTATATATAAAACTAATTCAAAACGACAGGATGTTCCTGGATTTCCAGTTGAGGTATTAAATGTGTTAGGCGCAGGAGATGCTTTTGCTGGGGGGTTTTTATATGGGATATTAAAAGGATGGGATTTATACAAAGCATGTAGAATGGGTAATGCAAGTGGGGCTCAAGTGGTTACAAAGAGAGGGTGTGCGAATTTTATGCCTACATTAGAGGAATCTCTAAAATT
Organism: Bacteroidia bacterium; assembly: GCA_963580575.1. GTDB lineage: Bacteria > Bacteroidota > Bacteroidia > Flavobacteriales > Flavobacteriaceae. The sequence goes on along the minus strand of CAUZKB010000015.1, from coordinate 30,150 downwards.
TATTGAAAGTAAAGGAGGATTTTAATTGATCTAAAAGATCATTAGTGAATAAAAAAATGGTAAAATTAAAAGTTGGTATTGCTGGGTTAGGAAGAATAGGAAAAACACATCTTAATAATTTATTTCAACTTTCAAATGTTGATGTTGTAGCAGCAATGGATTCAGATGTAGAGACTTTGAAATATGTTGAAAATAAAGGAGTTAAATTAATTTTAAAAACTTATGAAGATTTATTGAATGTCAATGAAGTTGAAGCTATAGTTATATGTACTCCTACTGATACTCATGCCGATTATGTTGAATTAGCTGCATTAGCTGGAAAGCATATTTTTTGTGAAAAACCTTTAGACTTAGATCTTAATAGAGTATTAGATGTTTTGGAAATTGTAAAAAAATCAAAAGTTAAATTAATGATAGGTTTTAATAGAAGATTTGACAAGGAGTTTGGGAGAGTTAAAAAAAGGATTAAAAATGGAGATATTGGAGAGCCTTATCTTGTAAAAATTACAAGCAGAGATCCATCACCTCCTCCTTTATCTTATATAAAACATTCTGGAGGACTTTTTTTAGATATGACTATTCATGATTTTGATATGGCAAGATTTATTGTTGAAAAAGAGGTTGAAGAGGTTTATGCCCGTGGAGCAGCATTGACTGATAATAAAATATCAGAAGTCGGTGATATTGATACAGCAGTAATAATTCTTAAATATGTGGATTCTACTATGGCAGTTATAGATAATAGTAGAAAAGCATCTTATGGTTATGACCAGCGTTTGGAAGTTTTTGGGTCGAAAGGTATGGTACAAGGAAATAATAGCAATCAGGATAATCATACCCTTTACACTGAAAAAGGAGTAGAATCTTCTCTTCCAATGCATTTTTTTCTTGAACGATATGCGGAAGCATATATGATTGAAATAAAGAATTTTGTAGATTCTTTAATTAATAATAGTAGTATTTCAGTTAGCGGTATAGATGGTTTAAATTCATTAAGAATAGGATTAGCAGCTAAGAAGTCTTTTGAAGAAAATCGACCTATTAAACTTGATGAAATAGAATAATTTAATTATTATAAAATCAAGAAATTTTAATGTTAAAAAAATGCTCTGTAAATATCATTTCCGTTAGCATAAAGAACAAGAGCCAATAAAAGAAAGAAACCAAACATTTGAGCATATTCCATAAATTTATCATTAGGTTTTTTACCAGAAATTATTTCATAAAATAAAAACATTACGTGACCTCCATCTAGAGCTGGAATTGGCAAAACATTCATAAATGCTAAAATAATTGAAAGAAGAGCAGTTGTATGCCAAAAGCCTTTCCAGTTCCATGAGCTTGGAAAAATACTGCCTATTGTACCAATGCCCCCTAATTGTTGAGCTCCTTTTTTAGTAAAAATATATTTGAACTGATAAACATAATCATGTAAAGTCCAATATCCGTATTTAAAACCTTCAACAATACTTTCTGACAGAGATAGTTTTTTATTATTAAAGGAAATAAATGGAGTTTGTATATAAACACCAATTTGTCCAATTTCATTTGTCTTTAATGAAATTTCAATCCGTCTTTTATTTCTTTCAATTTCAACATTAAGATTTTGATTTTTTTTAGATTTAATTTTTTCTTTAAATAAACCCCAATCTTCAATTTCAATTCCATCAACTTTTTTAAAAACATCCCCTTTTTTTAATCCAGCTGACATAGCAGAAGAATTTGGAGTAACACTATCAATTATAGCAGCTATTATTGGTGTGAATGCAATCATTTGACCAGATTCAAACATTCTTTCTCCTATTTTTTTTGGAATATTTAAGTTTTTTGTAACTCCTTCTTTATTTTTTGCAACAATTGTTTTAATATCTCTTAAGAACATATAAGTATTAATATCAAGAACATTGTCAAGTTTTTTACCATCTACAGAAATAATTTGATCTCCTTTTTCAAATCCCAATTCTTGAATTATTGGTGATGGATTAAGCCCCATAGGAAGGGATTCTGAGGATAAAACATTTTTACCCCATACAAACATTATAATCATGTAAATCACAAAGCCTAAAATTATGTTCACTGTTACACCTCCTAACATAATTATTATTCTTTGCCATGCAGGTTTTGATCTGAATTCCCATGGTTCAGGGTCTTTTTTCATTTGCTCAACATCCATACTCTCATCAATCATTCCCGAAATTTTAATATATCCTCCTAAAGGCAGCCAACCTATACCATATACTGTTTCACCAATTTTCTTTTTAAATAGTGAAAACCAAGGATTGAAGAATAAATAAAATTTTTCTACTCTGGTTTTGAAAATTCTTGCTGGAATAAAATGACCTAATTCATGAAGGATTACAATAATTGATAAACTTAAAATTAGTTGTACAGCTTTTATAAAGATTTCGTTCATAAAATTTTAATTCATGCAAAAGTAATGTAAATAGTAGTAATTTTTTTTATAAAATTTTGTAAAAGTTTATTGATCTTAATGATAAAATATTTGAAATGAATTAGTTTTGAAAAAAATATAATTTTGATTAGGCTTATTAATAAATATAAATTATTTATTTCCTTATGGTTAATTGGTTCAGTGATTGTTTTATATCTATTTAAAGATGCACTTACTCCAAAAAACAAATTACCAGTTTTTCAACCGGCAATGGTAAATTATGAACTGGTAGATAGCACTCTTCAATTTGTTAAAAAATTTCACAAGATTTCAGACTTTAAGTTAATTAATCAAAATGGGAAGGTTGTAACTAATAGTGATTATGAAAATAAGATATATGTGGCAGACTTTTTCTTTACAACTTGTCCTTCAATTTGTCCAATTATGACAGATAATATGATTAAAATTCAAAAAAAAATAATAGATGATCCGAATGTTTTACTTTTATCTCATAGTGTTACACCGAAAATAGATTCAGTAGAACAGTTAAAAAGATATTCAATTGAAAAAGGAGTAATAGATAGTAAATGGAATTTAGTTACAGGAGATAAAAAACAGATATATGAATTAGCTAGAAAATCATATTTATGTGTAAAAAATGATGGAGATGGCGGTCCTTATGATTTGATTCATACTGAAAATTTTATTCTTATAGATCCAGACAGAAGAATAAGAGGTTTTTATGATGGAACAGATATTGAAGAAATAAAAAAACTAATCAAAGATATTTTTATTCTTAAAGAAGAATATTTTTCATAAAAAAAAATATATATCCTACATTTGATAATAAACCTTTATAGATTATGAAAAATAGTAATAGATTATTTTACGGGAGTTGTTTTGCGTTAATTACGACAGCTTTTTCATTTAGTATTAGAGCTGGAATATTACCTCAATTGGCTGATACATTTAATTTAACAGCTCAACAATTAGGATTTATTAATTCGATGTGGTTTTTAGGCTTTCCTATTTCAATGATTTTAGGAGGTTTGTTCTATCATACCATTGGCCCTAAAAGAATAATGCAATTTGCGTTTTTATCTCATACTTTTGGTATTGTTCTTACTATTTATTCAGGAGGCTATATTGGACTTTTAATATCTACATTATTAATTGGAATAGGTAATGGTTGTACTGAGGCAGCATGTAATCCAATGATTGCTAATGCTTATACCGGAAAAACAATGAATACTTTATTAAATAGATTTCATATGTGGTTTCCTGGGGGGATAGTTATTGGTGCTTTGATTTCAAAATTTATGACTGATTTTAATATGAGCTGGGAGTCACAGATATGGGTAATTATGATTCCAACTTTAATATATGTATATCTGTTTTTAGGTCAGCAATTTCCTAAACCTAGAATGGAGGCTGTTAGTCAAATTGATAAAAATTTAAAAGCGATGTTTAGTCCTTTATTTATTTTTATTATGTTTTGCATGACATTTACAGCTATTTCAGAGTTTGGCCCACAACAATGGACAAGTTTGATTTTAAGTAGCAGTGGAGCTCATCCAATGGTTGTTTTAGCTCTAATTACTGGTATTATGGCTGTTGCAAGATATTGGGGTGGAGAATTAGTTCATAAGTTTGATCAAACGGGAGTCCTTTTAGGGGGTGCTGTATTTGCTGTAATAGGTATTTACCTTTTTTCGACTCAGACAGGAGCAATGGTCTATATTGCTGCTATTTTCTTTGCTTTAGGTGTAACTTATTTTTGGCCTAATATGATAGGTTTTGTAGCTGAAAAAATACCTTTGAGTGGTGCTTTAGGAATGTCTATAGTTGGAGGTATGGGAATGTTTTCTACTTCTATTTTTCAACCAATAATTGGAAGTTGGATTGATAGTGCAAGGATTGAACAACAATCTCTTGGTTTAACTGGTGATGCATTGGAACTTGTTGCTGGTCAATCAACCCTTACTTTAATGATAGGCTTTCCAGGTATTTTAATTTTACTCTTTTCTATTTTATACTTTTGGCAAAGAAAAAATAGAAAAGTTGAGGTTTAAGATTATAAGCATTAACTATTCATTAGATCTTCAATTTCTTCTATCTCAATAGGAATGTTTTTCATCAAATTAATAGGGGGTTTATTTTTTTGAATAACAACATCATCTTCTAAACGAACACCAAATTTTTCCTTTGGAATATATATTCCAGGCTCAACTGTAAAAACCATATTAGTTTCCATAGCTAAATCTAGCAGACCATAATCATGTGTGTCAAGCCCTAAATGGTGTGAGGTACCGTGCATAAAATATTTTTTATATGCAGGTTTCTCGGGATTTTGATTTTTTACATCAATTTTATCAATTAGATTTAATTTAAGTAATTCGGAGGTCATTATTTTTCCTACTTCTTTGTGATGTTCTTTCCATTTGGCACCAGGTATAAGCATTTTAGTTGCCTCATTTTTTACATTTAATATAGATTGATATATTTTTTTTTGTCTAGAATTAAATCTTCCAGATATTGGGATTGTTCTAGTCATATCACTTGAGTAATTTCCATATTCAGCACCAACATCTAAAAGTAGAATGTCTCCTTTTTTACATTGTTTGTTATTTTCAATATAATGTAGCACATTTGAATTTTTTCCCGATGCAATTATTGGAGGATAGGCAAAGCCTTTAGATTTGTTTTTTAAAAATTCGTGAGAAAATTCGGCTTCAATTTCATATTCCCAGACTCCAGGTTTAACATGTTTTAGTATTCTTCTAAATCCTTTTTCAGTAATATTACAAGCAATTTGAATTTGAGAAATTTCTTCTTCTGATTTAATTGATCTTAATTTTTGAAGAATTGGATTACTTTTTTCTGATTTGTGAGCAGGATATTTTGATTTGCAGTATATAATGAACCGATCCTCTCTAGTCTGGGTTTTTACATTTTGACGATAATGTTCATTTGTATTAAAATAAAATTTTTCGCACTGAGAACATAACGATTTAAATATATCTTCAAATTCATTTATCCAATATATGGAAGAAACACCACTTAGTTTTTGTGCTTCCTTTTTACTTAATTTTTCTCCTTCCCAAATTTTTAAATTTTTGTTTGAATTTTTTAAAAATAAGATTTCATTGTGTTTTGAATTTATTGCATCAGGGAATAGTATTAAAATTGATTCCTCTTGATCTATACCACACAGATAAAAGATGTCCCGATGTTGTTGAAAAGGAAAGGTGCTGTCGGCGCTTATTGGATATATGTCATTTGAATTAAAAATTGCTAAACTCCTAGGTTTCATAGAAGACATAAAGTTTTTTCTATTGAGCTTATAAAATTCTGAGGATAGAGGCTTGTATCTCATTTTAAATTCAATTTTATATTTTTTTTTTAGTATTTTACATTAAATAAACCATAAAAATAACAATAGTTTAGCAATAAAAATTAAAATTGAGTTTGAGCATAAGTCATTATCAGTTAATTTTGTAGTATAAAAAATATTATGAGTTTAGAGACATCTTCTATTATAAGAAAGCTTTTAATGGCTCTTTCAGGATTATTTTTAGTTGTTTTTTTGAGTCAACATTTTATAATTAATTTGACGTCTGTTTTTAGTGAACGGATGTTTAATCAAATTTCTCATTTTATGGGAAATAATCCTTTGGTTCAATTTATCCTTCAACCTATACTAATTTTTGGTGTTATATTTCATTTTTTTATGGGATTTGTTTTAGAATACTATAATAGAAAATCTCGAGACATAAAATATATTAGTTTCAAAGGAAGTTCAAACTCAAATTGGATGTCTAGAAATATGATTTATTCAGGAATTGTTGTTCTTTCATTTTTATGTCTTCATTTTTATGATTTTTGGGTTCCTGAAATGAATTACAAATATGTTGAAGTTTTACCATTAGATTCTGACAGATATTATGAAGACCTAATTCGTAAATTTAAAAGTTTAGTAAGAACTTTAATTTATTCGATATCTTTTTTTTTTTTAGCCCTGCATTTATATCACGGTTTTGGATCGTCTTTTCAAACAATGGGTTTAAACAATAAATATTCTTCTGCAATTAATTTGTTTGCAAGGGGGTTTTCAATAATTATTCCTTTGGGTTTTATATTCATTGCTGTTTATCATTATTTAAAATTTAAAATATGTCTAATTTAATATCCGGAATTCCTGACGGACCTCTTTCAGATAAGTGGACAAAACATAAAAGTGATATAAACTTGGTAAGTCCTGCAAATAAGAGGTTAATTGATATCATAGTTGTGGGAAGTGGTTTGGCTGGAGCGTCAGCATCTGCTACACTTGCTGAATTAGGATATAATGTAAAAACATTTTGTTTCCAAGACTCACCTAGAAGAGCTCATTCAATTGCAGCTCAAGGAGGAATTAATGCTGCTAAAAATTATCAAGGGGATGGCGATTCAACTTACAGGTTGTTTTATGATACAATTAAGGGAGGTGATTATAGATCTCGAGAAGCAAATGTTTATAGGTTGGCTGAGGTTTCCACTAATATTATAGATCAATGTGTGGCCCAGGGAGTTCCTTTTGCTCGAGATTATGGAGGCTTACTTGATAACAGATCATTTGGAGGTGTATTGGTTTCAAGAACATTTTATGCAAAGGGCCAAACAGGCCAGCAGTTATTACTAGGCGCATATTCTGCAATGAATAGACAAATTGGAAGAGGACAGATTAAAATGTATAATCGGCATGAGATGATGGATTTAGTTTTAATTGATGGAAAGGCAAGAGGTATTATTGCAAAAAATTTGGTTACGGGAAAGCTTGAAAGACATGGAGCACATGCTGTTGTTATTGCTTCAGGAGGTTATGGCAATGTTTTTTTTCTATCTACCAATGCAATGGGAAGTAATGTTTCTGCAATATGGAAAATTCATAAAAAAGGAGCTCATTTTGCAAATCCTTGCTTTACTCAAATTCATCCTACTTGTATACCTGTATCTGGTGATTATCAGTCCAAACTTACTTTAATGTCCGAGTCATTGAGAAATGATGGAAGAATTTGGGTTCCAAAAAATATTGAGGACGTCAAACTTATTAGAGAGGGAAAGCTTAAGCCAATTGAAATAGATGAAGAAAATAGAGACTATTATTTGGAAAGAAGATATCCAGCTTTTGGTAATTTGGTACCTAGAGATGTTGCTTCAAGAGCTGCCAAAGAGAGGTGTGATGAAGGTTTTGGTATTAATAAAACAGGGGAAGCTGTTTATTTAGATTTTTCTTCGGCAATCATAAGATATGGGAAAGAAAAGGCTTATGTTAAAGGTCTTGATGAAAATGATGATTTGTTAGTTAAAAAATTAGGACAAGCAGTAATAAGATCCAAATATGGTAATCTTTTTCAAATGTATGAAAAGATAGTTGATCAAAATCCATATGAAACTCCAATGATGATATATCCTGCAGTGCATTATACAATGGGTGGTGTTTGGGTAGATTATAATTTAATGACTTCAATTCCTGGTTGTTATGCTATTGGAGAAGCAAATTTTTCTGATCATGGAGCTAATAGATTAGGGGCGTCTGCTTTAATGCAAGGATTGGCAGATGGATATTTTGTTCTTCCTTACACTATAGGAGATTATTTATCTGATGATATTAGAACAGGCAAAATTTCAACTGATCAACCAGAGTTTGAAAAAGCTGAAAAAAGTATTGAAAGTCAAATTAATTTATTTATAAATAATAAAGGGAAAAATTCAGTTGATTATTATCATAAAAAGTTAGGTAAAATTATGTGGGATAAATGTGGTATGTCAAGAAATGAAAAAGGTTTAAGAGAGGCTATAAAAGAAATTCAGGATTTGAGAGAAGATTTTTATAAGAATGTTAACGTTCCAGGATCTTCCGATGAGTATAATGAGGAGTTGGCAAAAGCAGGAAGAGTTTCTGATTTCTTAGAGTTAGGGGAACTTTTTGCTAAAGATGGCCTTGAAAGAACTGAGTCTTGTGGAGGACATTTTAGGGAAGAGTCTAAAAATTCTGAGGGAGAAGCTGTTCGTGATGATAAAAACTTTACCTATGTTTCTGCTTGGGAATATAATGGTGAGCCATCTAAAGCTAAGTTAATTAAGGAAAAACTTAATTTTGAGGAAATTGAGGTTAAAACAAGATCATACAAATAAGATAATTTTAAAAAGATGAATTTAATTTTAAAAGTATGGAGACAATCTAGTAGAGATGATAAAGGTAGAATAGAAACTTATCCGATAAGTGATATTTCTCCTGATATGTCTTTTCTTGAAATGATGGATGTTTTAAATGAGAAATTAATTTCAAAAGGAATTGATCCAGTTTCTTTTGATCATGATTGTAGAGAAGGAATATGTGGAATGTGCTCAATGTTTATTAATGGCGAGGCTCATGGTCCTGATCGACTTGTAACTACATGTCAACTCCACATGAGAAAATTTAAAGATGGCGAAACTATTATTATTGAGCCTTTTAGAGCTAAAGCTTTTCCTGTAATTAAGGATTTAGTTGTTGATCGTTCTGCATTTGATAGAATTCAACAAGCTGGAGGATTTATCAGTGTAAATACTTCCGGAAATACTCAAGATGCAAATGCTATCCCAATTAATAAACAAGATGCTGATAAGGCTTTTGATGCTGCTATCTGTATAGGATGTGGAGCTTGTGTTGCTTCATGCAAGAATGCTTCTGCAATGTTATTTGTATCGGCTAAAGTTTCTCAGTATTCGTTATTACCACAAGGTAAAGTTGAAGCGACTGATCGAGTATTAAACATGGTAAAACAAATGGATGAAGAAGGTTTTGGAAATTGCACTAATACTGGAGCTTGTGAAGTTGAATGTCCCAAGGGAATATCTCTTGAAAATATTGCTAGGATGAATAGAGAATATTTATTTGCTAGTTTTAAGGGCTAAAATTTATAAAATTTTTATTTAGAATTTATGAAATCCGAATTGTCTCTTGTTTTGATTCAGATAAAAATTTTTTGGAAAGATATTGCAAAAAACAGAAATCAAATTACCCAAAGATTAAATCAAATTAAAAAAAAAGTTGATATTATTTTATTACCTGAAATGTTTACATCCGGTTTTACTATGAACCCTGAAAGTGTATATGAAAAAATGGATGGTAACACAATTAAATGGATGAAAAAAATAGCAATTCAATATAACTCAGCTATAGGAGGAAGTCTTGTTATTAAAGAAGAAGATAAATTTTATAACAGATTTATTTTTGTCACTCCTTCTGGGCAAATTGAATTTTATGATAAAAGACACACTTTTACATTTGCGGGTGAGGATAAGATATATATGTCAGGAAATAATAAAGGAATTATTGAATTTAGAGGTTGGAAAATTTGTTTAAGAATATGTTATGATTTAAGATTTCCTATTTGGTCTAGAAATAAGGATAATTATCAGTTGTTAATTTATGTTGCAAATTGGCCATTGCCAAGAATTAGAGCTTGGGATAAATTATTGACTGCTAGAGCGATTGAAAATTGTTGTTATTGTGTTGGAGTAAATTGTATTGGAGAAGATCCAAATAAAAATAAATATCCTGGACACACTTCTACATATGATTATTATGGTAATTTAATTTCTAATGAATTATCAGATAAATCTGAAAATATTTATGTCAATCTTGACCATCATTTACTTCTAAACTATCGGAAGAAGTTTGAGTTTTTAAAAGATCAAGATACTTTTGATTTACATTAAAAGTTTCATTTAAATCCCAATTTGCCCTTAATTCTATTTCAAAAGGATAATATATTACTTCTTCCGGTTGTATTTTTTTTAGATAATTTCCTGTGTCCCACTTATCATTATTATTTTTATCCTTAATTAGTCTTAAAATATATTTTCCTGGATTCAATAACTTAAATGAATAATTTGAGTTTTTCTGAGGTTCTTTATATGATCTAATAACTCTAGAACTCTTTAATAACTCCAATATGAATGGCTCTGAATCTTCATATATTAATTGAATAAATATATTTCCATAATCTTCTACTTTTTTTGTAGAAACTCTAAAGTTTAGTGTATCATGGGTATTTCCCCAGAAATCTTGAAGTGCTTTAGGTAATAATTGAATATCATACATGTCATTTGGTAGGAGTTTAAAATTAATTTCAACTCTATCGTAATTTTCGTCAATTTTAATATTAGCAGGAATCATCGTCGAATCAATTTTTCTAATTTTTACGAGGGAAGAATCAGATGAAACTATTGGTAGATTAGAAGATACTTTAAAAATGTCTGTTAAATCGATGGCGCCTATAGTAATTTGAATAATTATTAGTGAATCTTTTATAGGCTTTTTAAATTTAACGACCTTAGTTTTTATTGAATCATTATCTGGATATTCAAATTTCAATGAATCAGTTTTAATACCTTTAAACCAATAATTTAAGGTATCGTTTTTTCTGTTTTTATTAATAATATATCCAAAGGATTCCGGGACATCACTAATTAATTTAAAACTTTGACCATTATAATCTCCATAATATCCATGACCAATATGATGATCATTAATGAAAAATGGTTCAGCCCATGAAAAATTGGCTTTTTCTTTAAATAGTTTTAATTCAACTATACTATCGCCAGGAAGACTTATAGGGGAATTTAAAAACCCTACTTGATCTGTATTTTGATCAAAAAAATAATTATTAGAAAAGTCCTTTAAAGCAATTAGTTCATATTTTCCAGCTTTGAGATTGTTAAATTTAAAAATAGTTGTATCTAAGGTGCTTGTTACATAAAAAGGTTTTTGGAAATAGATTGTTGAATCGTTATAAGAGCTATCCAAAGGATAAAGTTGTAGTGATATGTATTTTTCAGGGTCCATTTTAATAGCATCTTTAATTGTTCCCTTCAAATTTAAAGAATCAATTTTAGCTCCAGTTGAAATTGTATATAAAAAATAAGGCATTTTATTTCCTTCATTATAATCCTGAATACTTTCTCCAAAATTAAATGTATAGGTTGTGTTTTCTAAAAGAGAATCAAGAATTGAAAGAGTTATTTTTTTTGAAGCTCCAGTAGTGGGAGACACCTTGTAGCCACCAATTTTTAACGGAGGTGAAATTATCAGTTGTTTATTTATTTCATTAAGTGTTACAAATTCATTAAAAATGAATTTTACTTCATCTTTATCAAAAAAAGTAGTATTTAATTTTGGGGATGCACTAATAAGTACTGGAGGGATTGTATCTTTAGGACCACCAGTTGGAGAAGCTTTTTTGGCACAATTTATTGTAGAAAAAAAAAGAAAAATGTATATACAGTACTTTAAAATAAATCTCATTTACCTTAGTTTATTTGCTAAATAACATAATAATAAATTAAGTCAATAAAATTATATATTAATTATAAAATTTATAGAATATTTAACTAGATAACCAAAAGATAACAAAAAGAATTATTTTTGAGCATATGTCAGAAAAATTTAAAACTTTTAAAAATATAATATCTCATGCAAAAGAATATGGATTTGTTTTTCCATCAAGTGAGATTTACGATGGATTAAGTGCTGTATATGATTATGGCCAAAATGGAGTAGAATTAAAAAATAATATTAAAGAATATTGGTGGAAATCTATGATACAATTTAATGAAAATATAGTTGGGATTGATGCATCTATTTTTATGCATCCTACTACTTGGAAGGCATCTGGCCATGTAGACGCTTTTAATGACCCTTTAATAGATAACAAAGATTCAAAGAAAAGGTATAGAGCAGATGTATTAGTTGAAGACTATGTTTCTAAAATTGAGACTAAGATTAAAAAAGAGGTTGATAAAGCATCAAAAAGATTTAAGGAAAGTTTTGATAAGGAGAAATTCCTGAATACTAATATTAAGGTTAAAGAATATAATAATAAAATCAAACTTATTTTAAAAAGACTAAATGAATCTTTAGAGAAAGATGATTTAAAAGATGTTAAAAGTTTAATTGAAGAGCTTGGGATTGTTTGCCCTGAATCTGGTTCTAAAAATTGGACGGATGTAAAACAATTTAATTTAATGTTTGGAACTAAATTAGGAGCATCTTCTGAATCTGCTAGCGATTTATTTTTAAGACCTGAAACAGCCCAAGGAATTTTTGTCAATTTTTTAAATGTTCAAAAAACTGGAAGAATGAAATTGCCTTTTGGAATTGCTCAAATTGGAAAAGCATTTAGAAATGAAATAGTTGCTCGACAATTTATTTTTAGAATGAGAGAATTTGAACAAATGGAAATGCAATTTTTTATTCCACCTGGAACTCAAAAAAAATATTATGAAGAATGGAAAAACAAAAGACTTAACTGGCATATTTCTTTAGGTATGGGAAAAGAAAATTATCGTTTCCATGATCATGAAAAATTAGCTCATTATGCTGATGCTGCTTGTGATATTGAATTTAATTTCCCCTTTGGTTTTAAAGAATTAGAAGGAATACATTCCAGAACAGATTTTGATCTTGCTAATCACCAAAAATTTACTGGTAAAAAACTTCAGTATTTTGATTCAGAATTAAATAAGAGTTATGTTCCTTATGTAGTTGAAACATCAATAGGTCTTGATCGAATGTTTTTATCTGTATTTTGTAATTCATTAATGGAAGAAAAGTTAGATGACGGTAGCTTTAGGACAATACTTAAAATTCCAAAAGAATTAGCCCCAAACAAAGTTGCGATTTTACCTCTTTTAAAGAAAGATAATTTACCGGATATGGCTAAAGAAATTTTCCAAAAATTTAGATCTGAGATTAAAAGTGTTTATGATGAAAAGGATGCAATTGGCAGAAGATATAGAAGACAAGATGCTTTAGGCACTCCATTTTGTATAACTATTGACCATCAAAGTATAGAAGATAAAACAGTTACTATAAGAGAACGCGATAGTATGGTTCAAAAAAGAATTAAAATAGACAAAGTCTTCGATGAAATTATTCAACAAGTAAGTATAAATAATATTTTAAAAAGCTTATAATAAAGATTGAAAATAATCTCATATAATGTAAACGGTATTCGTGCAGCTATAAATAAAGGGTTTGTAGATTGGTTAAATGAATCAAATGTGGATGTAATTTGTATTCAGGAAACCAAGGCCAATAGAGAACAAGTTGAAACTAACCTTTTAGATAAAATAGGGTATCATAATTATTGGTTTTCAGCTCAAAAGAAAGGATATAGTGGAGTGGCTATTTTTTCTAGAATTAAACCAAATAAAGTTATTTGCGGCACGAATATAAATCATATTGATTTTGAAGGAAGGGTAATTCAAGCAGATTATGATAATTTTTCAGTTATAAGTCTTTATTTACCATCAGGCACAAATATTGATCGCTTGGAATATAAGTTTAAATTTATGAGAGACTTTCAGAAATATATTGACGATTTAAAAAGAAGATACACTAAATTAGTTATATGTGGTGATTACAATATATGTCATAAAGAGATAGATATTCATGATCCAATAAGAAATAAAAATGTTTCGGGGTTTTTACCTGAGGAAAGAAGATGGTTAGACAAATTTATTAAGACTGGGTTTATAGACTCATTTAGACATTTAAATTCAGAACCTCATAATTATAGCTGGTGGAGTTATAGAGCAAATTCAAGAGCTAATAATAAAGGGTGGAGAATAGATTATGCCCTAGTTACTGAGTCCTTAAAAAAGAATATTGGTAATTCTTTTATATTAAATTCGGTTAAACATTCTGATCATTGTCCAATTGGAGTTGAATTAAAATTTTAATAATGGATTACAATTTATTACCAGGAACAGAAATTAAAGTTAGTAAAATATGTCTTGGAACTATGACCTTTGGTAGACAGAATAATGAAAAAGAAGGTCATAATCAAATGGATTACTCTTATTATAAGGGAGTTAATTTTTTTGATACGGCTGAATTATATCCTGTTCCTCCTTCACCTGAGACTCAAGGAGAAACGGAAAGAATAATTGGATCATGGTTAAAAAAAACAGGCAATAGAGATAAAATTATTTTAGCATCAAAAGTTGCAGGGCCTTCAAGTTTTAGCAAACATATAAGAAAAGATATGTCTTATTCAAAAAATACAGTAAATGAGGCAATTGATAATAGTTTAGATAGATTGAAAACAGATTATATAGATTTATATCAAATCCATTGGCCTGAAAGAGTTACTAATTTTTTTGGAAAAAGAGGTTATGAATTTTATAAAGAAGACCCTTGGAAGTATAATTTTGATTTAATTTTAGATGTACTAGAAGAAAATATAAAAAAAGGTAAAATAAGAAATATTGGAATTTCAAATGAAACTCCTTGGGGATTAATGAAATATATTAATGAGTCAAGAGAGAGTAGAACAAAAATAATTTCTATTCAAAATCCTTATTCATTATTAAATAGAACTTTTGAGATTGGAAATTCAGAAATTTGTCATAAAGAAAATATTGGATTGTTAGCATATTCTCCCCTGGGTTTTGGAACTTTAACGGGAAAGTATCTAGGCGGAAATATGCCTAAAAATGCTAGACTTACACTTTTTCCTAATTATGATAGATTTAGTAATGAAGAATCTGAAAAAGCAATTCAAAATTATCACGATTTAGCAAAAAAAAATGAAATAAATTTAACAACTATGGCATTATCTTTTGTAAATGACAGGTCTTTTGTAACAAGCAATATTATTGGAGCAACTTCAATTGATCAGCTTAAAGAAAATATAGATAGTTATAAAACTTTATTAAGTGATGAAATCTTGGATGAAATAAATATTATTCATAACAGCCAACCTAATCCAGCACCATAAAAAATTAAATAATTGATGAAATTAGTTTCTTAGTGTAATTATTTTTGGGATTATTATAAAGTAGATCTGATTCTTCAAATTCAATTAATTTTCCTGATTTCATAACCATTATTCTGTCTGACATATATTTAACGATAGAAAGATCATGTGAAATAAAAATATAACTTAAGTTTAATTCTTCTTTAAGGTCATTTAGTAAGTTTAAAATTTTTGCTTGAATTGAAATATCTAGAGATGCTACACATTCATCGCAAATAATAATTTTCGGATTTGTTGCAATAGCTCTTGCTATAATTGCTCTTTGTTTTTGACCACCAGAAAGTTCATGGGGGTGACTATTAAAATGAATTTTTGAAAGACCTACTTTTTTAATTAAATCGTAGACTTTTTTTATCCGATCTTTTTTATCAGTTAAGATATTGTGAACCTTTAGAACTTCCATTATAGAGTTTCCAATTGTTTTAAATGGATGCATAGAAGAATGTGGATCTTGAAAAATAAATTGAATTTCTTTTCTAAGATTATTAGATTTATCAAAATCATTTTTGTTAATCAAGCGGCTATTATAAAAAATTTTACCAGATGTAGGGGGATCTAAATAAATAATAGCTCTTCCTAAAGTTGATTTTCCACACCCTGATTCGCCAACTAAGCCTAGGGTTTCTCCTTCATATAATTTAAAACTAAAAGATTTTATTGCATGAAAATATATTTTTTTATTAAACAAAACATTTTGTTTGAAGAATTTTTTTTCTAAATCAATTATTTCTAAAATAGGTGATTTAGAATATAGAATTTTATGTTTTTCTTTTAGAGTAATTATTTTTTCATTAAAGTTTCCTTTTTTATAATCATTAATTGTTGGAAGGATTTTTAATCTTTTTTCTATAGAAGGTCTTGCAAACAAGAGACCTTTTGTATATGATTTTTGAGGGTTTTCAAATAATTTTTTATTAATTCCAAATTCAATTATTTTCCCAGTTTTCATAACAAAAACTTTATCAGCTAAATGTTTAACTAAATTCAAATCATGGGAGATGAATAGTATGCTCATCTCATATTTTATTTGTAATGACTTTAACAACAATATTATTTCTTTTTGAACTGTAACGTCTAATGCTGTAGTAGGTTCATCTGCAATTAAAAGTTGGTTTACACAAAATAGCCATGGCAATCATAACTCTTTGTTTTTGACCGCCACTTAATTGATGAGGATATGAATTATAAATTCTTTCAAAATCATTCCGATTTCTTTTCCTCTAATAGATCTCTAAATTAAATTTGTATTATTAGATAATGAAGTATTTAAAAAAATCATTTTATCACTTGAAACTAAAGAGTTGTTGGGGATTAGACCTATTAAAGATAGTGCAGTTAAGGTTTTACCACTTCCAGATTCACCTACGATTGCAACTGTTTCATTTTTAAGTATTGAAAATGAAACATCTTTTAAAATTTTTTTATTTTGAATGTTTAGATTTAGATTTTGAATTTCTACTAGAATTTTACTTTTGTCATTTATTTTGATAATATCTAGTATTAACAGCTTTATATAAAGTTTTATTTTTTTGCTATTTCAATTCCAAAATCTATATATGAATATATATCTTCAGTAAAACTACTTTTAACTTTTTTGCCTTCCTTTTGTTGTCCTAATCTGACAAAAATTAGATTTTTTTCTGGTAATAGTATTACATATTGACCAAGGTGACCTCTCATTAGTAAAATCTTTTGATTTTTATAATTATCGATCCACCATCCGTATCCGTATTCAGAGTCTTTATCAAAAACTGGATTCAAAGATTTAGCTACAAAGGTTGAATCCAACAATATTTTATTATTCCATCTTCCAAAATCTTTATATAGTTTGCCAAACCTTGCAAAATCTCTTGCATTTGAAGCAATGCAACAGTAGGCTTTTTCCATTCCATATTTTTCACTGTCAATTTGCCATAAAGCTTTATTTTCAAATCCCATTGGATTCCAAAAACTTTCATATAAATATTCAGATAAGTTTTTTTCTGTAGCCTTTGAAATTACCATTCCCAAAAGTTGAGTAGCTCCACTTTTATATTTAAATTCTTTGCCAGGGCTATATTTAATGGGTTGATCTAAAATTAATTTACTTATATCATCTACAAAATATGCAGATGCAGTTACTTCAAAAGGGCTAAAATAATCTTCTTTCCATACCATTCCTGAAGACATGTTAGATAAATGACCAACTTCCAAATTATCGGCAAATTTACCTTTGATTTCTGGAAAAAAATCTTTCACTTTTTGATCTAGCCCTTTAATATGGCCTTGCATAATTGATTTACCTAATAATGCTGAAACTATACTTTTAGACATTGAAAAAGAGTTGCTCATTGATTTAATTCCATAACCATCATAATATTTTTCAAATAAGATTGAATCATTTTTAATTACTAAAAAGGCAACAGTTCCATTTTTTTTATTGTAAGATTCAAAACCTTTTGGGACTTCAGAAATATTATAATTTTGATGTAAATTCCAAGGCAGGGGGTTTTCCGAAGCGTTAATTTCCCTGTTGTCAAAATTTTTATAATCGTCTAAATATGCAGTTGTGTAACCTTTAAGATAAATTTTTGAGACTCCTTCTAATATATAATTGTATTTAGAGATATATAAAAATCCAAAAGATACTAGAATCAATAAAATAAAACCATAAAAAAAATTTTTCATTTAATAGAAGAATAGATGCAAATTTAACTATTTATTACCATGAAATTTTTTGATTAAACAACTTTATTTTATTTCTAAATTAAATAATAATAAATCTGTGAATTTAGAATAAACAAAAATTGTATATTTTGCAATAAGATGGATAAAAGTAAATTAATAGAATTTGAATGTATAGATGCTTATGCTGCAGGTAATCCTGTTAGGCTAGTTGTTGGACCTAAACCCGATTTAGATGGAAAAAATATTGCTGAAAAACGTTTAAATTTTATAAATAATTTTGATTGGATTAGGACTGGCCTTATGTTTGAGCCTCATGGACATGATATGATGAGTGGAAGTTTTTTTTATGATCCACTAGATCCAGATAATGATGTTTCAATTTTATTTATTGAAACAAGTGGATGCTTACCAATGTGTGGTCACGGACTCATAGGAGCTATAACTGTATTAATTGAGGAAGACTTAGTTATTCCTAAAGTTGAGGGAAAGATTAATGTTGAAACACCTGCTGGACTTGTTAAAGCTTCATATAAAAAAGAAAATAATAAGGTTGTCTCTGTTAAATTTAATAATGTAGCTTCTTTTCTTGTAGCATCAAATTTATTTGTTGATAGTGATTTTCTAGGGAAGTTAAAAGTTGATGTTGCTTATGGAGGAAATTTTTATGCAATTGTTGATTTGCAATCTAATTTTAAAGGAATTGAATATTTTTCAGCCAGTGATTTAATTTCTTTTGGAAGAGACTTAAGAAAAAAAATTAATAAGCATCAAAATTTTGTTCATCCCATTGATAAAAACATTAAAATGTGCACTCATGTTTTATGGAGTGGGAAGACTTCTTTAGATAAGTTAACTTCTTCAAACGCTGTTTTTTATGGCGAAAAAGCTATTGATAGATCACCTTGCGGAACAGGTACATCTGCAAGATTAGCCCAGAAATATTTTAAAGGAGAGTTAACTTTGGGAGAAAAATTTATTCACAAAAGTATTATTGATTCAAAATTTATAGGGTGTGTTGAAGAAGAAGTTTCTATAGGAAATTATAAAGGTATTATACCTAGTATTGAAGGAAATGCCAGAATAATTGGATATAATAAATTAATTTTTCATCCATCAGATCCTTATTTGAGCGGTTTTCAGGTTCTATAAATTTAAAGATTGAAAAAAAAAGTAGTAATAGTTGGAGGCGGAATAATTGGATTTTCCTGTGCTTATTATTTAATTGAAGAGGGTCATGAGGTTGTATTGGTTGATAAAAATTCATTTAATTCAGGAGCGTCTATTGTAAATGCTGGTTATATAATACCAAGTCATATCATTCCATTAGCTTCTCCAGAAGTCCTTAAAAAAGGTATAAAGTGGATGTTTAATTCTAATAGCCCTTTTTATATAAAACCAAGATTTAATAAAGATCTTATTAATTGGGGAATTAACTTTATTAAGTCCTCTAGCTCTAGGCATGTTAATCGTTCGATTGGCATAATAAAGAAGATAAATGAATTTAGTAAAGAATTGTACTTTGAATTAAGAGACTCAAAAAATATTGATTTTAAAATTTATGAAAAAGGATTATTAATGGCTTTTAAAACATCTGAAGCAGAAAAAGAAGAATTAAAAACAGCTAAAATTGCAAGAGAATTGAAAATGAATGTTCAAGAATTATCTCAGGACCAGGTAAACTCTA
The DNA here is from genome assembly GCA_963580575.1 of Bacteroidia bacterium. Taxonomy (GTDB): domain Bacteria; phylum Bacteroidota; class Bacteroidia; order Flavobacteriales; family Flavobacteriaceae. The sequence continues at coordinate 10,556 of CAUZKB010000015.1, read as the reverse complement.
TGCAACCTAAAATTAGAATGGATATTAAAGGGGCTTTTTGGTATAAATCAGATGCACATTTGACTCCAGAAACTTTTATGAATAATTTAAAATCTTATTTATTAAAAAAAGGTCTAAAAGTATATAAGGAAAATTTAGTTGAATCATTTAATTATAATTCTGGAATTATTAATTCAATTAGAACAAATAAAAATGAAATTTTTGGAGATGAATTTGTTATTGCATCTGGAGCTTGGTCAGAAAATTTATTAAAAAAATTAAGAATAAAACTTTTGATTCAAGCTGGAAAAGGTTACAGAATAAATTTGTTTAAAAAAACAGGGATTTCATATCCTGCAATTTTGTTAGAAGATAAAGTTGCAGTAACTCCCATGGATGGATTTACAAGATTTGGAGGGACTATGGAAATAGCAGGTTTAAATACGAAAATTAATTTCAAAAGGGTAAATGCAATTGCTAGATCATCCGAAAAATATTATGAAGGTTTAAAAATACCAACACAAAACATTAATGATGCACAATGTGGATTAAGACCTCTTTCTCCAGATGGACTGCCTTTTATTGGGAGACATTCTTTATATAATAATCTAGTTTTAGCTACGGGCCATTCAATGATGGGTTGGAGTTTGGGTCCAGCAACTGGAAAGTTAGTATCAGAAATAATTTCAGGTAAAAAAAAATCAATTTCTATTGATCCTTTTAATCCCGAAAGAAAATTTGGATAATAATTTAGAAATTATAGACTTTTAGCAATATCAATTGAATGGTAACTTACAATCATTGAAGCACCAGCTCTTTTAAAAGCAGTTAGTTGTTCAATAATAATTTTCTTTTCATTTAGCCATCCTTTTTCTGCAGCAGCTTTTAGCATTGAGTATTCTCCACTTACTTGATAAACAGCAATTGGATGAGAAAAATTTTCTCTTATATCTCTAATGATATCTAGATAAGATAACCCAGGTTTAATCATTATTATATCGGCACCTTCTTCAATGTCATTTTCAACTTCTAAAAAAGCTTCATTTCTATTTCTGAAATCCATTTGATAAGTTTTTTTATTACCAAAATCAGGTTTAGAATTTAAAGCATCTCTAAATGGGCCATAAAAACTTGAAGCATATTTAATAGAATAACTCATGATTGCAGTATCATGGAATTTATTTGATTCAAGTGTTTCTCTAATTTTTTTTATTCTTCCATCCATCATATCACTAGGAGCAATTATATCTGCTCCTGATTTAGCATGAGAAAGGGCCATTTTTGAAAGAACATCATTAGTAGAGTCGTTTAATATTTTATTATTCTTAACTATGCCATCATGGCCATAAATAGAATATGGATCTAAAGCTACATCAGTGATTACAACCATTTCGGGTACAGAATTTTTAATTGTTTTAATAGCTCTTTGCATCAAACCATTAGGGTTTATAGCTTCTAAACCTTTATTGTCTTTTAAGTTTTTAGAAACTTTAACAAAAAGCAGAACTGATTTTAAGCCAAGTTTATATAAAAAATTTACTTCTTTTTCAACTATATCTATGCTCATTCGGAAGTAATTTGGCATAGATGTAATTTCTTCTTTTATTTTTTTTCCTTCTATTATAAATAAAGGAACAATTAAATCATTTAAATTAATTTTATTTTCAGACACAAGATCTCTTATAAATTTTGAACTTCTTAATCGTCTATTTCTATGTATTGGAAACATAATTCTGATTTATTTTTTATTATTAGATGAATCTATAGGTTCAACAGGCAATGTAATACTTTTTGATATATCTTCATTTTGATTTGAATCATCCGATTTATCATCTTTTTTTAACGTACCAAAGAGCATTGCTAACATTGATGAAAGAATAACAATTAAAAGAACTTTTTCATCAATTATTGATTCTGAAAAATTTATAAAATCAATATCTTTAATTTGTAGAAATAATAAGATGCTAATCAATCCCCTGGGACCCATATAAACTAATGGAGAAGTATTCAATTTAAGTGTTGACAAACTTAAATAGAAATATCTTATAATAAAAATTATTAGAAAAATCATAAAACCATATATATATGGAGAAAAGCTTAAAAAATTTTCTAGATTGATAGAGAACCCAAAAAATAAAAAGAAGAATGTTCTTACTATAAATGTAGATTCAGCTGTTAGAATATGAAATTCACTTAATTCTTTTTCATTTTGTTCTAAGTTTAAATTTTTTCTTAAAAATTTTGGCAATAAAATTTTTACGTTACTTAAAAAAATTCCAAAAATAAATATTGTCACTAAAGCCGGAAGATGAAATAGTTTTCCAAAAGCATAGACTAATATAAGAAGTGCAAGTATCAAGAAAAATTTTACTTTTTGTTCAATCTTTTGAATTAAACGAAAAAGTAAATAAGTAATAATTAAGGAAATAATAATAACTCCAATTACTTGAATTATTAGTGAAATAATTGATTCTGAAGAAATTAAAGGATTATTATTTTTATATTGCTTAATTGCATAATTAAAAATCATTATTCCTAAAATATCTGAAAAAGTAGATTCATAAATAACAAATTCTTTTTGATGATTTAAGAGACTTGAAGCTGAAGGAATTGCTACTGCGCTACTAATTATAGATAAAGGAATAGAATAAATTACAGAATTCATATAATTCATTCCCAACACTTCATTAAAAACAAAACTTAGAGCAAAAATATTAATAACAAGAATTATAAAAGCAGCAAAAAACCCTTTAATAATAATAGGTAATTTTTCAATACTAATTTCTAATTCCAAGGCACCTTCGAGAACTATTAAAATTAGACCAATTGTTCCAATAACCGGAACCAGATTATCAAGAAAAGTAAAATCATCAAAACCATAGAGACTCGATATAACTCTAATTATTATTCCAGTTAACATTAATAAAATAACCGCAGGAAATTTTGTTTTTCTTGCGTATGAATCAAATAAATATGAAAAGATTATTAGCAGAGGAAGAACAAAAAGAATAGTTAGAGTACCCATAAAGATTAAAAATAAAGGTTTATTAAGTTACTGAATTTTAAATAAATAAGATTTTTTAAACGATCCATTTTCTTGGTTTTTTCAAAACATTAATTAATCTTTCTTCTTCTGATTTAGATTTTATTTTATAATCATATAACCATTGAACTTTTGGTGGTAAACTCATTAATATACTTTCAGTTCTACCTTTAGTCTTAAGTCCAAATAATGTTCCTTTATCATGAATTAAATTAAATTCCACATAACGCCCTCTTCTGATTTCTTGCCATTTTCTTTCGTTTTTATTATATGGGATATTTTTTCTTTTTTCAACAATAGGGATATAAGATTTAATAAAATTATTACCAACTTCAATTGTGAAATTGCACCAATCTTGAATACCTTTATTTGAATCGGCTCTTAAGTAATCAAAAAAAATTCCCCCTATTCCTCTGGCTTCATTTCTATGAGAGTTCCAAAAATAATTGTCACATTTTTTTTTATAATCACTGTATAAATTTTTTCCAAATTTATCACACGAATATTTACAAACTTTATGAAAATGAATTGCATCTTCTTCAAAAAGATAATATGGCGTAAGATCTTGACCTCCCCCAAACCATTGATCAATTATTTCTGATTTATTACTATACAATTCAAAATATCTCCAATTAGCATGAGTAGTTGGAATCATTGGGTTTAATGGATGAATAACTACACTTAAACCACATGCGAAAAATTTTGTTTCATTTACTTTTAGATAAGTCATCATACTTTCAGGTAATTTACCTTCTACTGCAGAGATATTAACTCCAGCTTTTTCGAAGACTTTACCATTCTCTAAAATTCTACTTTTTCCACCACCACCTTCTTTTCTTTTCCAAATATCTTCTTTAAATTTTCCTAATTGGTCAATTTCTTCAATATTGTCTGTGATTTTATTTTGTAGACTCTTAATGTGTTTATAAAATTTCTCTTTCATTAATAATTATATTCTTTAACTGAATCTATAAATGCTTTGGCATTATCAACAGGAGTATTTGGAAGTATCCCATGGCCTAAATTAACTATGTAATTATCTTTACCAAACTCATTAATCATATTTTTAACAGATATTTTAATTTCATTTATTGGAGATAATAGTTTTGAAGGGTCTAGGTTACCTTGAAGAGTAATTTTTCCTCCAGTTAAATATCGAGCATTTCTTGCTGAACAGGTCCAATCAATACCTATTGCTGAAACTCCAGATTTACTCATCTCATTTAAATGAAACCAACATCCTTTTCCAAAAACAATAACAGGTATTATAGTTTTCAGTTCATCAATTATTTGTTTTAAATATCTCCATGAAAAAACTTCATAATCTTTTGGGGAAAGTAATCCTCCCCAAGAATCAAAAATTTGGATAGTATCAACACCAGATTTGACTTGTTCTTTTAAATAAGATATTGTGGTGTCAGTGATTTTTTGAAGTAAAATATCTGAAAACTCAGGTTGAGAAAAACAAAACTGCTTTGCTAAATTAAAATCCTTTGAACTTTGGCCCTGAATAGCATAACAAAACAAAGTCCATGGAGATCCAGCAAAACCAATCAAAGGAACTCTTTGATTTAATTCTTTTTTTGACATTTTTATTGCCTTAAAAACATAATCTAATTCTTTTTTAACTTCTGGGATATGAACTTTTTTTACATCCTCTATTTTTCTAATTGGCGAATTTATCCAGGGACCAATTCCATCTTTCATTTCAACTTTAATTCCCATCGCTTGAAGAACTACAAGAATATCACTAAATATAATTGCAGCATCAGGACCAATTTGATTTATGGGCATTAAAGTAATTTCTGTAGCAAGTTCAGGTGTTTGACATCTAGTAAAGAAATCATATTTTTTCTTTATTTTCATGAAATCAGGTAGATATCGACCAGCTTGACGCATTATCCAAACCGGAGGTCTATTTACTGTTTCACCTTTTAGAACTTTTAAAAACAGATCGTTTTTCATAATTAAATAATTTTAAAATGTTTTTTTATAATATGTAACATGTTTTCTTCTGAGTTTGATTTGGCAATTGAAAAATTGTAAGTATAATTTTTTAATTCTTTTGCAGTAGTATTTCCGATACAAAATCCATAAGTGTTTTTAAATGAATTTTTACCTTTAAAAAAACTTCTTACAGCAGATGGACTATAAAAAATAACACCATCATACTTGTCTTTAATTTTTTTTGGAGTAAGAATTGTGTCATAAACTTCATGAATATAAATTTTAATATTGTTTTTATTTAATTTATTTTCAAGTTCTACCATCCTTTTTTTTCCACAGAAATAGGTAAATGAATCTTCTGAATTGTTAAAATTTCTAACAATGTATTCTGAAAGATTATTAGAGTTTTGAGTTGATTTTATCAGATTAAGTTTGTTTTTAGTAATCATGTCTGCAGAAGATTCTCCAACACAAAAAATGCTTTTATTAATTAATTTTTTATTGATTTGAGAATTTTTAAGAATTATTTTAATGGTATTTTTGCTTGTAAAAATTACATTTTTTGAAATAAAAATTTTGGAGTTGAGTTTTGATGGTGAAATTTTAATAAATGTTTTTTCATCTATTTGATAGTTATTCTTAATCAATAGATTTTTAAATTTATTGGAAATAATTTTTGTGGAAAGTAATTTCATTCTTTCAATTGATTTTTTATTTCAGTAATTAATTTTCCTCCTCCTTCTTGTAAGATCTTATTTGCTGCAATAATCCCATAATCGTAAGATTTATTGATGTCTAATTTTTGTTCATTTAGAATTGCAATTGAACCATTAAGGGAAAAAAGACCTGATTTAAAAATTATTCTGTTTTTTTCAATTTTTGCAAGAGCTCCTATTGGAGCTTTACACCCTCCTTGTAAAACACTTAGAAAACTTCTTTCAATGTTTACGCAAATTTCTGTTTTTTTACAGTTGATATTATTTAAAAATTTTGTTAATTCAAATTCTTTCTTGAGAGAACATATTGCAATAGCTCCTTGACCTGGCGAAGGTATCATCCAATCTAAAACTTTATAGTTGATATTTTTCAGATTAAGTCTATCAATTCCAGCTTCAGAAAAAATCGCCCCATCCCAAAAAGAATTTTTTAACTTTTCAATTCTTGTATTTATGTTTCCTCTTAAAACTTCAGTTTTATGATTTGGATATTTTCTTAACCATTGAGCTTTTCTTCTAAGACTTCCAGTACCTATAATTGATTTATTAGAAATTTTTTTGAATTTTTTTGAATAAACAAAAGTATCATGTGGAGAATCTCTTTTTAAGATTGCAGTTATTGAAATTTGTTTTGGAATTTGTGTAGGGACATCTTTTAAACTATGAACAGCTAAATCTATTTTATTATTAATTAATGCAGTGTCAAGAGCTTTAGTAAAAACACCTTGAATTCCCATCTTATATACTGGTTGTATTAGGTTCTTATCTCCAGTGCTTTTTATAGGTTTTAAAATAGAATTTTTTCCAAAATTCTTTAAAAGTTGCTGAACTTTTTTAGCTTGATTTATAGCAAGTTTACTGTCTCTTGTTCCAATTCTTAAAATGTCATTCATTTTTGTTAGATTCAATTTTTAAAAATTCGTTAATTAAATTAATTGTTTCAGAAGCTTTTTTTGGATTTTCTTTTAAAAAAGAGGCAACTTGTCCAGTAATTTTCTGAGCTATTTCTTCGGCTTTATTACTAAAAAAACTATTGTGAGGACAATTTAATTTTTCTTTTTTTATCAAGGCAACTTGATTTTTTAATGATTTAAGAGTTGGAGAAAATTTTCTTTGAGAAAGCCATAAAATAAATTCTTGATAAATAGACTCAATAATTAATTCAGCTTTTGGGATATGTTTTTTTCTTTTTTCAATAGTGGAGTCAGTAATTTGTGATAATTCGTCTAAATGAACAACTTTAGTGTTTTTTAGTTCATTGATTTGCGTTTCAACATTTCTTGGAATTGATAGATCAAGGATTAAAAGAGATTTTGAATTAAAAATTAGATCTTTTGTAACTGTAGGATTCGTTCCACTGGTAGCAACAATTAATATATCAGCATTTTTAATTTCACTAGTTAATTCTCCATAAGGTTTAACAATAACAGGAAATTTAACAGCAATTTTTTCAGCTTTTTCTTGAGTCCTATTAATTAATATTATGTGATCATTTTTTGTGTGTTTTACAAGATTTTTACATGTATTTCTGCCAATTTTTCCAATACCAAATAAGACTATATTTTTTTTTGAAATATTTTTTACATTTTTTAAAATATATTGTACTGATGCAAAGGCTATTGATGTTGCTCCACTTGAAAGCTGAGTTTCCGTTTTTATTTTTTTACTTGCATGAATTACTGAATTAACAAGTCTTTCAAGGCGACCTCTAACTAAATTAATTCTTTTTGATCGTTTCAGACTTTTCTTAATTTGTCCAATTATTTCAAAATCTCCTAAAATTTGACTATCCAATCCTGCGCCAACTTTAAATAAGTGTTTTATAGCTTTAGTGCCATTAATTATATAACAGTATTTATGAAAAGTTTTTATATCACCATTAGAATGTTTGCAAAGTAAATTGATAAAGTCCTCTTGATTATTATTCCAACCAAATATCTCAGTTCTGTTACATGTGTTTATTACTATAACCTCTTTTAAACTTTTTTCTTTAGCTTCTAGAAAAAGAGAGTGTAGCTGAAGATCGCTTAGGTTAAAAAGGCCCCTAGTATCTAAATCTGCACTTTTATAACTAATGCCAACTGCTTGGCATTTTTCAGTGTTATTCAAATTAAAAAAGTTTTTAATTATGCAAAAATAAATTAGTATGGAATTAAAAAATAACGCAAAAAGTATTTTTAATTTCTTTTAAAGATTTAACAGGCTAATTAATAATCGTTCTAAATAGCTTATATTTGAAGCAATTTAAAATTATAATTTAATAAAATGCAAAATCAAAATATCGAAAAAAGTTTATGGTCAGTTACAGAATTAGAAAAAGATTTTTTGGTTCTCAGATATAGAAATGATTCTGCTACTTTGGTTACAAAAAAACATTCTACTAATATTGATCATATTCAATTTCATTTTTGTTTAAAAGGTCAGTTAGATTTTATGTACAATAATTCAACATACTCTTTTAATGTAAATGAGGAAAATGTAATTTTGCTTTTTAATCCTGAAAAGATTTTACCTATAGAGGTTAAGATTTTCCCTAGTTCCTGGTTAATAAGCATTTTAATTCCTATTAAAAAATTCCATTCACTTTTTTCGGAATCTGCTGATCATATTTCTTTTTTAAATCCTGATAATAAAGCTAAAAAGTTTTATGATAGTGTAAGTTTCCTTCCATCAATGGCTGTTGTATTAAGCCAAATATTAAATGCTAAGATTCATAATAGTATGAAGGTCTTATATTTTAAGGGAAAAGTTTATGAGTTATTAGGTTTGTATTTTAATAAAAATGAAGATCAATCAATAGAAAATTGTCCTTTTCTTTTAATTGAAGAGAATGTCAGCAAGATTAAATTGGCAAAAGATATTGTTTTAGAGAGAATGGCTAATCCTCCTACAATTGAAGATTTAGCGTCTGAAATTGCTTTGAGTACAACAAAATTAAAAGATGGTTTTAAGAAAATTTATGGGAATACGATTTACGCTTATTTGTTAGATTATAAAATGGAAGAAGCAAGGAGAATACTTGAATCAAAAAAAAGTAATATTAATGAAATTGGTCATACGCTGGGTTATAGTACAGCAAGTCATTTTATCACAGCTTTTAAAAAGAAATATGGAACTACTCCAAAAAAATATTTAATGTCTGTATCTTAGCAAATAAGATGAAAGGGGTTTTAATTGTTAATTTGGGATCTCCAAATAGCACTAAAGTAAATGATGTAAGAGATTACTTGGATGAGTTTTTAATGGATGAGAGAGTAATTGATTTTCCAAAATGGATTAGAAAGATTTTAGTTAGAAGAATTATTTTAAATATTCGTCCTAGAAAGTCATCAAATGCATACAAAAAAATATGGTGGAAAGAAGGATCCCCTTTAATTGTTATATCTAAAAAATTTCATAAAAAACTTCAGAATAAAACTACTATACCAGTATCTCTTGCTATGAGATATGGAAATCCTTCTATAAAATCTGGTCTTGAGGAATTAAATGAAAAAGGAATTAATGACGTTTTAATAATTCCACTTTATCCTCAATTTGCAATGTCATCAACAGAGACTATAACTGTTTTGGCAAATCAAATTAAAAATAAATTTTTTCGAAAAATGAATTTGATTCATTTTTCTTCTTTTTATAATAGATCTGATTATATAAATGTTTTATCAAATTCAATTAAAGAGTTTTTAAAAGGAAAAAAAATAGAACATCTATTATTCTCATATCATGGGATACCTAATAGACATATTTTAAAGGCTGATGTAACTAAATCTCATTGTAAAATGGATGGAAAATGTTGTTTTCAGAAATCTGAAGCTCATAAGTATTGTTATAAACATCAGTGTGAAATTACAACATTGAGTGTTGCAAAGAATTTAGGTCTTAAAAAGGGGAGTTTTTCAACTTCTTTCCAATCTAGGGTAACTATAATTGGATCATGGTTAAAACCATACACAGATAAAACAGTTGCTGAATTTGTTAGAAAAGGTTATAGAAATATTGCAGTTGTAACTCCTGCTTTTGTTTCAGACTGTCTTGAGACATTGGAGGAAATAGGGATGGAGGCAGTTGAAGATTTCAAAAAAAAGGGGGGTAAAGAATTATTCCTTATTCCATGCGTAAATTACAGAGATGATTGGGTTGATACTGTTAGTAAGTGGATTAATCAATGGGCACTTAATAAAAATTAATTATAAAAAAAGAAGTTTCAAGTGATTTAGGAATAAGCTTAATTCCTAAATTATTGATTCGTCAAGCAGTGCCTTCTTCTATAGGAATTCTAGTAATGTCTCTTAATATTTTGATTGATACAATTTTTGTTGGACAATGGATTGGGCCAGAAGCAATAGCAGCTATTAGTCTTACCTGTTTCTTTTTTTATAGCAGCATTAGGAATGTCAATAGGTGTAGGTGGCGGATCAATTATTTCTCGAGCATTAGGAAATAATGAGAATAAAAAAGCAATTTTAATTTTTGGAAACCAATTAACAATGACCGTCTTATTGACCATAATTTTTAGTTTTTTTGGTTTAGTTTTCATAGACTCGATAATTCCCATATTTGGAGGTAAGGGAAATTTATTTTTACCAGCAAAAATTTATTATACGATTATTCTTTATGGGGTTCCAGTTTTGGCATTTTGTATGATGGCTAATAATTCAATAAGGGCTGAAGGAAAACCAAAAATAGCAATGTATGCAATGTTGTTACCATCAATATCAAATTTGTTTTTAGACTATGTTTTTATCTATGTTTTAGATATGGGGATGTATGGTGCAGCTTGGGCAACTACAATTTCTTATTTTGTTTGTGCATTATATATATATATATATATATATTTCAGGACGTTCAGAATTAAAATTAAATTTTAATGATTT
>CAUZKB010000014.1:0-31718 GCA_963580575.1 Bacteroidia bacterium | reverse complement strand
CATCAATATCAAATTTGTTTTTAGACTATGTTTTTATCTATGTTTTAGATATGGGGATGTATGGTGCAGCTTGGGCAACTACAATTTCTTATTTTGTTTGTGCATTATATATATATATATATATATTTATTTCAGGACGTTCAGAATTAAAATTAAATTTTAATGATTTAAGATTGAATAGAAATATTGTTAATCAAATTTCATCATTAGGATTCGTTATTTTGGCAAGACAAGCAATGGTTAGTATCACGGTTTTGTTGGTTAATAATATTTTGTTTGAATTAGGAGGTGAATCTATTGTTGCTGTTTATGCTATAATAAGTAGAATGTTAATGTTTGCGACTTTTCCAATTTTAGGAATAACACAAGGGTTTCTTCCAATAGCAGGATTTAATTATGGCGCACAAAAGTTTGATAGAGTGCGCGAGGTAATTAGAGTCTCTTTTAAGTATGCTTCTATTCTAGCATCAGTAATCTTATTATTGATTTTTTGTTTTGCAAATCAAATTCCAAAAATATTCACATCTGATGAATTAATTAATCAAGAAGCACCAATGGCTTTGAGAATAGTTTTTGCATTATTACCTATTGTTGGAATTCAACTGATTGGAGCGGCCTATTTTCAAGCTATTGGAAAGGCAATACCGGCTCTTTTATTGACTCTGACAAGACAGGCTTTCTTTTTTATTCCTTTAATTTTTATGTTTTCATTTAAAATGGGAATTTTGGGAGTTTGGTTGTCTTTTCCAGTTTCAGAGTTTTTAGCAACAATTGTAACAGTATATTATCTTAGAAGTGAAATGAAAAAGTTGTAGATGTAGCTCTATAAGCAAGTCTATAATAATTAGATTAGTGATTATTAAGATTTTGTACATTTATGTCTTTCTAATTCATAAAAAAATGAGATTTTCTTCAAGTTTAAATCGAATAAAAATTATTCTTTTTTCAATTTTATTTATTTTTTCTCAAAATATTACCTCTCAAAGAAAGAGTAAGAAAAATAATACATTAAGTTTTTCTAGTGATCTTTATGAGTCACTTAGTTACAGGTCTATTGGTCCTTTTAGAGGAGGTAGGTCAGCTGCGGTGACAGGTGTTAAGAATAAACGGAATCTTTATTATTTTGGTGCAACTGGTGGTGGTGTTTGGAAAACAGAGGATGGAGGTAAGACTTATAAAAATATTTCTGATGGATTTTTTGGAGGTAGTATTGGTTCTATAAGTGTTTCACAATCTGATCCGAATATTATTTATGTTGGAGGAGGAGAGGTAACCGTAAGAGGGAATGTTTCTTCAGGTTATGGTGTTTGGAAATCTCTTGATGCTGGAGAAAGTTGGATTTTTTCTGGATTACCAAATTCAAAACATATCCCTAGAATAGTTGTTCATCCAGATAATCCTGAAATTGTTTATGCTGCAGTTTTGGGAAATATTTATAAACCAAATAATGATAGAGGTGTTTATAAAAGTATTGATGGAGGTAAAACATGGAAAAAGACACTTTTTTCTAATTCTATGGCAGGAGCTGTGGAACTTGTCATTGATTCAAATAACTCAAGAATTTTATATGCTTCTACATGGAGAGTTCAGAGAACTCCTTATAGTTTAATTAGTGGTGGCAAGGGTTCAGCTTTATGGAAAAGTATAGATGGCGGGAATTCATGGAAAAAAATAAGTAATAATGACGGTTTTACAACTGGGACTCTAGGTATAATTGGTGTAACAGTTTCTTCAATTAATTCAAAAAAGGTGTGGGCTATAGTTGAAAATAAAGATAAAGGAGGAATATATTTTTCAGAAAATGGTGGAGATACTTGGTCTAATATAAATGATAATAGAGCCCTTAGACAAAGAGCATGGTATTATTCAAAAATTTTTGCTGATACTCAAAATGAGGATGTTGTATATGTAATGAATGTTTCTTATCATAAGTCAGAAGATGGAGGAAAAACATTTACTAAAAAAAATGCTCCTCATGGAGATCATCATGATCTATGGATTGCCCCAGAAGATAATAAAAGATTAATAATTGCTGATGATGGTGGAGCTCAGGTAAGTTATGATGGGGGAGAAACATGGAGTACATTTTATAATCAACCAACTGCTCAGTTTTACAGAGTTATAGCAGATAACGATTTTCCATTTAGGATTTATGTGGCCCAACAGGACAACTCAACTTTGAGAATTAGACATCGTTCAGATGGAAGGTTTATTAGTGAAAATGATTGGGAGCCAACAGCTGGAGGAGAATCTGCTCATATTGCTGTTGATCCTCTGGATAATGATATAGTATATGGAGGAAGTTATGGTGGGTATTTAACAAGAGTTAATCATAAAAATAATAGTATTAGAGGTATTAACGTATGGCCTGATAATCCCATGGGGTATGGAGCTGAAGGAATGAAATATCGTTTTCAGTGGAATTTTCCAATTATTTTTAGCAAGCATGATCCAAAAAAATTGTACACTTTTTCAAATTACGTACACGTTTCAATTAATGAAGGGCAAAAATGGTCAGTTATAAGTCCTGATCTTACTAGAAATGATCCAAAATTATTAAAATCATCGGGAGGTCCTATTACTCAAGATAACACTGGTGTTGAATATTATTGCACAATATTTTCTGCTAATGAATCCCCATTGAAAGAGGGGCTTATTTGGGTTGGAAGTGATGATGGATTAATTCATATAACAAATAATGGAGGGAAAAATTGGAAAAATGTGACCCCAAAAAATATGCCTAAGTGGATGATGATAAATAGTATCGAAGCATCACCTTATGATGAAGGAACTTGCTATATAGTGGGAACTCTTTATAAATCGGGAGACTTTAGACCTTATATTTATAAAACCACTGATTACGGTATTACTTGGAAAAAAATTACATCTGGTATAAATCCAGATCATTTTACTAGGGTGGTTAGAGCTGATCCTGTTATAAAAGGACTATTATATGCAGGTACAGAGACAGGAATGTATATTTCGTTTGATGATGGATTATCTTGGAACAGTTTTCAATTGAATTTGCCAATAGTTCCAATTACTGATTTGACTATTAAAGAGAACAGTTTAATTATTGCGACTCAAGGAAGAAGTTTATGGATTCTTGATGATTTAACAGTTTTACATCAATTAAATTTAGAAATGAATAATTTTGAGGTTATTTTATATAAACCTAAGGATTCATATAGAATGAATGGATCAGGAGGAAAGGAATCCCTTACGAAGGGAACCAATCTTCCAAATGGAGTTATAGTTAATTTTTTTTTAAAAAATTATAATAAAAAGATAGACACAGTTCAGTTAAACTTTTCTGATAAAAAAAGCAATTTAATAAAAAGTTTTAGCACACATTCTGATGAAAATGTTCTAGAGGTTAAACAGGGTGGGAATCAATTTGTTTGGGATACAAGATATGATGGTGCAGAAACTCTTGAAGGAATGATATTTTGGAGCACTTCTTTTAAAGGACCAAAGGCAGTTCCTGATGATTATGTAGTAACATTAAAAAAGAACAATTTAGTAACATCAAAAAAATTAAAAATTCTTTCTGATCCAAGATCAGAATCATCAATTTCTGAAATGAAATTACAATTTGATTTTGTTAATGAAGTAAATAAAATAGTTGATAGTGCTCATAAAACAATAAAATCAATTAGGGAAATTATTAATAAATTAAAAGTTTTTGAAGAAAATTATTCTGATAATTCATCATTAACTAATATGTTAAGTTTATCAAAGGATTTAAGATCGAAACTTACAAAAATTGAAAATATTCTTTATCAAACGAAAAATAAGAGTAATCAGGATCCATTAAATTATCCAATTAAACTGACTAATAAATTAGGACATTTGAATGGATTGGTAACAATGAATAATTTCCCTCCCACTAGTCAAGATTATGAGGTTAAAGATTTTATCTCAAAATTAATTATAGATGAATTAAATAAATATGATTATTTATTAAATAATGAATTGAAAGAATTTAATAAAGGTTTTTTAGATTTAGAACTAGATTATTTAAACATAAAAAAATAAAAGTTGTATTATAATTATATAAAAGCCCTTCACTTAATTTTTATAATTACATGGTTTTCCGGTCTTTTTTATGTTCCTCGTTTATTTATATATCAGGTTGAAGCCAACAAAAAAGAGAAAATTGTAAAAGATGAATTAATACATCAGTTTAAGTTAATGACTTGGAGATTGTGGTATATTATTACTTGGCCATCATCAATTTTAGCGATTTTTTTTGGAATGCATCTAATATTGATTAATCAATCATTGTTAGATCAAAATTGGATGATTTATAAACTTTGTTGTGTGTTTTTACTTATAATTTATCATATAAAAACTCATATGATATTTCTTTCTCTTCAAAAGGGAACTTGTTCTTATTCCTCCTCTTTTTTTAGGTTTTGGAACGAAGGAGCAACTTTATTGCTTTCTGCAATAATTTTCTTGGCTATTATTAAAGATAGTCTTCAATTTATTTATCTTTTTACGGGATTAATATGTTTAGCCTTAATTTTGTTTTTATTAATAAAATATTATAAAAAAATTCGAAATAGAAATGAATAAAGTTTTTTTAATATGATTCCTAAAATTTCTTTAAGGGCTAGACTTTTTATTGTAATGACTTTACTTTTATTGATTGCTGGTATTATGATTTTAGGATCGACAATAATCCAATATAGTTCCCAACAAGAAAATTATCATTTAAGTAGATTAAATAGAAAAGTTAATCAAATAGAAAATCATTTGAATTTTATTGTTAATAAAAATAACCTATATAATAAGCATGATAGTATATGGAAAAAATATGAAATTGATTTTGAAAATATAAATAAAATCCACAATGTTCAATATTCACTTTTTACTATAGAAGGAGCACCTTTATTTATATACCATTCACCATTAAAAATAATAGCAAATAATTACAATTTAAATGAAGAAATCTTACAAAAATTAAGAATTTCTGATAATAATAGATTTATTGAAGAGTATAATTCTGATATAGATAAATTTCATGCATCTTATAGGGTTCTTAAAGATAGTTTTGGTAGAGCATACGGAATTCTTTTATTTCCTTATTTTGAAGATGTCTCTTTTTCTGAAAACGAATTAAATATTTTTCTTGAGAATTTGTATCAAATTTATATTTTGTTGTTAATAGGAGTTATTTTGATTGCTTATTTTCTGTCAAAATATGTTACAAGATCTTTGGAAACAATTAGATTAAAAATGGATCAGACTGGACTTTTAAAAAGAAATGAAAAGATTTATTTGAAAAATGCTACAACTGAAATTGATAGTTTGGTTAATTCATATAATAGAATGATTGACGATTTAGAGGTGAGTGCTTCTAAATTGGCAAAAACTGAGCGTGAGAGTGCTTGGCAGGAAATGGCTCGTCAAGTGGCACATGAAATTAAAAATCCATTAACTCCAATGAGACTTACAATTCAAAGTTTTCAACAGAATTATGATTCTAAAGATTCTAAAAACATTAAAATAATTAATGATTTAGCTAAAACTTTGATTCAACAAATAGATACTATGAGTCAAGTAGCAACTGCTTTTTCTGATTTTGCAACTTTACCAAAACCAAAAATAGAAAGTTGTAATTTGGTTCAAATAACCAATCAAGTTATAAATATTTTTAAAGAGTATAATATTTCCTTTAAGTTTAATTCTAAAGAAATTATTCATCAATTTGATAAAAATCAATGGATAAGAGTCATGACTAATTTGATTAAAAATTCAATCCAGTCAATTCCTGAAAATGTTGACCCTGAAATAAAGATTGAATTGAATACAAATGATAAATCTTCTCAAATCAGAATAATTGATAATGGTCTAGGAATTTCAGAAGATCTAAAGGATAAAGTTTTTGAGCCAAAATTTACAACCAAAACTTCTGGAATGGGATTAGGTTTAGGAATAGTTAAAAATATTTTGGAATCTAATAAGGGGAAAATATCTTATAAATCTAGTTTAAATAAGGGTGCAATCTTTGACATAGAATTAAAAAAATAAAAATATTAACTTTCAATTGAAACAGATTTTTTTATTTTATTTTCGATATAAGTAATTATTGTTTTAGAATTTATTTGATCAATTTTTATTGGTTTATGAATTATAAATTTTATTTCAACACCAATTGGGAGTGGGAAATAGTTGTGTTCTCCAAATTTCCAAGAATTTTTTATGCTTAGTGGTACAATGTAGGCTGAAGGTATTGCTTTAATTAACGTACTGAGGCCCTCAGAATGAAAAGGCTTTACTTTTCCATCTTTACTTCTAGTTCCTTCAGGAAATATGACAGTAGACCATTTATTTAGTTCAATGTTTTTTCCAAAATTTTTTATTTGATCTAAAACTCTTTTTTCACCATTTCGATTTATTAAAATGGATCCACCTTTCTTTAAATTATATGAGATACTGGGGATGCCTCTTCCTAATTCTTTTTTACTTACAAATTTTGGATGATGATTTCTAAACTCCCAAATTATTGGAGATACGTCATAAATGCTTTGATGATTAGAAACAATTATTAAAGGAAAATTTTTTGGTATTGGTGATTCATATTTGAAATTAATTTTAGTACCTAAGATTTTAAGACATTGTATTAAAAAAAAATTTAAAATATCAACACTTTTTTTATGTTTATTATATCCAAATAAATTAAAACATATCCACTGTATTGGTTGAAATGTTAATAAAAAAAGAAAAAATAGTATATAAAAGATAAAATGTATTCTACTATTTTATTCAAATACATTATTATATTAATTTAAAGAATTAACAAAATTCGTTGAAGGCAGAGATTAGATTTTCAGCTATTAACTCAGCAGGCCTTCCTTCAATGTGATGTCTTTCAATCATGTGAATAAGGGAACCATCTTTAAACAAAGCAATGCTAGGTGAAGAAGGAGGAAAAGGAACCATCATATCTCTTGCAGCTTTAGTGGCTTCTGTATCAACTCCGGCGAAAACAGTAACCAAATGATCTGGTTTTTTTTCATTTGATAAAGAGTTTCTAATTCCAGGTCTAGCATTAGCAGCAGCACAGCCGCAAATTGAATTAACAGCTACAAGTGTTGTGCCTTTTTTTGATAAAGCTTCTGACACATCTTGTTCTGTTTCTAATTCTTTAAAACCTATTGAGGTTAATTCTTCTTTCATAGGTTTGACTATTTCTTGAGGGTACATATTTTTTTTTACAAATATATAAAACAAAGCTTTAAGATATAGTTTTGTGCCAACGATTTAATTTCAGAAATTTGCATACATTAATTAAAGATTTATTAAATGTTTAAATGGATAGCAGCGATAATAGGTTACTATTTTTTTAGATTTCCTGGAGCTATTTTTGGGTTTTTTTTAGCTTCTCTTTTAGAAAAGTTTAATAAAAGGACTTTTAGTAATAATATTAAGCTTGCTGATTTTGAGATAAATCTTTTGGCTTTAGCATCAACGGTAATTAAAGCAGATGGAAATGTAAAAAAACAGGAGTTAGAATTTGTAAGAAATTTTTTTATAGGTCAGTATGGACAAGCTAAAGCAAGTAGAATATTTATAATATTTAATGAGCAAATTAAAAATGAAATTCAAAATATTGAAGCTTTATCTAAAGTGTTTTTGGAGAAAACTAGATATGAAACACGTTTGCAGATAATACATTTTCTTTTTGGAGTAGCAAATTCTGATGGGAATATAGCTTCTCTAGAATTAGATAAAATTAATCAAATTTCAATTGCTTTGGGTATCAAATTGCCTGACATTGAAAGTATAAAGGCTATGTTTATTAAATCTTCTGATAATGCATATAAAATTCTTGAAATTGATTCTAATGCTACTGACGAAGAAGTAAAAACTGCATATAGAAATATGGCAAAGAAATATCATCCAGATAAGATTTATAGTAAAGACCCTGCAATGATAAAAGGAGCAAAAGAGAAATTTCAAGAAGTTCAAAAAGCATATGAGATTATTCAAAAAGAATGAGGAATATAAATTTTAAATTTCATGAATCAATTTTGGTTTTATTTTAATTTGGGATTTAATTATGTTTTAGATCATTTGTATTTTCTTATAGTATTAAGTTTACCTCTATCTCTTAAGGAGGTGAAATAGCTTGTTTGGTGGGTTTCAGTATTTACAATAGGTCATACATTTTCTCTTTTTAATTTTTATAAAAAGGTTGATAAACTTTAGGAATTATGGATAGAGTTTTTAATTCCAATTATTTTAACTTGTCTTTCAATTTTTTTTAAGAATGAAAAAAGTAAGCATAAAAAAATGTAATGATTTGGTTATCTTTTTTCACTCTTTTTTTTGGACTTATTCACGGTTTAGGATTTGTAAGATATTTTACAAAAATAGTTTTAGATGAAAATCAATATCAATCATTGTTAGAATTTGCTTTGGGAATTGAGTTTGCTCAATTAATAATTGTTTTTTTTGTATTATTAGCAAATTCTTTAGTTTTAAATATTTTGAAAACACATAAAAAGATTTGGGTATATACAATAGTTCTAATAATAATGTATAATTCAATTAATATGGTAATTTTAAACTTTCCTTCATTTATATTTACGGAAATATGATCAATGAAAAGAAAAAAAAGCAGGATATTGCTTATTTAAAAATGGCAAAAATTTGGGGAGAATTGTCATATTGTAAAAGGAAAAGAGTTGGAGCACTTATTGTTAAGGATAGGATGATTATTTCAGATGGTTTTAATGGAACTCCCTCAGGTTTTGAAAACATTTGTGAGGATGAAGAAAATTATACCAAATGGTACGTTCTTCATGCTGAGGCAAACGCGATACTTAAAGTTGCAAGTTCAACACAGTCATCCCTTAATTCTACTTTGTATTTAACTCTTTCACCTTGTAAAGAATGTAGTAAACTTATACATCAATCCGGAATAAAGAGGGTCGTATATTCTAAAAAATATAAAGATTCAAGTGGTCTTGATTTTTTAAAGAAAGCTGGAGTTGAGTTAGAGTTTATTAAAATTTAATATTTGAAAAATAGTAGTTATTTATATTTAATAATGTTTAGTTCAATTTTGATTGGTTTCATTATTGGAAGAAATGAGACTTTTTTTACTAATTATGGTCAGAAAAAAAGTGTTGATAGGCTTTCTCAGCTTATAAGATATTTAGATAAAGACTACGTAGATAAAATTGATACTGATAGTTTAGTTGGAGAGGTTATTGAGGATATTGTAGAGAAATTAGATCCACATTCAGTATATATTCCATCATCTGAGAGTCAAATGATTTCAGAGAGCATGAAAGGTAATTTTGTAGGAATAGGCGTTAGTTTTTTTATAATTAGGGACACTATAGCTGTAGTAAGAGTTTTAGAAAAGGGACCTAGTGAAAAGGTTGGAATTAAATCTGGGGATAGAATTCTTATGGCAGACAGAGATACTCTTTTTAATAAAAATATTAAAAGCGAAGTTATTGTAGCTCGCTTAAAAGGAAATTCAAATTCTCCAGTTAATTTAAAAGTTTACAGAAAGCTTAATGATTCTATATATAATTTTATAATAGTTAGGGCGTCAGTTCCATTACCAAGTGTTTCTGCTTATTATATGATTGATGATGAAACAGGATATATGAAAATAAACCGCTTTTCTCAAACAACTTTTAATGAATTTAAAAAAGGTATAGTTAGCCTAGTTAATCAAAAAATGAGCAATTTGATTATAGACCTTAGGGGAAATCCTGGAGGATATCTTCTCCCAGCTAAACAGATTTCAGATTCTTTTTTGAAATCTGGAAGACCAATAGTAATTGTTGAAAGTAAAAATGGAAAGAGAGAAAAAACTATTTCTACAAATCAAAGTCTTTTTGAGAATGGAAATTTATATATTTTAGTTGATGAACAATCAGCATCTGCTAGCGAAGTGATTGCGGGGGCAGTTCAAGATAATGATAGAGGATGGATACTAGGAAGAAGAACATTTGGAAAAGGTTTGGTCCAGCAACAGATGCCTTTAGGAAAGGGTGACTTGGTAAGATTAACAACTGCAAGATATTTTACACCAACAGGGCGATCGATTCAAAGACCTTATAATAATGAAACAAGACAAGAATATTATGCTGAACCTCATAATCGGTTTAACACTGGGGAAATGAAAGACAAATTAAAAGTTCCCATTATGGATAGTCTTATATATAAGACTCCTGGAGGAAGAATATTATATGGAGGGGGAGGCATTATGCCAGATATATATTTGTCAAATAAAAATTCAATTGAAGATGAGTGGAATAATTTAATGTTGCGATCTAACTTAGTTAATAGGTTTGTCTTTTTGGAAATGGATAAGTTTAGGGTAAAGTATAAATTTAAAAATCCGGCTAAGTTTTATAATGAACCATTAATGGATCAAGATCAATTTTTTAAGTCATTCAAAGAGTACTGTTTAGAGAATGATTTTCCGTTAAAAATCAATAATAAAAAAATGGTAATTAATTCTATTAAAGCATATATTGCACTTCAATTGTTTGGCGAAAATATTTTTACCAGAATTATAAATCAAGAGGATCCTTTTATCCAAAAGGCACTTGATGATATTAAAAACAAATAAATTTATTTTTTGTTTTTTTTCGATATTTTATTTGAAATCATTAATATTAGAATAAGAACAAGTGCGCAGCTAGAAGATATTATACCTATTAGTGCTATAATATTTTCGTTCCAATTTAGATCGTTCCAATTTATTTGAAGAATATTAAATCCAATCATTAGAATTGATATAACAAGTAAAATTTTAATTAAAAGCTTCATATAAGTTGTCCTATATTATTTGCAAATAGTTTTACAGCAATTGCTAGTAAAACTATTCCAAATACTTTTCTAATTATATTCAAACCAGATTTTCCAAGTAATCTTTCTAAAAATGAGGATGATTTTAAAATAATATAAACTATAATAATATTAATTATTATTGCAAAAATAATATTTATAACATGATACTCCGCCCTTAAAGAAAGTAAAGATGTCAATGTTCCAGCGCCGGCTATTAAAGGAAATGCAAGTGGTATTACTGAAGCCGTTTCTGGCTCTACATTTTTATATAATGATATTCCAAGAATCATTTCAAGTGATAGAAAAAATATAATTATTGAACCGGCTACTGCAAAAGAGTTGACATCTATTCCAATTAATTTTAGAATTTCTTCTCCAATAAAAAGAAAAACTATCATAATTACAGCTGCTATAATTGAAGCTTTTTCTGATTGAATATGACCAACTTTTTGACGAAGAGATATTACAACAGGAATACTTCCAATTATATCAATAACGGCAAATAAAATAACAGTTGCAGCTAAAATTTCTTTAATAGAAATAATGAAATTTAATTTTTTTGCAAAAGTAGTTTTATTTATTTAATTATTAATTAATATTATTTTTATTTTTGGTATAAATTTTATGATTTATATTAAAAATACTTTGGTTTCTGAAGATATAATTTCAGAGGATTTTGTTTGCAATACATCAAGCTGTAAAGGGAGTTGTTGTGTTGAAGGTCAAGCTGGAGCTCCACTTAATGAAGATGAGGTTATATATTTTCAAAAAAATTATTCAAAAATTAAACCTTTTTTGAATTCAAAAGGAATAGTTTCAATTGAAAATCAAGGGGTTTTTGTCAAAGGAGTTGATGGAGAAAATGAAACACCTTTAGTTGAAGGAAAAGAATGTTCTTATGCAATTTTTTCTGAAAATGGTACTGTAAGTTGTGGTATTTAAAATGCTTATAATCAAGGAGTAATAAGTTTTAATAAACCAATTTTATGCCACTTATATCCTGTCAGAATTAAAAATTATTCAGAATTTACTGCAGTAAATTATCATAAATGGTCTATATGTAATTCTGCATGTACCCTAGGAGAATCTCTTAAAGTTCCTGTTTACAAATTTTTGAAGGATGCTCTTATAAGAAAGTTTGGTAAAATTTGGTTTTCAGAATTAGAAAAATTTGCTAAAAAAACAATAATTCTTAAAATCTCTGGTTTTATAAGGGGTTCAGCTGCATTGCATTTTTAACTTACGGTAAAACAAATAGTTATAAAATGATTTTTTTTAAAAATTTAATTTTTTTCTTCAGATTGTTAAAAACTTGTACACTTTGTGGAAAAGTTCATCTTTTAATTTTCAAATAATTTTTAGAATCTTTGTTGTAGAGAAATTTGATTAAGTTTTTATAAATTAACCTTCAAAAAAAATAATTATGTCTTCAATTGAACCATTACTTCAAGATAATCCAAACAGATTTGTGATATTTCCGATTAAACATCATGATATCTGGGAGTGGTACAAAAAAATGGAGGCTAGTTTTTGGACTGCTGAAGAGATTGATTTGAGTGAAGACTTTAATGATTGGAATAATAAGCTTAATGATGATGAAAGATATTTTATTAAGCATATTCTTGCTTTTTTTGCTGCTTCAGATGGAATAGTTAATGAAAATATAGCTGAAAATTTTGTTAATGAAGTTCAATATACAGAGGCAAAGTTTTTCTACGGTTTTCAGATTATGATGGAAAATATTCACTCCGAAACTTATTCGCTTTTAATAGATACTTATATTAAAGATGAAGTAGAAAAGAGTAAATTATTTAAAGCTATTGAAGTTTTTCCAGCTATAAAGAAAAAAGCTGATTGGGCATTGAAATGGATTGAATCTGATTCTTTTGCCGAAAGATTAATTGCATTTGCTGCTGTTGAAGGAATTTTCTTTTCAGGATCATTTTGTTCAATTTTTTGGTTAAAAAAGAGAGGTTTAATGCCAGGTTTAACTTTTTCGAATGAGTTAATATCTAGAGATGAAGGAGTTCATTGTGATTTTGCCGTTCATTTACATAACAATCATCTTGTAAATAAAGTTCCAAAAGATAGAATTAAAGAGATATTAGTTGATGCTTTAAATATTGAAAGAGAATTCATCACGGAATCTCTTCCAGCAAGTCTTATTGGAATGAATTCTAATCTAATGACAAAGTATCTTGAATTTGTAACTGATCGTTTATTAGTTGAATTTGGTCTTTCAAAAGTGTATGATGTACCCAATCCCTTTGATTTTATGGATATGATTTCTTTACAGGGAAAAACTAATTTCTTTGAGAAAAGAGTTGGGGAATATCAAAAAGCGGGAGTCTTAAATAATGAAAAAAAAGATTCTAAAATTCGCTTTGATGCAGATTTCTAATTGATTTAATATTGAGTAATAAAGGTTAGAAACTTTATATAGGGATTTTCTGGGTTTAAATTTAAAATAGTAGAATGAACGTAATTAAAAGAGATGGTCGTAAAGAGCCAATAATGTTCGATAAAATTACTGATCGAATTCGTAAACTTAATTATGAACTGAATTCTTTAGTTGACTCAGTTAAAGTTGCTATGAGTGTAATTGAAGGACTTTATGATGGAGTAACAACTTCAGAGTTAGATAATCTTGCTGCTGAAATTGCTGCAACAATGACAACAACTCATCCAGATTACGCAAAACTTGCTGCAAGAATTTCAGTTTCAAATATGCATAAAAACACAAAAAAATCTTTCTCAGAAACAATGAAAGATTTGTATGAATATATAAATCCAAGAACTGGAAAAAAAGCACCTTTATTGTCGGATGAAGTTTATACAGTAATTAAAAAAAATGCAAACAAATTAGATTCTACCATTATTTACAATAGGGATTTTGGTTATGATTTTTTTGGTTTTAAAACTTTAGAAAGATCATACCTTTTAAAACTTAATGGTAAAATAGTTGAAAGACCTCAGCATATGCTCATGCGAGTTGCTGTTGGAATTCATTTGGGTGATATAGATTCAGTTTTTAAAACTTATGAGTTAATGTCTAAAAAATATTTTACCCATGCTACTCCAACTCTTTTTAATTCAGGAACTCCTAAGCCGCAAATGTCTTCATGTTTTTTACTATCGATGAAGGATGATAGTATAGATGGAATTTATGATACTTTAAAACAAACTGCAAAAATTTCTCAGTCTGCTGGAGGTATAGGTTTGTCAATTCATAATATAAGAGCAACAGGTTCATATATTGCGGGAACAAATGGAACGTCTAATGGAATTGTTCCTATGCTTAGAGTTTTTGATGGTACTGCCAGGTATGTAGATCAGGGTGGAGGTAAAAGAAAAGGGTCTTTTGCTATTTATATAGAACCTTGGCATGCGGATATTTTTTATTTTTTGGAATTGAAGAAAAATCATGGTAAAGAGGAAATGCGTGCACGAGATTTATTTTATGCCATGTGGACTCCAGATTTATTTATGAAAAGGGTTGAAGAAGATTCTACATGGACCTTAATGTGTCCAAATGAATGTACAGGTTTGTATGATTGTTATGGTGAGGAATTTGACAAATTATATATTAAATATGAAAAAGAAGGAAAAGGCAGGAAGACAATTAATGCAAGAGAACTTTGGGAAAAAATATTAGAATCTCAAATTGAAACAGGTACACCCTATATGTTATATAAGGATTCTGCAAACAGAAAATCTAATCAAAAAAATCTTGGAACTTTAAGATCATCAAATCTTTGTACTGAAATTTTAGAGTATACATCAAAAGATGAAATTGCTGTATGTAATTTGGCTTCAATTGCGCTTCCTTTGTTTGTTAAAGAGGGGGAGTTTGATCACCAATTACTATTTGAGGTAACAAAACAGGTAACAAAAAATTTAAATAGAGTTATTGACCGAAATTATTATCCTGTTAAAGAAGCAGAAAATTCAAATTTTAGACATCGTCCAATTGGATTGGGAGTTCAAGGATTAGCTGATACTTTTATTCTACTTAGATTGCCTTTCACATCAGATGAAGCAAAAAAAATAAATCAAGAAATTTTTGAAACATTATACTTTGCAGCTGTAACTTCATCAATGGAGGAAGCGAAAAAAGATAAACCCTACCAGTCATATAAAGGGTCTCCAATTTCTGAAGGTGAGTTTCAGCATAATTTATGGGGTATAAAAGATGATGAATTAAGTGGTCGATGGGATTGGAAGAAACTAAGAAAATCTGTAAAAAAACATGGAGTTAGAAACTCTCTTTTAGTTGCACCTATGCCTACAGCATCAACTTCTCAAATTCTTGGAAACAATGAATGTTTTGAACCCTATACTTCAAATATTTATACTCGGAGAGTTTTATCAGGAGAGTTTATTGTGGTTAATAAACATCTTTTAGAAGATCTTGTTAATCTTGGTATTTGGAATGAGGATTTAAAAGAGGAATTAATGAGAAATAATGGATCAGTTCAAAATATAGAAGTGATCCCTCAGGATATTAAAGATCTTTATAGAACAGTTTGGGAATTGAGTATGAAAGATATTATTGACATGGCTAGACAAAGAGGTTATTTTATTGATCAATCTCAATCTTTAAATCTTTTTGTAGAAGGAGCTAATATGTCAAAGCTTACTTCAATGCATTTTTACGGTTGGAAATCTGGATTAAAAACAGGCATGTATTATTTAAGAACCAAATCAGCTGTAGATGCTATCAAGTTTACACTGGACAATACGAAATCAAAACCTAAAGAAACTAAGGTTGAAGTGTCAGCCGAGGCAACCTCTATAAAAGAAAATGCTAAAGAACAAGTTGCCGTCAAACCCTTAAAACCTGAAGAATTAAAACAAATGCTCGAGCAATCAAAAAATAGTAAAGATGATGATTGCTTAATGTGTGGCTCTTAAATCAAAATAAATTCAAACTTTATTAAGTCATTAATGATTAATAATAATTTAATATTCTCATAACATTGCTAATTTTTTTTAAGACGATATTTGAATAATTATTTTTTTAACTTAAAAAAATGAAAAAAATATTTAAGTCATTAATGATTTTATTATCTCTAATAAATTATAATAATTTATTTGGACAATCTATAGGTTGGGAGGTTAGAACAAATAATAAAGAATATATAAAAGCCAGTATAGGAGATTTTGCTCTAAGACATCGAACTGATGAAAGTGAGAATAGAGTTACTTTTAGCAAAAATTTTTGGAAGGATAAAAAAATTTCTTTAACAATACCGTTTCATTATAAGATTGAAAAAAAAACACCATCATTTCAACCTAGAGCAACTTATAAAATGACTGATTTGAAATTTTGGGTTCAAACTGAATTTTGGTTTGGTGAAAATTATGAAACAGTATTTGCAATAGAAAAACCATATAATAAATTTTCTTTTTTTGCAGGTTGGGATACATCAGATGCTTTTCGATTTGGACTAAGTTATAAATTAAAGTAAAGTAAAAATGGAGAATGTATATTTTTTGATGCTTGTAACTCTTGCTTTATTAGCTATAATTGATATAGTTGTTGGTGTTAGTAATGATGCAATTAATTTTTTGAACTCTGCAATAGGATCAAAAGTTTTATCATTTAGAAATATAATGATAATATCAAGTATTGGGATTTTTATAGGAGTAGTCTATTCTAGTGGAATGATGGAAGTGGCTAGAAAGGGAATTTTTAACCCTAGTGAATTTTATTTTGATGAGATAATGATGATTTTTATGGCAGTAATAATGACTGATATTTTACTTCTTGATTTTTTTAACACTCTGGGCCTTCCAACTTCAACTACGGTTTCAATTGTCTTTAATTTACTAGGAGCAGCTATTGTTATGTCGTTAATTAAAATTGGAGAGAATAATAATCAGTCTATAGGAGATTTAGCAAATTATATTAATACAGAAAAAGCAACCATGATTATTGTCGGTATACTTTTGTCGGTATTAATAGCTTTTTCAATTGGTGTGATTGTTCAATGGATTAGTAGGCTCATTTTTTCTTTTCAATTTAAAAAGAAATTAAAAAATTTTGGATTTATTTTCGGAGGGATTGCATTGACGGTAATAACATATTTTATTTTTATTAAAGGTCTTAAAGGTTCACCATATTATAAAGATTTAATTTCATACATTGGAGATAACGATATAATTATATTAATAATTAGTATAATCATTTTTTCCTTGTTTTCATATGTTTTTGAATTTCTTACTAAGAAAAGTGTACTCCTAATTGTTATTGCTGCAGGAACATTTGGTTTAGCTCTTGCTTTTGCAGGAAATGATTTAGTGAATTTTATTGGAGTTTCTATGGCAGCTTATCATTCTTATGAAGCATGGGTTGTTTCGGGCATAGATGCTAATTTATTCTCAATGGAAGTTTTAGACAAAAAAGTTCCTGCTGAACCTTTTTTGTTATTTCTAGCTGGAGGAATCATGGTGTTAACTCTTTGGTTTTCTAAAAAAGCTAAAACTGTTTTAGAGACAACAATTTCTTTGTCCCGCCAGATAGATACTCATGAAAAGTTTAATCCAAATTTTCTTTCAAGAATTTTAGTTAGTTCTTCATCTTGGATATCTTCCAAGGTTTTTGAAGTTCTTCCTAAAGCTGCTCAAAATAAAATTGAATTAAGTTTTAAGCAAGTTGATGGTAAAGTTTTGAATAAAGATCAAAGTATTGATGCTCCAGCTTTTGATATGATAAGAGCGTCAGTAAATCTTATGGTTGCGGGAATTTTAATTTCAGTCGCTACTTCAATGAAATTACCTTTATCTACAACATATGTAACATTTATGGTTGCTATGGGAACATCTCTTTCGGATAAAGCTTGGGGTAGAGAGAGCGCTGTATATCGTGTGGCTGGTGTATTAAATGTTATAGGAGGTTGGTTTTTAACAGCTTTTGGTGCATTAGTTGCTTCTGGAATTGTCGTTTTCTTAATTAACTGGAATAAAGAAGTTATGATTCCTTTTTTATTAGTTATTACCGTTTTTATTTTAGTTAGAAATTTTCTTTATCATAAAAGAATTCAAAATTTAAAAATTGATTCCAATAGTTTAAAAAAATCTGAGAGTACAACTGTTCAGGGGATTATTTCTGAGAGTTCAGATAATATAATCAAGGTAGTTGAGAGATCGAATAAGATTTTTTCAATGGTTGTCAAAGGTCTTACTAAAGAAGACTATGATGTACTTAAAAAATCTAAAAAAGTAATTAAAAAGTTATATTCTGAAATAGAAGATTTAAGAGATAATGTTTTTTATTTTATTAAAAATTTAGATGAAAAGAGTGTTAGAGGGAGTAACTTTTATATTATAATTCTTGCTTATTTAACAGATATTTCTGAATCATTAGAGTATATTTCAAAGAAAAGTTATAAGCATGTAAATAATCAACATAAAAAATTAAGGTTTAACCAATTAAAAGATCTTAATGAAATAAAGGAAAGTATTGATAATCTCTCAAGTCAAATAATTCAGGTTTTTAAAGATAGAAGATTTGAAACAATTAATTTGGTTATATCTCAGATTAATAATTTAACTGGTAATATTGCTGAGAGGATAGATGTGCAAATTGATTTAACTAGAAAAGAAGCAATAAGTCCAAAAAACACAACTTTATATTTTAATATTTTGCTTGAAACGAAGGATTTATTAAAAAGCATATTGAATTTAGTTGAGGAATATTCCCGAAGTTATAAGAAAGAATAATCATAAAATAAATTCATTGATTAAAAAAAAATATTTACTAGCCCATCTTAACTTTTAATTAATTATAAATTTGTTTTATGGATTGGGAGTCACTCTTATCATTGAGGCGTCATGGTGATAAAACAAAAAGATTGAGAATTGATCAGGATGATTTAAGACTTGGTTTTGAAGTAGATTATGATAGAATTGTTTTTTCAAATGCTTTTAGAAGTTTACAGGATAAAACTCAAGTAATCCCTTTTTCAAAAACAGATTTTGTTCATACAAGGTTAACTCATAGTCTCGAAGTATCCGTAGTTGGTCGAAGTTTAGGACGTATAGCCGGCAGGGTCATTCTAGATAAATATCCTCATTTAGAAAATTTTTTAGGATATCATCCTAATGATTTTGGAGCAATAACTGCAGCAGCTTCTTTAGCACATGATATTGGAAATCCTCCTTTTGGGCATAGTGGTGAAAAATCTATAGGTCATTTTTTTAAAAAAGGCAATGGTAAAGAGTTTCAAAATAGACTTTTTAAATTAGAATATCAAGACCTATGTGATTTTGAAGGAAATGCAAATGGTTTTAAAATTTTAACTGAATCTTTTGAAGGAATTCCTGGTGGACTTAGATTAAGTGCAGCTACCTTAGGGGCTTTTATAAAATATCCAAAAGCTAGTCTTCCAATAAAACCGACAGATCATGTAGGTGATAAAAAATTTGGGTTTTTTCAAGCTCAAAAATCTGCTTTTGATCAAATAATTGATGAGCTATCTTTAAAAAAAGGTGATAAAAATTTAAGACATCCCCTTACATATTTAGTAGAAGCAGCAGATGATATATGTTATACAATAATTGATTTTGAAGATGGAATTAATCTAGGATGGATATCTGAAGAATTTGCTTTGGAATATTTAATCAACCTAGTTAAAAATGATTTAGACACAAAAAAATATGCAAAGCTTAAAGATAAACCTCATAGGTTAAGTTATTTAAGAGCTATAGCAATAAATAGTTTAATTCAAGATGCTATTAAAGTTTTTACAGATAATGAGATTCAAATATTAGAAGGGAGTTTTTCTAAAGCACTTTTAGAAAAGAGTAAATATAAAGCACAGGTTGAAGATATAATTGATGTTAGTATTAAAAAAGTTTATCAAGCACATGAAGTTGTAAAAAAAGAAATTTTGGGATATAGGGCTATTACGGAATTATTAGAAGGATTTGTTTTTGCTGCATTTCGAAATTTTGAAAATAAACCAACAGTTTACGATAAACTTATTTTATCCTTGGTTCCTGAGGGAGTTAAATTCCATGGAGAGACACTTTATGAAACCCTTTTAAATTCAACTTGTTTTGTTGCAGGTCTTTCAGATGGTAAAGCTCTTGAAATTGCTAAGAATATAAGTTCTCATTAAAAATATATATATGCGCTGGTTTATATTTATTCTTTTTTTCTTGATAATTCAATTTTATGCCTTTCAGGTAATAAAAATGGCTACACAGAATAAAATTTTTATTACAACTTATATAACAGTTGTCTCTATTGTTTATGGAATTTTGATTTATTTTTTTACTAGATTTTCTGGATTTACTCATTCGATTAGTTATTCAATTGGATTTTTTTTAGCATTATTTATTTTTCAATTAATTCTTATATCAGTTGTATTTTTAGAAGATATATCTAGATTTTTTCAATTTCTTTATTCTTTACTTAAAAGTAATTTCTCTTACAGTGAATCTTTTTTTCCAAAAAGAAGAAAATTTATTTCTCAGTCAGCTATTCTTTTAGCTAGTATTCCTTTTTCAGCAATTCTTTATGGAATGTATAAAGGAAAGTATAATTATAAAGTTTTATCATATAATTTGGAGTTTGATGATTTACCATCTTCATTTGATGGGTTTAAAATAACTCAAATTTCAGATTTTCATTCTGGAAGTTTTGATAATCCCAAAAAAGTTGAGTACGGATTAAATTTAATTAATAGTCAAAATTCTGATGTAATATTGTTTACTGGAGATTTAGTAAATAATAAAACTGAAGAAGTAATTCCCTGGGTTAAATCTTTTGCATCTTTAAAGGCCCCTTTTGGAGTTTTTTCTGTTTTAGGAAATCATGATTATGGGGATTACACTAATTGGGAAAATGAAGAGGCTAAGAAAGAAAATATGGATTTAATGTTTTCAACTCAAAAAAAAATGGGTTGGAAATTGCTCAATAACAAATCTGCTTATATAAATAAAAATGGAGAAAAAATAGCTATAGTAGGAGTTGAAAATTGGGGAAAAGGACGTTTTAAAAAATTGGGTGATTTGAATAAATCTGTAAAGAAAATTAAATTAGAAGATTTTAAAATTTTATTAACTCATGATCCTTCTCACTGGGATGCAGAAGTTTTAAAACATCAATATAAATTTCATTTAACTCTTAGTGGACATACTCATGGATTCCAATTTGGAATAGAAATTCCTGGATTTTTGAAATGGAGTCCAGTACAGTGGCTATATAAACAGTGGGCTGGTATTTATAAAAAAAACAGTCAATTTATTAATGTAAATAGAGGGTTTGGTTATCTAGCTTATCCTGGTAGAGTAGGTATATGGCCTGAGATTACGGTAATTACTTTAAGGAAATCAAAAGTTTGATTTTAGACAAAATATTTTACATTTGTGAATAGAATAATTAAAAAAATTTTTTTTAATGTCTAATTTTGGAGAATTAATTGATAAAAAATCACCTTTATTATTAGCTTTTTATAGTAAAGAGGATGAAGTTTCTAATTCAATGCATCCGGTTCTAAAAGATGTTGCTGCAGCTGTTGGTGATAAGGGGAAAGTAATTAAAATAGACATCGATAAAAATCAAAAGCTTTCAGAGGCATTAAGGGTAAAAGTTATACCTACACTTATGATTTACAAGTATACTGAAATGGTATGGCGTCAGAGTGGAGATCAGGATGCAAACACCTTAATTAGTCTTCTAAAGGATTACTTTGATTAATTTTTTATTTTGTCTGAAAACAGTTTTAAAATATTTTCATAATCAGCTTTTACTGTTTCTGAGAAATTAGAATTTTCACTATTCTCAATTATCTGTATAAGATAATTGTAATCCAATATATCACCTTTTATTTTTTTTATGTAAAGTAATTGATTTTCTTCTTTAAGTTGACTGTATAAGTTGAATCTAGACTTATATTCTTTGATTATATTGTTGGCTAAATCTTGTGCTTTTTTAATACTTTTTCCAATATAATAACCTTCGACAAAATCTATTAAAGAAGTATAAAAATCAAAATCACCATATAAATAAATAAAAGGTGTAGATGCTGTAATAAATTTATTAATAGTTGAGGTAATATTTTTTTCATCTTTATTGACAACAGTAGCTTCAACAAGAGCTCTATATCTTTCTATTTCAGTTATGATTTCTTCTCCAATTGGATATTGAAAATTTGGAGAAAGAGAAGAGAAATATTCTAAGCGGTCAAAATATTTAAACGCTATTTTGTCAGACAATTTTCGTGCCTTATCAAATTTTATAATTTTATAGTAGTTGTCCACAAAAGGAACAAGTAAACTATAATATCCAAAATAATCGATTGGCATTTTTTCTAATGCTAAATCAACAATATTCTCGGCTTTTTCAATCTCTCCATTTTCTATTAAAGTTTCTGCCAGTCTTGCCATATTACTTCTATAAGAGATGCTGTTTTTTCTAGTTTCAGGATCATGATAAATATTAGGATTATCAGAATTACCCCATCCCCATTCATTTACAATTTCATACATTAGGGTCGGATCTATTCGCCCCATTAGATAAGGATTATTTTTACTTAATTCAGTTTTTATTGGAACTAACTTATAAACAAGCCCCTCTAATTGCAAGTATTTTTTCATCCACATATATTCTGAATCATTATAGCTTCCACCAGTAAAATAAACAGGTCTTTTCCAATCGTTATTAGCAATTATATCAAGCATCATAAGTTGATTTTTAGTTATACCTGATTTAGGCAAATCAACATCTATATATGGCACTATCTTTTCTTCATCCTTAGGTTTTACAAGACCTGATTTTAAAACATTTTCTTTATTAACATTAACTCTAATTTTATTAGTTGGGTAGAAGACAGTTTCTAGTTGACTTTTTGGCAAATAGTTTGCATCACTTCCTGATTGTTCAATTAGGTTTCTATATTTAGTTCTTGGATGATCACTCCCAACCCAATTCATAAAGTCTTTTATATCCCACCTTACAGAATCAATTAAGGACTGATGTCTGATGTAGTCTCTAACTCCATATGCATATAAATTATGAGTAAGTTGTGATGGGATCGGCTCACTTTCATAAGTTTTTCTTTTCATTTGATCAATATACCAATCAGTAGCAAGAAGGCTTGTATTTATAGTTCTTACATCAGTTCTAAAACCTTCAATATCTTGGGCGTACCATAAAGCAAAAGTATCATTATCACCAATTGTAAAAATCATTGCTCCAACATTTTTTTGAATTGATTGAAGATATGATTTTGCAATAGATTGAGCAGTATATCTATCTGAACGATCATGATCATCCCAATTTTGAAATGCCATTAATAATGGAACTGAAATAAATAATAGTATTAGAATTACGGGTTGGACCCATAGTTTCTTAATGTGTTTTTTAATTTTTTCTATCAAAAAAATAGCTCCTAATCCTATCCAAATAGCAAAGACATAAAATGAGCCAACTAAAGCATAGTCTCTTTCTCTAGGTTCAAAAGGTCTTTCGTTAAGATAAAATTTTAACGCAAGTCCAGTAAAAAGAAATAAAAGAAGTAAAACCCATGAGAGTTTAAGATTTCTTTTATATAAAAGATATAAACCGATTAAACCTAAAATAAGTGGAAGGAAAAAATATGTATTTCTAGCCTTATTATTTAATGAATCATCATCAAGCTTTTTTTGGTTGCCAAGCCTTGTACTATCTATTATTTTAATTCCACTAATCCAGTTGCCTTTTAAATTATCGTAATTTCCTTGAAAATCATTTTGTCTACCAACAAAATTCCACATAAAATATCTCCAATACATGTAATTAATCTGAAATTCAAATAAAAATTGCAGGTTAGAAAAAAAAGAAGGTTTTTCAATTTCTAAATAGGGACTAAATTTTTTAAAAAATTCGTTGTAATCCTCTCCAGTTAATAGACCTTCCTCTGCATCTTCTTTGAAAGTTTTAATTTTATTTTTCAGTTGATTATTATTTTCATATGATGAGTTTATTTTGAAATTCAATGGTCCTGTAAAATTAATATAGTTTCCTGCGTGTTCAGGACTCCATAGTCTAGGTAAAAATCCATTATGTTTTGAATTAGCATTAATTTTAGCTTTTTCCCAATGGTTTACAATGATATATTTACTATTTTTTAAATCTTTTTCGTATTTAGGTTTGTCATCAATGAAAGGTTCAATTTCATCTTGACCAGAATATATGTCTGAAAACATAGGACCATAAAATAGTTTCGTTTCTGGGTATTGTTCCATATTGTAATAAGCAAGTAAAAGTCTCGCGTCGGAGGGAGAATTTTCATTAATTACTGTATTTGCATTTGCTCGAATTGGGATCATAATCCAGGAGGCAAAACCTATTAACATAAAAAGTGTACATAAAATACCAGTATTAATGTTTACCCAATTATTTTTATGAGAATATCTAAGACTAAAGTAAAAAAGTGAAATGATTACTAACGCTGCAATAATTGTCCCACTATTAAATGGAAGTCCAAAATTATTTACAAAGAAAACTTCAGAATTTCCAAAAAAAGCTAGAGTTGTTGGCAACAATAATTTGAAAATAAAAAGTAATATTGCTATGGAAATCAAATTTGCAATTATGAATCCTTTGGCGTTTATTTTTTTATAATTATTAAAATAGTATAACATTCCTATTGCTGGAATAGTTAAAAGAGCCATAAAATGGATGCCAAAAGATAAACCTGTTAAAAATGATATAAGAATTAACCAACGATCTCCTCTAGGGGTGTTCATTTCTGATTCCCATTTAAGACCCAGCCAAAACATTATAGATAATAAACATGTAGCCATAGCGTATACTTCAGCTTCAACTGCATTAAACCAAAAACTATCAGAAAAACAAAAGGCGAAACTTCCTATTGAAGCACTTCCAAAAAAAGTAATTCGTTTGATTGTATTATCAAATGATTTAATGTTATATATTTTTTTTAATAAAACTGTAATTGTCCAGAATAAAAATAAAATGGTTGTTGCACTTGAAATGACAGACATGAAATTTACCATTACTGCTATTTGGTCTGATGACTTTGCAAATAAGGAAAAAAAGGCTCCCATCATCTGAAAAAAAGGCGCGCCAGGGGGATGGCCTACTTGAAGTTTCGCTGATGTAGCAATGTATTCTGCACAATCCCAGAAACTTGCAGTAGGTTCTACAGTACTTCCAAAAGTAAAGAGAGCTATAAGAAATATAATCCAACCAAAGAAGTTATTCCAAATATTAAAAGTTTTATTAGTCATTATTTTTTTAAAATGTTGGAAC
This sequence comes from Bacteroidia bacterium, assembly GCA_963580575.1. Classification (GTDB taxonomy): domain Bacteria; phylum Bacteroidota; class Bacteroidia; order Flavobacteriales; family Flavobacteriaceae. The sequence continues at coordinate 6,622 of CAUZKB010000014.1, read as the reverse complement.
GAAAATAATCATAAATAAATAAGAGAGAATCTTTTTTTAATTCAATTTATAAGTATAGTTAACAATTAAAGGATTAAATTTTATAAAATAAAAAAAAATCAATTTTTATTTTATCTGGGAAAACATTTTAATTTAAATTTACAACGTTTTTGGCCTATGGTGTAACTGGTAACACGTCTGGTTTTGGTCCAGAAGAGTCTAGGTTCGAGCCCTAGTAGGCCAACTTATCCTCTGTTTTATAGCAGAGGATTTTTTATGCTAATTGGGGACTTTAACAAATTATTATATTAAATCAACAACTATAAAGAAATTGTAATTCATAAATAATAAAGCTATATTTGTGGGCATTTTGAAAAAATTATATCAGAGGCGACTAATAAGTCCCCTTTTTTTTTTGGCATGAGTTTTAGTGAAATTGTAAAAAATATAGTTTTAGAGATTTTAAATGATTATGAAGATTTATTTTTAATTGATTTAAAGGTGAGTTATAGGAATGATATTAAATTAATCATTGATGGTGATAATGGAGTATCTTTAAAAGACTGTGCAATTATAAGTCGTAAAATTGAAGATCAAATTGATAGAGAAAAGTTTAATTTTTCTCTTGAGGTAACATCTGTAGGAATAGGTAGTTTATTAAAAAGTAGTCGTCAGTACAAAAAGAATGTTGGAAGAAAATTAGAGGTTTTTACAAATGAATCTAAACCATTTATAGGGGAATTGACTAAAGTTAATGAAGATAATTTTACAATTGAATGGAGTCAAAGAGAATCAAAACCAATAGGAAAGGGGAAAATAAGTGTTAAAAAAAATAAAACACTATACTATTCTAATGTTGTAAGTGCAAAAGTTGTTTTATAAATAAATTAAAAATTAGTAGTATGGAAAATTTAGCTTTAATTGATTCATTTTCAGAGTTTAAAGATGAAAAATTAATTGATCGAGTTACTCTGATGGTTATTTTAGAAGATGTATTTAGAAATACACTAAAAAGAAAATATGGATCTGATGAAAATTTTGATATTATAATTAATCCTGATAAGGGTGATCTGGAAATATGGAGAAATAGGGTTGTTGTTAAGGATAATGAAGTAGAAGATTCAAATCAAGAGATTAAATTAAGTGAAGCAAGAAAGATTGAACCTGATTTTGAAGTAGGTGAAGATGTTTCTGAAGAAGTTAAATTAATTGATTTAGGAAGAAGAACAATTCAATACCTTCGACAAAGTTTGGTTGCTAAAATTTTTGAACATGATAGCTCAAATATTTTTAAACATTATAAGGATAGAGAGGGTGATTTATATTCTGCAGAGGTTCATCATATAAGGAGTAGAGAAATAATTTTGTTGGATGATGATGGAAATGAAATTATTTTACCAAAAGATAGACAAATACCTAATGATTTTTTTAGAAAAGGAGATAATATTAGGGGGATTATTGAAAGTGTTGAATTAAAAGGGAATAAGCCAAAAATAATTTTGTCAAGAACTTCTCCTCTTTTTTTAGAAAAATTATTTGAGCAAGAAATTCCAGAAGTTTTTGATGGATTAATTACCATAAAAAAAGCAGTAAGGATTCCTGGGGAAAAAGCTAAAGTTGCAGTTGATTCTTATGATGATAGAATTGATCCTGTTGGAGCTTGTGTTGGAATGAAAGGATCAAGAATACATAGTATTGTTAGAGAGTTAGGAAATGAAAATATAGATGTAATTAATTATACTAATAACTTACAGCTTTATATTACAAGAGCTTTAAGTCCTGCTAAAATTAATTCTCTTAAAATTAATGAAGAAAATAAAACTGTAGAGGTTATTTTAAATCCTGAGGAAGTTTCAAAAGCAATTGGTAAGGGAGGAACTAATATAAGATTGGCAGGAAAATTGACAGGTTATGAAATAGATGTTTATAGAGATGGAGTAGAGGAAGATGTTGAATTAAGAGAATTTTCAGATGAGATTGATTCTTGGGTTATTGATGAATTTAAAAAAGTAGGTTTGGATACTGCTAAAAGTATTTTGGAGCTTGAAATTGATGATTTAGTAAAAAGAACTGATCTTGAGGAAGAAACTATTAAAGACGTAGTAAAAATTCTTAAAGAAGAATTTAATAAATAATCTGGTTAAATTTTTTATTTTTTTAAATTAGAGAAAGTAATTATGACAGATAAACCAAGTATAAGAATCAATAAAGTTTTAAGGGAACTAAATGTTTCTTTAGATAGGGTTTCTGAATTTCTTGTTCAAAAAAAGGTAAATATAGATATAAGACCAACTTCAAAAATAACTAATGAGATATATAAGATTTTATTAGATGAATTTGAAGTTGACAAGTCTGACAGAGTTGCTTCCGATGAAATTAGTGAGGAAAATAGAAAAGAAAAAGAGAATTTAAGAATTATACAAGAACAAAAGGAGCAAGATCGTCATAATAAAATTTCGAAAAGAGATGAAATAAACCCTAACATAGTCCATATTGATAAACTTAAAATAATAGGTGAAATTGATTTTAAAAAAAAGGAAAATAATAAAAAGGATCAATTAGAAAAGATTGTTTTAGATGATTCAAATGTTGAAAATGAAAACAAAAAACATTTTAAGAGTAATCAAGATGTGGATTATCATAAAAAAGAATTATTGGAAGAAAGTAAAAAATCTGAAAATGAAATTAAAGATGTAGTTGAAACTAATTATCAAAAACTTTCAGGACCAAAAAAGACTGGACAAACATTGAATCTTGATAAACTTAATCAGAAAGAACAAAATATTGAAGAGGCTAGAAAAAGAAAAAGAAAAAGAATAAGTAAGGATCCTCGAAAAAAACAGATTGTTTCTAAAGATAATGTTTTAACAAAAAAGTCAATTAAACAAAAAAGTCAATTTTTAAAGAAAGAAGAACCGACAGTGGAAGAGGTTCAAAAACAAATTAGAGAAACTCTTGAAAAACTTCAGGGGAGTTCATCTAAATCTAAGGGTGCAAAGCACAGAAAGGATAAAAGAGATCAGCATCGGATTAAATCTGAAGAGGAATTAGCTCAAATTGAACAAGACAGTAAAATTCTGAAAGTTACAGAATTTATTACTGTTTCTGAAGTAGCTACAATGATGGAAGTTAATACGACTGAAGTTATTTCAGCATGTATGTCTCTTGGAATTATGGTAACAATGAACCAAAGATTAGATGCAGAAACTTTATCAATAGTTGCTGAAGAATTTGGATATGAAGTGTCTTTTGAAAAGGCAGAGTCTGAGGAAAATATTATTGATGATGATCAAGATAATGATGAGGATGTTAAACCTCGTTATCCAATAGTTACAGTAATGGGTCATGTAGATCATGGTAAAACATCTTTACTTGATTACATAAGAAAGGAAAATGTTATTGCAGGTGAATCAGGAGGAATTACTCAACACATAGGAGCTTATTCTGTAGAGTTGGAAAGTGATCAAAAAATAACTTTTTTAGATACTCCTGGTCACGAAGCATTTACTGCTATGAGGGCAAGGGGAGCTCAAGTTACAGACATAGCTATTATTGTTATTGCAGCTGATGATGACATAATGCCTCAAACAAAAGAAGCTATTAGTCATGCTCAAGCTGCAAATGTTCCTATAGTTTTTGCTATAAACAAAATTGATAGACCAAATTCTAATCCAGAGAAAATCAAAGAGTCTTTAGCAGGAATGAATTTAATGGTTGAAGATTGGGGAGGTAAGATCCAATCTCATGATATTTCAGCTTTAAATGGGACAGGAGTTAATGAGTTGCTTGAAAAAGTTTTGCTTGAAGCTGAATTATTGGAGCTTAAAGCTAATCCTTCAAAAAGAGCTAAGGGAACTGTTGTTGAGGCCTTTTTAGATAAAGGAAGAGGTTATGTTTCAACTATTCTTGTGCAAAATGGCACATTAAATATTGGTGATTATATGTTAGCTGGAAAACATAGCGGAAAGATTAAAGCTGTTTTTGATGAAAGAGGCAAAAATTTAGAGAAAGTATTTCCATCAACTCCTGTTTCAATTCTTGGTCTTGATGGCGCGCCGCAAGCTGGAGATTCTTTTTATGTTTTAGAGGATGAACGTGAAGCAAAACAAATTGCTTCAAAAAGAACTCAATTAATTAGAGAGCAAACAGTTAGAACTCAGAGACATATTACTTTGGATGAGATTGGAAGAAGAATTGCACTTGGTGAATTTAAAGAGCTTAATATTATATTAAAAGGAGATGTTGATGGTTCAGTTGAAGCTATAACAGATTCTTTACAAAAATTATCAACTAATGAGATAGAAGTTAAAATTATTCATAAAGGTGTTGGTGCAATTACGGAATCAGATGTTTTATTAGCTTCGGCTTCAGATGCCATTGTAATTGGATTTAATGTTAGACCAATGGGAAATGCTAGATTATTGGCTGAAAAGGAAGAAATTGATATTCGTTCATATTCGATAATTTATGATGCAATTAATGATGTGAAGGATGCAATGGAGGGAATGTTGTCTCCTGAAGTGAAGGAGGAAATAACAGGAACAGCAGAGGTTAGAGAAACATTTAAAATTTCAAGAGTAGGCACAATTGCAGGTTGTATGGTCATGACTGGAAGTTTAATATCACTTAAAAGATTTAAAGATGATGTTAAAGAAGTTTTGAAAGGATATGATTGTGGTATTCAATTAAAAAATTATAATGATATCTTAGTAAATGATACTATAGAATCCTTCCAAGAAGTAGAAGTTAGGAAAAAGTTATAACTCTTTTTTTAAAAGAAAAGCTGAAGGAAAATATTTTTTCAAATCATGTAGTTTTTTTAATCCGATAATTTTGAACTTATAATTTCCAAATTGGACCTTGTAATTAGGTGTTTCAAAACTTAAGGATGTTTTTTCATTTGGAAAAATTTTTTTAAATTTTTTTATAACATTTTTTGATTTTTCCAGTGTGCCATTATATAATTGAATCGTATAAAATTCTGATTCAAAATTTTCTTTATCAATTTTAATCTTGAGGTTTTCTAAATTGTTAATAATAGAATCTTGTTTAATTTCAACATTGGTAGTCTGAGCATTTGAAAACTTAATAGAGAATATTAATAATAGAATTAAAATTAAAAATTTTGACATTATCAAAAGGATGATAGTTTCATAATCAAAATTAATTAAATTAGACTTTCTTTTATTTAGAATTAATATAAATTGTGTAATTGTTAATTAGAACAGTTTTACAAACCGAGTCTATGTATTATTTTTGCTATAGCTATTTTGCTACGTTTTTTGAAAAATTATTTTTTTGCAACTATTAAAATATTTTACAATAAAGTTTAAACAAAGTATTTCTTTATATTTATTTCTCGCTTGGAGTTTTAGTATATTTTTTTCATTTTCATTTCAGAATCTCTATAGTCAAGATGATCCTGCTGTTAAGGAAGGGAAAAAGTTATTTAATGCAAATTGTGCTGCATGCCATAAAATTAATAAAAGAGCTATTGGCCCTGCTTTAAAAGGGGTTTCTGAAAAGTATGATAAGGAATGGTTATATAGTTGGATAAAAAAAGGTAGTGCGATGATTAAGGCTGGGGATGCCCAAGCTGTTGCAATTTATGAGGAATATAACAAGTCTATAATGAATAATTTTCCTCAATTTTCTAATTTGGACATTGATAATATTTTAGCTTACACTGATTATATACCTCCTCTATCTAAAGCTCCTGTTGCTTCATCAATTGTGGTTAATGCATCTCAGGGAAATGAGATATCAAATAATTTAATTTTAGTAGCTCTTACTCTAGTATTAATGATACTGGTTGTAATGTTATATTTAGTTCAAAAAACTTTACTAAAAATTGCAAAAGCAAGTGGAGTAAAAATAATTCCTGAACTCAAAGAAAAAAGAATACCTATATGGAAAGCTTTTGTTCAAAATCAATTTTTAGTTTTTGTTAGTGTAATTTTATTTTTGTTAAGCAGCACTTACCTCCTTTATGACTATCTTATGCAACTTGGGGTAGATCAGGGTTATATGCCAGTTCAGCCTATACATTTTTCTCATAAGATTCATGCTGGGGTAAATAAAATCGATTGTAAATATTGTCATTCTTCGGCAAGGATTTCAAAAAACTCAGGAATACCCTCTTTAAATGTTTGTATGAATTGTCATAGAAATATTGTTGAATATAATGGTGAAGAGGATGTTGAAAATGGTTATACAAAAGATTTTTATACTAATGAGATAAAAAAATTATATACTGCAGTTGGATGGGATGAAGAAAATCAAAAATATACGGGTGAAACAGAGTATGTAAAATGGGTTCGTATACATAATTTGCCAGATTTTGTGTATTTTAATCATGCACAACATCACGAAGTTGGAGAAATTCAATGTCAAAAATGTCATGGTCCTGTTGAAGAAATGGAAATAATGTATCAATATTCCCCATTAACGATGGGTTGGTGTATTGATTGTCATAGAGGGTCTAATATAAAAGTTGAGAGTAATGAATATTACACAAAAATTCATGAGGAGCTATCTAAAAAGTATGGTGTTGAGAAACTTACTGTTGCTCAAATGGGTGGTTTAGAATGTGGTAAATGTCATTATTAAATTTTAATACAATAATATGAAGTCGAATAAAATT
>CAUZKB010000013.1:0-32188 GCA_963580575.1 Bacteroidia bacterium | reverse complement strand
TAATTTCAGTTGACATACTATAACATTCCTAACTCAAGTTTAGCTTCCTCACTTATTAGATCTTTACTCCATGGTGGATCAAAAGTTATTTCCACTTGAGCATCCTTAATTTCATCTATTGACTTAACTTTCTCTTCTACTTCAACTGGAAGAGTCTCTGCTACAGGACAGTTAGGGCTAGTTAAAGTCATTAATATTTTTACATCGTTATCCTCATTTACAAATACATCGTAAATTAACCCTAATTCATATATGTCTACAGGTATTTCAGGATCAAAAATAGTTTTTAAAACCCCTATTACTTTTTCACCTAATTTATTTGTGTCATTTTTATTATTGTCCATTATTAATTTATTTGAATATTAAATACCAACGCATACATTTTTATCTGTTTTACCATAGAAACTAAACCATTAGCTCTAGTAGGAGATAAGTGTTCTTTTAAGCCTATTTGATCAATAAATTTTGTATCTGATTCTAAAATTTTTTTTGGTTCTTGATTTGAAAACACTCTAATAAGAATAGCTATTATACCTTTCGTAATAATTGCATCACTGTCTGCAGAAAAAAAAACTTTTTTCTCTTTTAATTCAGCATGAAGCCAAACTTTACTTTGACAACCTTTAATTATATTTTCATCAACTTTAAATTTTAGTTCTATAATAGGAATTGATTTACCTAATTCAATTATATGCTCATATTTTTGCATCCAATCTTCAAATAATGAAAATTCAGAAATTATATCATCTTTAATAGACTCAATATTATTCATTACTAAAAATAAAAATTATTGTAACATCATTTTAGCTTTTTTTAAACCTTTAATTAATAAATCAATCTCTTCCATGGTATTATAAAAAGAAAAAGACGCTCTTACTGTTCCAGGTATTTTATAAAAATCCATTATTGGTTGAGCGCAATGATGTCCTGTTCTTACAGCAATGCCCATTTTATCTAGAATACTTCCTATATCATAAGGATGAATTCCATTTATATTAAATGATATAACTGGTGTCTTATTAGATGACTCTCCATAAATTTGAATTCCATCAATCTTTTTTATAGCTTGTTCACCATAATAGAGCAATTCATTCTCATATTTTGAGATATTATCAAAACCTATAGAGTTAAGATAATCTATAGCTGCTCCAAAAGCAATAACTCCAGAAATATTAGGAGTGCCAGCCTCAAATTTATGAGGTAAATCTGCATAAGTTGTCTTATCAAAAGTCACTTCTGAAATCATTTCTCCACCGCCTTGGAATGGAGGAAGATTATTCAAAAGATCCTTTTTACCATAAAGCATACCTACTCCAGTAGGACCACACATTTTATGGGCTGAGGTTACATAATAATCCACATCCAAAAACTGCAAATCAGTCTTTATATGAGGCGATGCCTGAGCTCCATCAATTAAGACCTTTGCTCCAACAGAATGAGCTCTTTTAATTATTTCTTCAATTGGATTAATAGTTCCTAATACATTAGAAACATGATTTAAAAAAACTAATTTGGTTTTTGAAGATAATAGCTCATCAAATTTATCCATTATTAATTCCCCATTACTAGACATTGGTATAACTCTTAATTTAGCACCTGAAGATTCACAAAGCATTTGCCAAGGAACAATATTTGAATGATGTTCCATATTAGAAACCAAAAGTTCATCATTTTTATTTAAAAACTTTGAATAACCAGAGGAAACAATGTTAATGCCATGAGTGGCTCCAGATGTAAATATTACTTCATTAGTTCCCTTAGAATTAAAATGATTTTTAATTATTCTTCTAGAATTTTCATATGCTTCTGTTGCTTCCTGACTCAAAAAATGAACTCCTCTATGAATATTAGCGTTGTATTTTAAATAATAATTCGAAATAACATCAATTACCTTTGTAGGTGTTTGAGAAGTAGCAGCATTGTCAAAATAAACTATAGGCTTTCCATTGACTTTTCGAGATAAAATCGGAAAGTCTTCACGAACTTTTTTAACATTAAAATAATTATAATTCAAAACCTAAACTAACTCCTAATTTATTAGCAATCTGATTATTAATTCTCTTTTTTAATGAAGGTAATTTCACACTTTCTAAAACATTATTTGCAAAAGCATAAGTCAATAGTCCCTTTGCCTCTTTTATTGGTATGCCACGTGAGCGTAAATAAAATAAAGCTTTATTATCTAGCTGTCCAACAGTACAACCATGAGAACATTTTACATCATCTGCGAAAATTTCTAACTGAGGCTTTGTATTCACAGTTGATTTATCATCCAAAAGAATATTATTATTTTGTTGAAAAGCATTCGTTTTTTGAGCATTTTTATCTACTAGAATTTTTCCATTAAAAACACCTATAGACTTCTCAGAAAAAACACCTTTGTAATCTTGATGACTTTCGCAATAAGGTTGTTCATGATGAACTAAAGTAGAGTGATCTACATGTTCTTTCCCTCTCAAAATTGTTACTCCCTTTAAAATTGAACATACATTCTCTCCTTTCTGAAAATAATTCAAATTATTACGAACCAACTTTCCTCCAAGTGAAAAAGTATGTAGACTTACCTCACTATTTTTTTGTTGAACAATGTATGTATTATCAATAAGTGACGCCGAAACAAGATCATTCTGTAACTTATACCAATCTACTTTTGAATTTTCATGAGAATATACCTCAGTTACAGAATTCGTGACTACAGGATGTTCTTTAAGACTTTGATGACGTTCTATTATTTGAACTTGAGCCCCTTTATCAACAACTATTAAATTTCTTGGTTGTAACCATAATGATTTTTCATTTCCTGAAGCAAAATGAATTATTTCTATTGGTTTTTCAGCTATAATATTCTTTGGTATATATATAAATACACCTTCTAAAGCATATGACGTATTGAGAGCTGACAAGCTATCTTCTTTAGGTATACTTTTATTAAAATAACTTTTAATTAAACTTCTAAACTTAGGCTTAGTTAATGCAGAAGACATTAGACATACATCTAAGCCATTATGAGTTGTGTCTGATAAAAAAGGACTATAAACTCCATCAATAAAAATTACCTTATAAGTATCTGTATCATACAAAAAATATTTTTTAACCTGTCTTAATTCAATTGTAGTTTCTGAATTTGGGAACAAAGCATAATCTTCTTGAAGAATTGAAGATAGAGAAGTATACTTCCAAGATTCATCTTTTCTTGAAGGAAATCCATTCTTTTCAAAAATCTTTAAAGCATCTGTTCTTGTCTTATGAATAGAGTCTGATAAATCAATTCTTTCTTCAAAAGCTATATAAGATGATAATAATTTTTCTTTTAACTCCATACCTAAATTAAATCTTTAACCCAATCATATCCTTTATCTTCAAGATCATGAGCTAATTCTTTTGTTCCTGATTTCACAATTATACCTTCAAATAATACGTGAACAAAATCTGGAACAATATAATCTAATAGTCTCTGATAATGCGTTATTAATACAACTGCATTTTTTTTAGTTCTAAATTTATTAACGCCATTTGCTACAATTTTTAAAGCATCTATATCTAACCCCGAATCCGTTTCGTCTAATATTGCCAATTTAGGCTCCAACATAAGCATTTGAAAAATTTCATTTCGTTTCTTTTCTCCTCCAGAAAATCCTTCATTTAAAGATCTTGAAAGAAATTTTGACTCAATATTTAAAAGTTTTGATTTTTCTCTAATTTTCTTCAATAATTCACTCGAAGAAGTATCTTCTAAACCTTTAGCTTTTCTCGTTGCGTTTATCGCAGTTTTTATAAAATTTGTTACTGTAACTCCAGGTATTTCAACAGGATATTGAAAAGATAAAAAAACCCCTAAATGAGCTCTACTTTCAGCATCTAATTCTGAAAGATCAATTCCATCAAATAACATAGTTCCTTTAGTAATTAAATAATCTTCATTCCCTCCTATAACTGAAGAAAGAGTACTTTTTCCAGAACCATTGGGTCCCATTATAGCATGGACCTCACCAGCTTTAACATCAAGATCAATTCCATTTAATATGTGTTTTCCATCAACCTTAGCGTGAAGATTTTCAATTGTTAGCATATTTTTATTTTTTATCCAACGGAGCCTTCAAGAGAAATTTCTAATAATTTCTGAGCCTCAATAGCAAACTCCATTGGTAATTTATTTAATACTTCTTTACTAAAACCATTTACAATAAGAGCTATTGCTTTTTCAGTATCAATTCCTCTTTGATTACAATAGAAAATTTGATCCTCACCAATTTTACTGGTTGTGGCTTCATGTTCTATTTGTGCAGAATTATTTTTTACCTCTATATATGGAAAAGTATGAGATCCACAATTATTTCCCATCAAAAGAGAATCACATTGAGAAAAATTTCGAGCGTTTTTCGCTCGTGGAGATACTCGAACTAGCCCCCTATAGCTATTATTTGATTTCCCAGCACAAATTCCTTTAGATATGATTGTACTTTTTGTGTTATTCCCTAAATGAATCATCTTTGTTCCAGTATCAGCTTGTTGATAATTATTTGTTACAGCAATTGAATAAAATTCCCCTATAGAATGATCTCCTTTCAATATACAAGAAGGATATTTCCATGTTATTGCTGATCCAGTTTCAACCTGAGTCCATGATATTTTAGCTCTGGTATGGCAAATTCCTCTTTTTGTAACAAAATTATATACACCTCCTTTTCCTTTTTTATCACCAGGGTACCAATTTTGAACTGTAGAATATTTAATTTCAGCATCATCTAATGCAATCAACTCTACTACGGCAGCATGCAACTGATTTTCATCTCTTGATGGAGCTGTACAGCCCTCTAAGTAACTTACATAACTATCTTTATCAGCAATTACTAAAGTTCTTTCAAATTGACCAGTTCCAGGTTCATTAATTCTAAAGTATGTAGATAATTCCATAGGACACTTAACTCCTTTTGGTATATAACAAAAGGATCCATCTGTGAAAACAGCACTATTCAATGCGGCATAATAGTTGTCTTTAGGAGGAACCACTGTTCCAATATATTTTTTAACCAGTTTCGAGTGTTTTTTAATTGCTTCTGATATTGGACAAAAAATTATTCCTTTTTTAGCTAAAGTATCTTTAAAAGTGGTTGCAACAGAAACAGAATCAACAACTATATCTAATGCAACACCAGATAATTTTTTTTGTTCATCAATAGAAATTCCAAGTTTATCAAAAGTTTTTAATAATTCAGGATCAATCTCATCTAAACTTTTATATTTATCTCTTTTTTTAGGTGCTGAATAATATGAAATTGATTGAAGGTCAGGCTTTTTATAATTAATATTTGCCCATTCAGGTTCAACCATTTCCTTCCAAGACTTTAATGATTTCAATCTCCATTCAGTCATCCATTTTGGTTCCCCCTTTTTTTTTGAAATTTTTTTTACTATTTCTGAACTTAAACCTTTAGGGAAAGTATCGGATTCAATCTTAGTATGGAAACCATATTCATACTCTTTGGTTTCCAATTCTTTTTTTAACTCTTCTTCAGTATAACCCATTTTTATAAATTTTATAAAGAGAAACTTTCACCACAACCACATGTTCTCTGAGCATTTGGATTATTAAAAACAAATCCTTTACCATTTAACCCGCCAAAATATTCTAAAGTTGTTCCAATAAGATATAGTAGACTTTTTTTATCAACGAGAATTTTAATATTATTGTCTTCATAAACCTTATCCTCACTGTTAATTCTTTTATCAAATTTAAGGTCATATGATAATCCAGAACATCCACCACTTTTAACTCCAACTCTAACATAATCTTTGATTGGATCATATCCTTCATCTTGCATTAATAAAGAAACCTTGTCTTTAGCAGAATTCGCAACTTTTATCATCATTATAAATTATATGCAAATATAGTTCATTTCTATAAATTTTATTTAACAATCTATTCGTTTAAGCTATTAACTTATAAATCTTTCTAGTTCCATTTAGCTATAAATACATCTTCTTTACCATTACTTTTTGAAAAAAACCCATCTTTACTATCACTAGATCCAACAATAATTATTGATCCATCTAACAATTGAGTAAAATCATAACCAATATCTGTTCCTGTTCCACCAATGATCTGTTTTTCTATAAACATTCCACTAGGAAGAGTTTTAATAAATAAAATATCACTCCCTATATTTTCATCTAAAGATAAATTATCGGTTGTATGTCCTAGCAAAAAAACACTTCCATCAATAAGCTCTAAAATAGATTTCCCAGAATCAAAATTAGAAGTTCCTAAATTTTCAACGTTAAGAATTTCCCCTTCTCTGGTCATATTTACCAATAAAAAATCAGAAGAACCCAATGGGTCACTAACATCTCCATCAAAACTCAGGCTTTGCCCCAGAATCATGATATTACCATAAGAATTCTCAATAATAGCACGCCCTCCATCATATCCTTTCCCTCCAAATGATCTCTCCCAAATAAGATCACCTTTTTTATCTATTTTAATTACCCACATATCATAACTTCCTTTAGAATTAGATATTTGAAAATCATTACTTTCAGATGTACCTATAACTATGAAGTTTCCATCTGAAGTTTGAATCGCATCATAGGATCTATCATTGTTTGTTCCTCCGAAAAAATTTCTCCATTGTAAATTTCCATTTTTATCTATTTTGTGACACCAAAATTCCCCGACTCCATGTTTCTTTGAATTTTCAATTTTTTTCCCATCCATTCCTAACCCATTAGAAGCTGTTACATCCAAAAATCCATTAAAAAAAAATCCTCCATCCAAAGTCGGAATTATATTGTAGGCATGGTCATGACCAGCAAAACCAAAGCTCTTTTCCCAAATTATTTCTCCCTTTCTATCAATTCTAATCACCCAATTATCATGTTGTCCTTTATTCAAAGATGCATCTCCATCAGAACTTTTACTATAGCCTAAAAGAATAAAACCTTGATCTATTAATTGAACTAAATCATAACCTCTATCATCACCACTTCCTCCATAAGTTTTTATAAATTCTAATTCTAAATTAGATTTAAATTTTAAAAATAAAATATCACTGTCATCAGAACTCTTAAAATCTAAATCTTGATCTTGGCTTTTTGTATTACCAATTACAGCAAAACCTCCATCATACGTTTTAACTATTGCATGAGCAATATCTTCGTTTGAACCTCCATAAATATCAATAGATCTAAAATCAGCATTAAAAGAATATGAATCTGGAAAATTCGTTTCAAAATTTTTTGAACAATTGATTGAAACAAGACAAAAAAAGAATATCATAAAATATTTCATAATCCATCGGAGGATTTAACTAAAAAAAGACCTAAATTAATATCACTTATTACTATTATTCCACTAGAAAAAAAAGGATAAACATTCCATACTCCATAATAATTAGTTGAATTGTCTAAAACATAAGTATCAAAAAATCCAATTTCATCCATTACTTTTTCTTCAATATTTTCAATATCAACAACTCTCATGCCTGCAGTATAATTTGCCATATAAAATGTCGATCCCTTTATATATATATTATGATCAATTGCAGATGTTGGTCCGTAATAATTATGATAAATATTTGGGTTTTCAAGATCCATAACATCAAAAACTCTTGTTCTAGTTCTATGTCCTATAATTATTTCGTCTAACTCATCACCTAAAAAAAAATATTTATGATCTTCGCTCAACCACCCTTGGTGAGTATAACCAGAATTAGAATATTCAATTGAAGACAGCAATTCTGGATTTTTTTTATTAGTTACGTCTAATATTATTATTTGATTATTTTCTCCTCCCAAACTATTACTCCCAAATAAAATTTCTTTTCCTTTAAATCTTTCATCTGGACCATTATATTTTACAACTTGTGCATCATGTGTATAAGATGAAAGGGAATAACCTCCAACTATAGAAGGGTTTTTTGGAGAATTTATATCAATAAAAACTGGTCCACCATCAAACAATTCTGACCCAACAACAAATGCAAAACCAGATTCTTCATTAATGACAATATTGTGAGCGTTTCCAAAATCCTTGAGATGAAAATCAATTTCAAAAATTTGATCTGTCAACCCATTTCTTAATTTATTTAAATCAAAAACTTGCAAACCATGTCCAAGAGCCTCACTAACAATGTATGCATAATCATTATATACTTTAATATCTCTCCATGAACTATTAACAGTTGCAGTAGGTAATTTTCCTAGATATACAGGATTTTCTGGATTAGTTATATCAACAAAAGCTGTCCCATCGTCTAATCCCATTAACACATATTCCTTTCCATCTAATGAGTCTGTCCAACCCCAACTATCATTTCCTTCCTTACTTTTAAAATACTCTAAAGGTATCCTAGATAATAAATCATAACCCTTGCAAGGATAAATTCCTGCAAAACCATTTTCACAAATACTTTTTCCTTCAATTAAAATTCCTTCACCTTCAATTAAATCTGGAACTATAGATTTATCATCAGAGTTAGAAATAATTTCATCAGTATCCTTTTTTATACATTGATAAAATATTAACACAAAACCCAATAAAATAATTAAATGTTTCATAAAAATATTAAATGGATAAATAAAACTTAAAGAATTAAATCTCTTAATTTTACATAATGTTTGAAAACAAAGATACACCCAAAACTCCATTATCCGATTTTGGTGAATTCGCTTTAATCGACCATCTAACTAAATCTTTTCAACTTCAGAATCCTAGTAGCATTATAGGAATTGGAGATGATTCAGCTGTAATAAATCATAATTCTGAACTATCATTGATAACTTCAGATATTCTTATCGAAGGGGTTCATTTTGATTTAAGTTATATGCCATTAAAACATCTTGGTTATAAGGCAGTTGTAGTTAATCTATCTGATATTTATGCAATGAATGGAAAAGCAAGACAAATTACAATTTCAATTGGAGCATCTAATAGGTTCACAGTTGAAGCCTTAGATGAATTATATGCTGGAATTCAACTAGCTTGCAAAAATTATAAAATTGATCTAATCGGTGGAGATACAACATCCAGCTCAAAAGGTCTAATAATATCTATAACTGCGATTGGAGAATCAATCAAAGATAAAATTGTTACTAGATCTGGAGCTAAATCAAATAATTTATTGGTTGTTAGTGGAGATCTAGGTGGAGCCTTTATGGGATTACAAGTCTTGGAAAGAGAGAAATCCGTTTTCAAAGTTAATCCTAAATCTCAACCTGATTTAAGTGAATATTCTTACAGTATTGGTCGTCAACTAAAGCCAGAGGCAAGAAAAGATATAATTAAACTATTAGATGAAATTAATGTTACTCCAACCTCGATGATTGATATAAGTGATGGTCTTTCCTCCGAGATACTACATTTGGCAAAAGCTTCAAAAAAAGGGTTTCAAATTTTTGAAGAGAAATTACCAATTGATTCTGAAGTAATTAAAATATCTGATGAATTCAAAATAAATTTTATAACCGCAGCTTTAAATGGTGGTGAGGATTATGAACTTTTATTTACGATTTCCCAAAAAGACTACGATAAAATTAAAGAAAATAAACTTTTAACTATAATAGGTCATGTAACTGAAAAAAAGATGGGTTGTAATTTAATAAATAGTAAAGGTGAACAAATTGAGCTCGGTGCACAAGGTTGGAAAAATTTTTCTAAATAACATTACCCTAAGGCAACATCTAAAATCATCATAACAACAAAGCCAAAAACAAATCCGAGTGTTGCAATATCTGTATTATTCTCTAATTGAGTTTCAGGAATTACTTCTTCTACTACAACAAAGATCATTGCCCCAGCAGCAAAAGCCAATGCATAAGGAAGAATTGGTGTAAAAAATGTAACTGCTACTGCACCTATAACTGCTGCTATAGGCTCAACTATGGCCGACATTTGTCCATACCAAAAACTCTTAAATCTCGAAGCACCTTGTCTTCTCATTGGCATCGATACTGCTATTCCCTCCGGAAAATTTTGAATCCCAATCCCTATAGCTAAAGCAACTGCTCCAGTTATAGATGCTTCAGGTATACCTGCCGCTACTCCACCAAACAAAACCCCTATTGCTAATCCCTCAGGAATATTATGTAAAGTTATGGCTAAAACCAAAAGAGTAGTTCTATGCCATGGTGTTTTTATACCTTCACTTTCCTTAAAATTAATATGCAAATGAGGTAAGATTTTATCTAGACTAAAAATAAAAATTGCCCCTAAAGTAAACCCAACCGCTGATGGAATTACTTTTATAAAACCTTCTCCTTTACTCATTTCTATTCCAGGAGCCAATAAACTCCAAAAACTTGCAGCAACCATTACACCGCCAGTAAAGCCAAGTAATCCATCTAATACTGTTCTATTCATGTTTTTTACAAAAAAGACAAGAGATGCTCCAAGAGCTGTAAGTCCCCAAGTGAATAAAGTTGCTAAAAAAGCACCTAAAATTGGATCAATAGACTCAAAATATAATAAAACCTCATCCATTTAATTTCTGGAATAATTCATGGCAAAAATAGTGATTTAATTAAGTGAAGAATCAAAAGATTAATTTAATTACTTTTTGACTCTTCTTATGCTTAAAAAGCATTATGATTATATAATTTGTAGAGGTGGAGCTTCAGGCTTAATTCTTACAAATTCAATCGTTGATGATAACTATTTCTTAAATAAGAAAATTTATTCAAATTTTAAAAAAAAATATAATTATTTACAAAATCTTTTAATATTTCTTTCTTTTCCTTGTCTATTGAAATCATCTCCAATTTTTCCATAGCTTCATTTAAATATTTGCCAATTAAAAGTTTTGTAGAAGATTTTGCTCCTGAATTTGCATAAATTTTTCTCACTTCATTAATCTTTTGATCTTTCGTGCCAGTATATGAATCGGAAAAAAATTCCATTAATCTAACTCTATTTTCATTGGAAAGATTAGAATAAGCTTGATGAAATAAGATAGTTTTTTTATTCTCTATTATATCTCCACCCAGTTGTTTCCCAAAAGATTTCAAACCCCCAAATACATCTAAGAAATCATCTTTTATTTGAAATGCAAGTCCTATTTTAATTCCAAAATCATAAATTAATTTTAAGTCTTCTTTTGTTGCACCTGCAGTAATTGCTCCCATCTTTAAAGAACAAGCTATTAAAACTGCCGTTTTTAATTTTATCATTTTAATATAATCCTCTAAAATTACATTTTCATTAGTTTGAAAATTAATATCTAACTGTTGACCCTCGCATACCTCAAGAGCAGTTTTATTTAATAATTGAAAAAGTAATAAGTGTAATTTTATATCATAAAGCTGAAGAGATTCATATGACTTAATCAACATTGCGTCACCTGATAAAATAGCTGCATTTATATCCCATTTTTCATGAACTGTCTTTTTTCCTCGTCTTAATGGTGCAGAATCCATTATATCATCATGCATTAATGTGAAATTATGAAAAAGCTCTACAGAAAGTGCTGCTGGTAATGAGTCTTTAATTTTACCTCCAAAACAATCTGCTGAAATCAATGTTAAAATTGGTCTAAATCTTTTACCTTCAAGATTTAATAAATAATTTATTGGTTCATATAGATTAAATTTAGATTTAGTTAGAGTTTGTGATTCTAGATATTCA
Source organism: Bacteroidia bacterium (assembly GCA_963580575.1). Lineage (GTDB taxonomy): Bacteria > Bacteroidota > Bacteroidia > Flavobacteriales > Flavobacteriaceae. The sequence continues at coordinate 20,571 of CAUZKB010000013.1, read as the reverse complement.
AGAAAAGATTTTCTATAGATATCAACCATAAAAATTTTTTATAAAAATAGCCAATTTGAATTTATAAATACCCTTGTGAAAACTTTAGAAACTCTATTGATTTATAAAGTTTATTTATAAAGACCAATTTAAGAAGCTTTTATAATAAAATAAATTACCTATAGATTATCTAAGTTTTATATTTTTGTCTTAACTATGTATAGAACTCATACCTGTGGTCAGCTTTCATTAAAACAAAAAGGGGAGAAAGTACTTCTATCTGGTTGGGCACAAAAAATAAGAAATAAAGGATTCATAATTTGGATTGATCTAAGAGATCGCTATGGTATTACTCAACTAGTTTTTGATAACGAAAGAACTTCCAAAGAAGTTTATGAAAAAGCAAAACAAATTAATAGAGAATATGTTATTCAAGTTGAAGGAACTGTTTTAGAACGTAAATCAAAAAATAATGATATTCAAACTGGATCTATAGAAATTTTAGTTGAAAAATTGATCATTTTAAATGAATCAAAAACACCCCCTTTTACTATTGAAGAAAATACAGATGGAGGTGAAGAACTAAGAATGAAATATAGGTACCTTGATCTAAGAAGAAATTCAATCAAAAATAATTTAATTTTTAGACACCTAGTAACAATTAAAGTTAGGAACTTTCTCTCAAATGCAGGGTTTATTGATATAGAAACCCCTTATCTAATTAAATCAACTCCTGAAGGAGCCAGGGATTTCGTTGTTCCATCTAGGATGAACCCTAAAGAATTTTATGCTCTTCCTCAATCCCCTCAAACATTTAAACAACTTTTAATGATAGGAGGTTTAGACAAATACTTTCAAATAGTAAAATGCTTTAGAGATGAAGATCTTAGAGCTGATAGACAACCCGAATTTACCCAAATTGACTGTGAAATGTCCTATGTAACCCAAGAAGATGTATTAAATCAATTCGAATCTCTAATTATTCACCTAATTAAAGAACTTAAAAATAAAACCGTTGATTTCTTTCCTAGAATAAAATATGAAGACGCTATCTTAAATTATGGAACAGATAAACCTGACATAAGATTTGATATGAAAATACATGACTTAAATTCTTTAGCAAAAAATAAAGGTTTTAATGTATTTGATAAAGAAGAACTAATTGTTGCAATTTCAGTTCCAGATTCTGCTACTTATTCTAGAAAACAAATTGACAAATTAACTGATTGGGTAAAAAGGCCTCAAATTGGAGCAAATGGATTAATTTGGGTTAAATATGAATCCGATAATAATTTAAAATCCTCAGTTGATAAGTTTTTTGATTCAAATGAACTAAAAAAATGGATCAAAAAATGTAATTCTAAACCTGGAGATTTAATTTTGATTATCTCAGGTAAAGAAAAGGATGCTAGAATTCAAATTGGAAACTTAAGGTTAAAGATGGGAGATGAGCTAGGATTAAGGAATTCTGAAGAATTTGCTCCTTTATGGATAACTGATTTTCCTCTTCTTTATTGGGACAATGAATTAAAAAAATATAATGCTATGCATCATCCATTTACATCTCCAAAAAATGATCAAATCAAAATTTTAGATACTAAACCAGAAAAAGTTAAAGCCAATGCATACGATTTAGTTATAAACGGGAATGAAATAGGTGGAGGTTCAATAAGAATTCATGACAAAAAACTTCAACAAAAAATATTTAAAATTTTAGGTTTTTCTAAAGAACAAGCAGAAAAACAATTTGGGTTTTTAATGGGATCTTTTCAATATGGTGCACCTCCACATGGAGGTATAGCTTTTGGTCTAGATCGTTTAGTTGCTATTTTAAAAGGAGATGAAACCATTAGAAATTTTATTGCATTTCCTAAAAATAACAAAGGAAGAGATATAATGATTGATGCACCATCAATAATTAAATCCAAACAACTAAATGAACTCTCATTATCATTAAAATCAAAAAAAGAAAATTGACAAATTTTTTAAAAATATTTTTTATTGCTGAAATATTATCAATAGTCTTTGGATTTTATTATAAAGCAAATTTCCAATCTAAGCTTGGAGATAAAATTATTGGATTCTCGGTTTTAATTGCAGTTTTTATTTTTATGCCTCTATTTTTATATAATAAATGGAATGGAAAAAAATTAAAAGATTATACTTTAACTAGAGAAAATATCAAAAAAATTAAAAAAAATAAGAAATAAAAAAAATAAAAGAAAAATTAAAAAAAAGTGTTTTAAATTAAAACATATAGATAACTTTGATCACTAAATTAAATACAATTATTAAACATGACTGGTACTGTTAAATTTTTTAATGAAGCCAAAGGTTACGGTTTCATTACTAACGATGAGTCTGGAGAAGACGTATTCGTTCACGTTTCATCCCTTAATGATATAAAAATTAAAGAGGGAGATAAAGTAGATTATGTAGAAGAAGAAGGAGATAAAGGGAAGCAAGCTTCTCAAGTCTCCCTATTATAAAATATACATTTTCTTAGTTTTAGCAATCATAAATCGCTTTATGATTGCTATTTTATTTGCGTCTTTTTTTAAAAAATTCATTTAGTAATTTTTGAGAGTCATCAGCTAAAATTCCATTTGAAACTATAGTCCTATGATAAAGTTTAATACCTAAACTTGAATATCCTCTGTTAAAATCCATTGCTCCTATTACAACCCTAGCAATTCTAGTCCAATAGAGTGCCCCACCACACATTGAACATGGTTCTAATGTTACATATAATGTACAATCTTCTAAAAACTTTCCATTTAAAAAATTTGAAGCTGAAGTTATAGCTTGCATTTCTGCATGAGCAGTTACATCATTTAAATTTTCAATTAAATTGTGTCCTCTCGCAATTATTCTTTGATTTACTACTATAACAGCTCCAACAGGAACCTCATCCTTGTCTAAAGCTTTTTCAGCCTCTAATAAGGCTTGCTTCATAAAAAATAAATCATCAAACTCCATAAAATAAAATTACATAAACTATATTCATCTTTACATATTGTGAATTAACAATTACCTTCACAAGTAATTTGATTAGATTCCAAATAAAATTTTAAAACTATTACTAATTAATTGAAATAAATTAATGGATAACGCAAAAACTCTTTATTTAATCGATGCATATGCATTAATTTTTAGAGGTTACTATGCTTTTATAAAAAACCCAAGAATTAATTCTAAGGGTATGGACACCTCAGCTATTATGGGTTTTACAAATTCCCTTTTTGATGTTATAAAAAGAGAAAATCCAGATAACCTAGCAGTTTGTTTCGACAAGGGTGGCTCAAAATCAAGAAGGGAACTTTATAAAGAATATAAAGCTAATCGACTTGAAACACCTGAAGCAATAAAAATAGCTGTCCCATACATTCAAAACATCCTAAAATCAATGAATATTCCAGTTATTGAAAAAGAAGGTTATGAAGCTGATGATATTATTGGAACTCTTGCAAAAAAAGCTGAAAAAGAAGGTTATAAAATATTTATGGTTACACCTGATAAAGATTTTGCTCAATTAGTGTCTGAAAATATATTTATTTATCGTCCAGCAAGATTAGGAAATGAGATTGAAATATGGGGAATTCCTGAAGTTAAAGAAAAATTTGAAATTGAAAATCCTAATCAAGTTATTGACTATTTAGGAATGATGGGAGACTCAGTGGACAATATTCCTGGTTTACCAGGCGTAGGTGATAAAACTGCCAAAAAATTTATAAAAGAATTTGGTTCTTTGGAAGAGCTTTTATCTAATACCAGTAATTTAAAAGGAAAATTAAAAGAAAAAATAGAAACAAATAAAGAGCTAGGTTTAATTTCTAAGAAATTAGCAAAAATTATTCTTAATGTACCAATTGAGTTTGATACTAATGAATTCAAAATGGTAAACCCTAACATAGAAGAAGTAGAAAAAATTTTTAAAGAGTTAGAATTCAAAAGACTTTTAGAAAGCTTAAAAAAAATGTTTCCGTCTCATACTATCACTGAATCAGAAGATAAATTTTCAAAATCAGACTACAAAATTATTGGACAACAGTTTGATCTATTTGAACAGCATGGATTAGAAATAAATTCAAATCAAAAAAAAAATGAAATCCCAAATAATAATCATTTTTATCAATACATAAACACACCTCTAGGATACAAACTATTAATAAATGAATTACTAAAACAAAAAACTGTTAGTTTTGATACTGAAACTACTTCAATAAAGGCTCTTGAAGCAAAATTAATTGGAATAGCTTTTTCATGGTCAAAAAATAAAGGATATTATTTAATTATTCCCGAAAATGAATTAGAAGCAAAAAAAGTAATAAAATATTTTATTCCTTTTTTTGAAAGTCATGAAATCGAAAAAGTTGGACATAATTTAAAATACAATTTTAAAGTTTTAAACAACTATAATATAAATATAAAAGAACCTTTTTTTGATACAATGATTGCTCATTATATCATAAATCCTGATATGAGACACAATTTGAATATATTATCAGAAACGTATTTAAACTACTATCCTAAACCGATTGAAGACTTAATTGGTCCTAAAGGAAAAAATCAAAAAACTATGAAAGATGTTGAAATTCTTGATCAAACAGAATATTCTCTCGAAGATGCTAACATAACACTACAATTAAAAGTTCCTTTTGAAAATGAACTTAAAAAACAGAAGTCAATTGATTTATTTAAAAATTTAGAATTACCATTATTAAATGTTTTAACTAAAATGGAAATCCAAGGAATAAACATTGATGTTAATTGTTTAAAGGCTTTATCAGGTAAAATAAAAAAAGATAAAAAAAAATTAGAAAAAATAATTTTTAAAAAAGCAGATGAAGAATTTAATATTTCATCTCCCAAGCAACTGGGAATTATTCTGTTTGAAAAATTCAAATTAACAGATAAACCAAAAAAAACTAAAACAGGTCAATATTCTACATCTGAAGAAACGTTAACAGCCTTATCTAAAAACAACCCCTTAGTTTCAGATATTTTAGATTGGAGATCTCTTGAAAAACTAGAAAACACTTACATTAAAGCATTACCAGAAGAAATAAATCCTTTAACAAAAAGAGTTCATACAGTATATAATCAAGCAGTAGCGGCAACGGGGAGACTAAGCAGTAATAAGCCTAATCTTCAAAATATACCAATTAGAACAGACAGAGGTAAAAAAATAAGAGAAGCTTTTGTGTCAAAAAATAATAATTTTTATTTAATGGCTGCAGATTATTCACAAATTGAACTAAGAATCATTGCAGCTTTGAGTCATGATCAAGGGATGATTAACGCTTTTAAAAATAATGAAGATATTCATAAATCTACAGCATCTAAAGTATTTGATGTTGACATAAATAGCGTAACCAGAGAACAAAGAAATAATGCAAAAACTGTAAACTTTGGAATTATATATGGAATATCTGCTTTTGGTTTAAGTCAGCAAACAAATCTTAATAGAACAGAAGCTAAAAAATTAATAGAAACATACTATTCTACCTATCCTAAATTAAATGATTTTATAAATAATCAGATAAACTTTGCAAGAGATAATGGTTTTGTAGAAACTATTTTAGGAAGAAGAAGATATCTTAAAAACATAAATTCTCAAAATGCAATAGTTAGGAGTGCTGCAGAGAGAAATGCTGTAAATGCTCCAATCCAAGGAAGTGCAGCTGACATAATTAAATTGGCAATGATTAATATTCACAATATTATTGAACAAAAAAAATTAAAATCTAAAATGTTACTTCAAGTTCATGATGAACTAGTTTTTGATGTCCATAAAAATGAAGTGGAATTATTAAAATCTATAGTAAAAAAAGAAATGGAAAACGCATATAAATTAAAGGTCGCTTTAATAGTTGATATAGGTATCGGAAAGAATTGGTTAGAGGCTCATTAAAAAGAATAATGAATCTAAATATGAACAATAGAGATTTTTTTTTATAAGATATAATTGTACATTTGCAGCCCATAATTAGGCTTTTAAAATTTAAAATTTGAGTACATTAAGTTACAAGACTGTATCAGCAAACGCGAAAACAGTAAATAAAGAATGGATAATTGTTGATGTCAAATCACTTCGTTTGGGAAGAGTGTCAAGTATAATAGCAAGTCTTCTAAGGGGAAAATATAAAACTAATTTTACACCTCATGTTGATTGCGGTGATAACGTTATTGTCATTAATGCAAGTGAAATAGTTCTTACTGGTAAAAAATGGGCTCAAAAACAATATATAAGATATACAGGGTACCCTGGTGGTCAAAGAATTCAAAATCCAGCTCAAATTCATGAAAAGAATAAGACTAAGTTAGTTGAAAACTCTATTAAAGGGATGCTTCCAAAAAATAAACTCGGGGCTTCATTATTCAGAAATTTAAAAATTTATGAAGGAGATCAGCACAAACATGAAGCCCAAAATCCAAAAGCAATTAATATAAAAGATCTTTTATAATGGATACGGTTCATACAATAGGTAGAAGAAAAACATCCGTTGCTCGGATATATTTAAATAAAGGAAAAGGGGCAATATTAGTAAATAAGAAAAATTTTAAAGATTATTTTTCTACGCCATCACTACAATATAAAATTTCTCAACCTTTTGTTTTAACTAATACCGAAGAGGAATACGATTTAAAAATAACTGTTAAAGGAGGTGGATCAAATGGTCAAGCCGAAGCTGTAAGATTAGCAATTTCAAGAGCTTTATGTAAAATTAACGAAGAACATAGATTAATTTTAAAGCCTGAAGGTTTACTTACTAGAGATCCAAGAATGGTAGAAAGAAAAAAATTCGGTCAAAAGAAAGCAAGAAAAAAATTTCAATTTTCAAAAAGATAATAAAATGGTTTTCTTTTTTAAAACAAGTTCATTAATATATCAAATAAACAATTGGTCAAACTGCTAAAGCGGAGATTAGTTTAGCATCTAAACGTATTTATAAAAGAATATGTTGCTAATAAAAATAAGAACGTAAACTAAAAAAATGGCACAAACAGAAGTAAACGAACTACTAAAAGCAGGAGTTCACTTTGGACACCTAACAAGAAAATGGAATCCCAACATGGCACCATACATTTATATGGAGCGAAACGGAATTCATATTATCAATTTATACAAAACAGCTGCAAAAATTGATGAAGCTAAATCCGCATTAAGAAAACTTGCGTCTTCTGGAAGAAAAATACTTTTTGTAGCAACAAAAAAACAAGCTAAAGATATAGTTGCGGCAAAAGCAACATCAGTTAATATGCCTTACATCACAGAAAGATGGCCGGGCGGTATGTTAACAAATTTTATTACCATTAGAAAAACTGTCAAAAAAATGGGATCAATTGATCGAATGAAAAAAGATGGCACATTTGAAACTTTATCCAAAAAAGAAAAACTTCAAATTAATAGAGTAAGAAATAAATTAGAAAAAAACTTAGGGTCAATATCTGAAATGAATAGACTTCCAGCAGCAGTTTTTATTGTCGATACTACCCGGGAAAATATTGCTGTAAAAGAAGCTAAAAAACTCAAAATACCAATATTTGCAATGGTTGACACCAATTCTAACCCAAAAGAAGTTAATTTTGTTATTCCATCAAATGATGATGCTTCTAAATCAATTGAAAAGATTTTAGAAATTCTAACATCTTCAATTTTAGAAGGTCTAAACGACCGTAAAAAAGAAAAAGAAGAAATAACTGAGTCTGATTTAAAGAAAATGGAATCCGAATCTAAAAAAGATGAGCCTACAAAAGAAGAAGGTGAAAACAAAGAAGAAAATAAACCAGAAAGTTTAACAAAAATTTCAAAATAAAAGGTCAAAAAAAAAGTTGACAACAATAAATAAATTAGGCTAATTATGACTATTAAGATTACTGCATCTGAAGTTAATAAACTAAGACAAACTACTAGAGCTGGTATGATGGATTGTAAAAATGCCCTTGTAGAGTCCAAGGGAGATTTTGATAAAGCTTTAGATTTTTTAAGAAAAAATGGTCAAAAAGTTGCAGCAAATAGAGCTGATAGAGAATCTAGGGAAGGAGTTGTCCTTGCTAAAGTAAATAATGAAAAAACATCTGGAATAATAATTTCTCTAAATTGTGAGACTGACTTCGTTGCTAATAATCAAGATTATGTAAAATTAGCTAATGATATTGCTGATATAGCTTTAAATCATGAAACTCTAGATTCTCTTTTATCTGCCGACTTTGATGGAATGAGTATAAACGAGAAATTAAATGAACAAACTGGTGTAATTGGAGAAAAAATTGAATTAAAAGAATTTAAAAGAGTTCGTGACAAATATGTTGGATCTTATATTCATGCTGGTAATAAAATTGCAACTTTAATCGGATTATCTCTAAAATTTGAAAACGCAAATGAACTATCAAAAAATATTGCTATGCAAGTAGCTGCTATGAATCCAATTGCTCTTAATGAAAATAGTTTAGCCCCAGAGACTATTGAAAAAGAGATTGAAATTGCTAAAGAACAATTACGCCGAGAAGGAAAGCCAGAATCTATGCTCGATAACATAGCAAAAGGAAAATTGAAAAAATTTTTTAAAGACAATACTTTATTAAATCAAGACTATATAAAAGAAAATAAAATTTCTGTAAACTCATATATCAAAAGTGTATCTGCAAATGTAGAGGTAAATTCATTTGCTAGAGTTTCATTAATTTAAATACAATTTTACTTTTTTAATTTTTTTAACATTAATATGACTATTAAACGTTGTCCCTGGTGTATATGTGATAAAGAAAGTGAAAATTATCATGCTAATGAGTGGGCATTCCTAATTTCGATCAAAATAAATTATTCGAATTTTTAATCTTAAAAACTTTTCAAACAGGATTGAGCTGGAAAATAATTTTAAACAAAAGAAAAAAAATTCAAAAATCTTTTTCAAAATTTAATATTCAAAAAATAACCAAATATGATTTATAAAAAAATAATCTCTTAACTAATAAGGATATAATTAGAAATAAATTAAAAATTGATTCAGCAATTTCAAATGCTAAAGCTTTTATTAAAATTCAAAAAAAAAAGCTTTTCTAATTATATATGGAATTTTGTTGACGGTAAACCCATACAAAACCAATATAACAATCAATTAGAAATACCTCAGTACACAAATTTATCTTCAATTATCTCAAAAGATTTAAAAGAAAGAGGATTCAAATTTACTGGTCCAACAGCAATTTATTCTTTCATGCAAGCTACTGGTCTAGTAAATGACCACTTAACTTCATGCTTTAGGTATAACGAGATAAAAAATCTTTTAAAAAGGTAAATCATCTTCACCATCACTTTCATCATTCTCATCATTCTGATCTGCAATCTCAAAAGGTTTTTGCAATGGAATTGATTCTTCATTAGAAATTTCTTGATCTAATTGATCAATTCTCCAACCTTGAATAGAATTAAAATATCTTGTTTCACCCTCAGGATTCAACCACTCTCTTCCCCTCAAATTAATTCCAATTCTAACATTTTGACCTACTTGATATGACTCCAAAAGTTCACATTTATCTTGAACAAACTCAACTAAAATTTGCTGAGGATATTGTTCTTGAGTTGTAATAACAATTTCACGTTTTCTAAATCCATTAGACCCATAGGTTTTTATATTATCAATCCATTTTATTTTTCCTGTTATTTCCATTTTCTTAATTTAAATTCATCTATAAAAGTAACAAAAGTAAACGGCATAAGATCTTATCAAAAAACATATTTTAAATTACATTATCTTAGTTAAGTAGATAATATTAATACAATTTGATTTCTAAAATAAAAAATTATTTAAATAACAGTTGGTTATTAATTTCATTCTCTATAGTCGCATTAATCCTATGGAATACAAATATTTTATTTAAAACTCTTAGCCAAGAGGAGAGGACAAAAATGGAACTTTGGGCAATGGCACAACTAGAATATATTGAAAATCAAAACCTGAGTAACTTAACTTTTGAAGTTTTACAAAAATCAGGAACAAATCCTATTATTCAAGTTGATGAAAATGAAAAAATCATAGAAATTAGAAATATTGAGTGGAATAATAATTTAAATGATTCTATATACCTCTATAATAAGCTAAAACAAATCAAAAAAGAAAATGATCCAATTCTTATTCAATATAAAAATTCTGAAGGTACTTTAATTGTAAATCAAAAACTATATTATGGAAACTCCTTAATATTAAAAAAATTACAATATTATCCTCTTGCATTATTACTTATAATACTTCTATTTATTGCTGTTCTATATTTTGTGTTTAAAACTTCAAAAATTTCAGAACAAAATCGTCTCTGGGTTGGAATGGCAAAAGAAACTGCCCATCAAATAGGAACTCCATTAACTTCTATGATGGGATGGATAACTTTATTAAAAGAAAAAAAATCGGAGTCAATTATTGAAATTGAAAAAGATGTTGAAAGACTAAAAATAATTAGTGAACGATTTTCTAAAATTGGCTCAAAACCAGAACTTAAAATTCAAAGTATAAATAATTGCTTAAATAAAACTATTTTATACTTAAAAAAAAGAAGTTCAGAACACATTAATTTTAAAATCAAATTTCCTTCAAAAAATATAATTATACCGTTTAATTACCAACTTATAAGCTGGACTATCGAGAATATTATAAAAAATGGTATAGATGCTATAAAGGGTAAGGGATTTATTTCAATTGAACTTCTAGAAAATAATAAAAATATAGAAATTAATATTAAAGATAATGGTGTTGGAATAAAAAAAGAAAATATTAATAAGGTTTTCAATCCTGGTTTTACCAGTAAAAAAAGAGGATGGGGATTAGGCTTATCTTTAGCAAAAAGAATAATAGTTGACTTTCACAAAGGAAAAATTTTCATTAAAAATACAAAAATTGGAAAGGGAGCTTTATTTCAAATTTTATTAAACAAGTAAAAGTTATTATTTAAAATTTCTTTTTATTTCTATGGCTAATTTTTCAAACTGATCATTTGTATATCTTGCTTTCCTATTAAATTTAGTATCAGACATATCATTTAAAGGAATTAAATGTACATGTACATGAGGAATCTCAAGTCCTATTACACTTAAACCTATTCTCTTACAAGGGACAACTTTTTTAATTGCCAAAGCTACTCGTCTTGAAAATTTCATTAATTCTATATAATCATTCTCTGATAAATCAAAAATTTTATCTACTTCTTTTTTTAAAACACAAAGAGTATGCCCTTCTGTATTAGGCTTAATATCAAGAAATGCGAAACAACTTTTATTTTCTGCTACCTTGTAACAGGATATTTCACCATTAATAATTTTAGAAAAAATCGAAGACAAACTAATCTCTTGTTATTTTACAAATTTCCAATTCAATAATTCCCTTTGGAACTACAATTTCTACAATATCACCAACCCTTTTCCCCAAAAGACCTTTACCAATAGGTGATTCAACAGAAATTTTACCTGTTTTCAAATCAGTTTCAGTTTCTGCGACCAATTTATAATTCATAACTGATCCATTTGATTTATTTTTTACTTCAACTGAAGAATGAACTAAAACTTTTGAATTATCAAGCTCTGATGCATCAATTACTCGAGCATTTGCTAATATATTCTCTAACTTGGAAATTTGAAGTTCAAGCATTCCTTGCGCTTCTTTAGCTGCGTCGTATTCAGCATTTTCACTTAAATCACCTTTATCTCTTGCATCAGCTATAGCATTAGACGCTTTTGGACGTTCTACATCCTTAAGATAATTCAAATCCTTACGTAATTTTTTTAATCCCTCTTCTGTATAATAAGATACTTTACTCATTTTTTTACGTTTTTCTTATAAAAAGAAAAAATCCTCCTTAATTTAAAGGTGGATTTAACAAAGATAACTAATTGACTACATTTTTTAAAATATCACTATTCAAAAGAAAAATAGCCTTTTTCTTAATTATAATTTTCCTTAGTTGTAAAAAAAATGAAATTCAGAAAAATCCATATCTTAATGACATTAAAATTGATTATGAAATTAACTTGAATTTGCCTGAATACAACGCATTAAAATATGTTGGTGGTAGTAAAAAAATTTTAAATATCGGATTAAATGGTGTTATAGTTTTTAATCTAAATAACAGTACTTATTTATCTTGGGAAGCCTCTTGTTCTAATCATATCTTAAAAGAATGTTCAGAACTAGAAATAGAAGGTGTTATAACTAAATGTAATTGTGAGAATTATCAATACAGTCTAGCCACAGGTCAACTTCTCAATCCTAGTAAAAACTTAAATAAACCATTTGGATTATTATATTATCAAACTAATTTATATAATAATATTTTGAGAATTAGTAATTAAATATTTAATCATATGGAAATATTTAAAAACAAAATTTTTTTTATTTTATTAATTAATCAATTTACTTTTTCTCAACAATTAGACTTTGATTTTTATTCTGGCAAAAAAAAAGAGAATATAAACTTTTCTGTTAAATTTATTCAACAAGGAATCATAAATGTTAACTCTTACGCTAATATTTCAGGAACTATTGAAGCTTTAAAACTAAGCTATAAATCAAATAAAAACTTTAATTCTTACTTAACTTTTTTTTCCACACGCACTTTTTTATCAGCCAATAAAGATGATAAATTAAACACATTGTCCCATGTTTTAAACCCTATTGGTGGAACTCTTAACATAAATCTTTTAAATTTATTTCCTCTAAAAGTTAAAGAAGATTATAATTCAAATTTGGCGATTAAAATTGGAAAAAAACTCATAGAGGCTGAGGCTATTTACCTCCCTTTAAATAATAAAGCTTTTTTTGAAAATTATTTTAATATTGGATCATTAATTCAAAAAAAAATAATTGATGATCCTCTAAATAATACCAGCCTTTATTTTTGGAGTTATACAAACTTGTTTCTTTCGAATTCTTTAAAAAAAAATAGAGAATTGTTTTTTGATAATGATCTAAAACCTTTATCTAATGGTTATGGTTTTGAAATAGGTCTTCAATATAATCGATCAATAAAAATACTTTTAATTGGAAATCAAATTCTTAACGCTAATAAAAAATCAAAATTGAATAAAATGATATTTCAACTTTCAATTTCATATAGGTTTTTAAAATAAAATTTTAACTCCTATTAAAAAATTTCTTTTAGCTTGAGGATAAAATCCAACTCCTTCAATAGTTTTAATAAAATTAGGATCTGACCATGAATCATCATAAGTATAAAAATATCCATTTGAAACATACTCTTTATTTAGAAAATTATTTATCAAAAGAGAAAAACTAATTTTTTTTACAGTTTTTAAAGGTTCAATCACATGAGAAACATTTAGATCTGATATTAAATATGATGGAAGTAATGAAAGTTTTGAGTCAATATTTCCCATATATTGATTTGACACATACTTGGATAATAAACTAAAATTTAAGTTTTTTAAAATTTTATAATTTATCTGACTCGATGAAATTAAATTAGGGGAAAAAGATAAATTAGTTTTACCTAAACTTTCTAATATTCCGTCTCTTTCAAAAAAATAATCGAGATTTTTATTAGAACTGATTGATAAATTAAAAATCCAAGACAAACTATTATTAAATTTAATTGATGAGTCTATTTCTAATCCAATTCTTCTTGAATTTCCAACATTTTGTCTTATAGGTAGCCCTACATCATCAATAGCTCCAGTGAGCACTAGTTGATTAAAATATTCCATCCAATAAAAATTAGATTTTATATTAATTCTATTATTTATATACCTCCATCCAAACTCAAAATCATATAATGTTTCAGGAACAGGATTGCCATTTTTATAATCAGATCTATTTGGTTCCCTTTTTGCTTTTCCATAAGAAAAATATAAATTATTTAAATCATTTATATTATGTGTAATACCAACCTTGGGGTTAAGAAAAACAAAAGAATCATTTACTTTGAATAACTCTGGTCCTTTAATAGTTCCATCTATTGAATAATTTAAAGTCCTAATTTGAGCATCTAAATATATTGAAGTTTTAGAACTAATAGTCTGATTTAGTTTAATAAAAAAACTTAATTCTTTTTTAATACCTTTATTTTCATAGAATTTATTATTTATTAAATCATACGGAATATTTTGCCCCCAAATTAGACTTCCATAATGATCTCCATCATATATTGAATACATTCCTCCAAAATTTAAATTAGTAGTCTTATTTAAATAATTTAACCTAAATGTTAAAACATGAAAATAATTATCTAGCCATTTTTGAGTAATATTTTCAGTATTCGAAATAATCGTATTTCCAACTTCAAATGGTTTTAAATTTAAATACTTAAAATTAGTTTCATTTCCAAACGAAATGTTTTCAACATACCATTTATCATTATATTCTTCATAAAAACCATAACCATGAGTAAAATTATATCCAAATGAAAGATTAGTTAAAGAATTTATTTCTTGATCCCACAAAATTTGAATATGATTTTGTTTATAATTATCAACCTGATTGTCATAATATCCAGTTTTATTCCCAGTATTATCATAAATTTCACCAGCTGGGTTATAAACTCTATTATTTTTTAATTGTAATGAATTTATACCATACCAGGACTGATAAGTAATTTCATGACCTCCAAAACCAAGAATTCTAAATAATGTGTTTTTACCATTAAAAGCAAACTGAAAAAAATATGACTCTAAATCAGATTTTGCTCTTTCGATATATCCATCAGAATCTATCTGAGATAATCTCCCTGAAAACTCAATTTTTTCATTTATTAGTCCTGTAGAAAATCTAAAAGTTTTTTTTAAAGTATTAAAGCTTCCAAAACTAGAAGACAATTCAGATAGAGGGATTTTAGAAATAAAATCAGATCTTAAGTTAATACTCCCTCCAAATGCGCCAGAACCATTTGTAGAAGTACCAAGACCTCTTTGTAATTGAAAACTTTCAACATTTGATGCAAAATCAGGTAAATCTACCCAATAGACTGAATGAGATTCTGAATCATTATATGGTATACCATTAATTGTAACATTAATCCTTGTAGCATCTATTCCACGAACTCTTAAATTTGTATAGCCTATACCATTTCCAGCATCACTAGTTGTTACCACTGATGGTAAAAATTTTAATAAAACAGGGATATCCTGACCAAGATTTCTAGTCTTTAAATCATTCTTAGATATATTACTATAAGTAACAGGAGAGTTCTTGTTTACTCTTATACCTTCAACATTAACTTCATTAAGAGAAATAACAGATATGGAATCTTTTCTCTCAATCTTTTGTGCGGTTACTAAAAAAGGAAATAAAATAAAAATAAGCTCAAATTTTAAAATTTTCATTTAATTCAATTTTAAAATAAAAGGAGTAATTATTCTTTGGTTATCATTAAATTTCCCTTAACAGCATTACCTGTTCAGGTTCTATGGGTGTAATCTCAGCTCTATAAAGCACCCCTTTGAGACAATACGAAATTAATAAATAATTATTATAAATCATTTAAAATTTGAACAGCATTAAATAATCTCTCTTTATAAGATCCTTTTATGATTGAATATGGGGTTTTTTCCCTGTCTAAAGTTTCTTGAAAATAATTAAACATATTTTTTCTGTGATTTGGTCGATCCCTCAAATCATCCTTTTTCCATGGAACATCAATTGAAGTTAATAAGTAATAATCATATTTCAAATCTTTACTAAGTTTTAAAATTTCTGGATCACAATATCCATCAAAATAAGTTTCTGACCAGATTCTCGTAACTAAAATATTTGTATCACAAAAAAGATATTTTTTTGCCTGAGAAATTTTCTGATCTTCTAATCTTAACTGACCTGAAACAATAGTTGGCAAATCCTCTCTTTGACATACTTTTCGATATTTTTCCCACTTATTTTGAAGATATTCTCTAGCAAATTCTGGAACCCATTCAGTATTATAATAAGCTGCCAGTGATTTTGCTAAAGTAGTTTTTCCACTAGATTCTGGTCCAAACAAGACAATTTTTAAACAATCGTTTTTTCTTTGTAAGTCTTTTTCCATGATATATATCCCATAATAGCTATAATTGTAAAAACAAAATATTGTACTGTTGTTATGGCAAGTCCCTTATAAAAATATAGAGGAATAGAAATTATATCTCCAACAATCCAAAAAATCCAATTTTCTATTTTTCTTCTAGCCATCAACCACATACCAACAGCAAAAACACCTGTTGTCAATGTATCTATATATGCAGTCCAAGAAGTCCATAAATTAAAAAATTTATAAATGATTACAACACAAATCAAAGTCATTAAAAAAATCAATAAACTAATAAAATAATCTTTGGTTGATACAAAAGAAATCTTATTAACAAAAATCCCCTCCTTTTTATAACTCCAGTAATACCATCCATATATACTCATAAAAAAGAAATATAAATTAATTATCATATCACCTAAAAGATCAAACTTAAATAGTAAATAAACAAAAATTCCTGTCGATATCATTCCAGCAGGATACACGGCAATTTTATTCATTTTTGCAAATAAAACACTCAATACTCCAAGAAAGACAGCAATGAATTCAAGAATAATATCAACAAAAAGATAATTCCGATAAGGTTTAAAAAAATAATCAAAAATCTGGAGTATAATTACTTCTGTCAACATTAAATAACTTTAATTGTATTATAACATGGTCCTTATCACAAAAAATATTTTTTATTTCTTTATTTAAAAATTTCATTAAAGAATCATAATCTCCGTAAATATGTGTGCTTAATGAATTTTCAATTACCTTGAACTCTGAATTTCGAAGTATTTTAATAAATTTCTTAACTAGAGAAACATAATCTTTTTTGATAGGAATTAATGTTATTTCAACTGATATTTTCATTTATATAAAGATACTGCTACAGTAGCAGAATAATTATTTATTTTGTAAAAAAATAAAAGAAATTTAAAGATTTCATTATTATAAAAAATATTAGCAATTCCCTCTAATGAATTTTCAGAGAAAGGTTCAACCTTAATTTGTTCGGAAAAGTTAATTCCTTTAATTTTAAAAGCTTTGTAAACTGCTTCTTTTGCAGTCCAAATTTGAGTAATTTGGGAGATGCTATTTTTCGATAAAAATAATTTTTCTGAATCATTAAGAAATTTTGATGAAATGTTCAAAATTTTATACTGATTTTTTTCAATATCAATTCCAATTTTTTTGTCAGAAATTACAACACAAGCAAAACTTTTTGAATGTGAAAATGAAATAAATCTCCCATCATTCAAATAAGGTCTACCAAAATCATCGTATCCTTGATTTTGATCTGAGACATTCATTTTTTTTAACAACTGTCTTATAGCTAGTATAGATTTTCTATGATTTAAAGATTTTTTATTATCAAGTTTTTCTTTTAAAAAAGAACTAATTTTCAAACCTGATCTCAATTCTTCTTCACTTTCAAAAATTTTCCAAATACTCAACTCGTAATCAAGACTTCTACTAAAGCTATTAAGTATTGGCATTTGATGTTTTATAGAAAGGTCGTACTTTTGAACTAATATATATAATTATATGGAATTGTCTAATAAAACCAAACATCACCCTTATAAAGTAAAAGATCTTAAATTAGCTGAATGGGGTAGAAAAGAAATCAAATTGGCAGAAAAAGAAATGCCTGGTCTTATAGCTCTTAGAAAAGAATATAAAACAAAAAAACCTCTTAAAGGAGCAAGAATTGCAGGGTGTCTTCACATGACTATTCAAACTGCTGTTCTTATAGAAACACTTATTGATTTAGGAGCAGATATTACATGGAGTTCATGTAACATTTTTTCAACTCAAGACCATGCCGCTGCCGCTATTGCAAAAGCTGGAATTCCTGTTTATGCTTGGAAAGGAATGAATGATGAAGAATTTAATTGGTGTATAGAACAAACACTTTTTTTTGGTAAGGATCGTAAACCTTTGAATATGATTCTTGATGATGGAGGAGACTTAACAAATATGGTTTTAGATAAATTTCCTGAACTTATTCCAGGTATAAAAGGTTTGTCTGAAGAAACAACTACTGGAGTTCATCGTCTTTACGAAAGAATGAAAAAAAATAATTTACCTATTCCTGCAATCAATGTTAATGATTCTGTAACAAAATCTAAATTTGACAATAAATATGGATGTAAAGAAAGTGCCGTTGATGCAATAAGGCGTTCTACAGACGTTATGCTAGCTGGTAAAAGAATTGTAGTATGTGGTTATGGAGACGTAGGGAAAGGTACTGCTGCATCCTTTCGCGGAACTGGTGCAATTGTTACTATAACTGAAATTGACCCTATATGTGCCTTACAAGCCGCTATGGATGGTTTTGAAGTTAAAAAACTTAATAATGTAATCGATTCAGCTGATTTAGTAATAACAGCTACTGGAAACAAAGATGTAGTTGGAAAAGAATCTTTTCTCGCCCTAAAAGATAAAGTAATAGTCTGCAACATAGGGCATTTTGACAATGAAATTGATATGGCATGGTTAAATAGCAACTATGGTCATACAAAAACCGAAATTAAACCTCAAGTTGATTTGTATACATTAGAGGATAATAAACAAATAATTGTCTTAGCTGAGGGTAGATTAGTTAATTTAGGATGTGCAACAGGACACCCTAGTTTTGTAATGAGTAATTCTTTTACAAATCAAGTTTTAGCTCAAATCGAATTATGGAATCATAATGACAAATACCAAAATAAAGTCTACATGCTTCCTAAACATCTTGATGAAAAAGTAGCTTCACTTCACCTTAAGCACTTAGGTGTTGAACTTGAACCTTTATCTAAAGAACAGGCCAATTACATTGGTGTAAACCAAAAAGGACCATATAAACCAGAATATTACAGATATTAATTATCCCTTATTAGGAATAATAGAAACATAGGACTTATTATTACGTTTTTTAGTAAACTTAACAAATCCATCAACTTTTGCATGAAGGGTATGGTCTTTTCCTAGATATACATTTTCTCCAGGATAATGAGCAGTTCCTCTTTGACGAATAATTATATTGCCAGCTTTAGCAACTTGATCTCCAAATATTTTAACTCCAAGTCTCTTAGAATGAGACTCTCTACCATTTTTTGAACTACCAGCTCCTTTTTTATGTGCCATTAAATAAAATATTTATTTATTTTTCGTCGATTTTTTATTAGGATTCCCCTTCGAAGAAACTACTTTTTTTGTGATTATCTTCTTTTGTAACTTAACTTCTTTAGACGATGGTTTTTTAGTCATAGATTTTTTGTCAATAGAAGTTTCTTTTTTTGGAACCACTTTTTCCAAAACATTTTCAATTAATACCTCTGTAAAAAACTGACGATGACCATTTTTAACCCTATAACCCTTTCGTCGTTTCTTCTTAAAAATTATTATTTTATCTCCCTTAAAATGACTTATAACTTTTGCGTTAACGCAGGCTCCATAAATTTTTGGCTCACCAACAACAACTTTTTTTCCATTATCAATAAGAAGAACATTGTCAAAAGAAACCTTTGACCCCTCTTTTTCTGGAAGACGATGTACAAATAGCTTGTCATCTTTCGAAGCTTTAAATTGCTGTCCTGCTATTTCTACAATTGCGTACATTTATATAAATTTAGGAGGGCAAATATACTGATTTTTAACTATCCAATAAATAATAATTTTAAAGTTCAATCCATTTGGGATTTTTTAAAGACCATTCTACAACTCGGTTAATTCTATCTTTAATTTTTATTCTTGGAATCCAGCCTAATTTTTTCATTTTTTCACCAGATAAGGCATACCTTAAATCATGACCTGGTCTAGATGAATGAAAATCAACTAATTTATATTTCAAATTTTTATTTTGAGAATCTGCAATAGCCTTTGCTAATTCTAAATTATTAAATTCCTCTGAACCAACTATATTAAATTTTGGACATTTAGCTCCTCCCCAGTCAATATCATTTTTAATCTTTGTTTTTAAAAGAAATAATATTGCTTCAGCAACGTCTATTGCATGTATATAATGTCTTGATCCCGGAATTGTTTTTGTCTTATCACTATGAATCGTTACATTCTCTCCATCTCTAATTTTTTTTATACACATTGGAATAAATTTCTCTGGATGTTGTCTTTCTCCAAAGACATTCATTGTATGTGTAATATAAATTGGCAATGAATATGTGTTTTCAAAAGCGACAGCAAGTTCCTCTCCTCCAGCTTTAGTTGCGCTATATGGATTTGTAGAATTATATCTATCATTTTCTTTATAATTTATCTGATTTGGGGCTGGTCCAAATACCTCATCCGTACTAAAATAAATTAATCTCTCAATTGGTTTTATATCATTTATAGTTTTTGCAAAATTTAAAATATTACAAGTAGCAACAACATTATCCAAAACAAACTCCAAAGGATACTTTATACTTCTATCAACATGAGATCCAGCAGCTAGGTGAAGTATATAATCAACATTGCCAATATCACTAACAATCCAAGGATTTAAATCAGCTTTTAAATCATGATAAACAATTTTAACTCTTCCTTTTTCTTTATCAGAAAATTGTTTCATAATATCATCTAATCGATTAAGATTACCACTATAGTCTAATCTATCAA
>CAUZKB010000012.1:0-33854 GCA_963580575.1 Bacteroidia bacterium | reverse complement strand
GATGGGGTCTTAAAGTTTATGAGGCTAATGGATATAATAATGATTGGGATGGAACTAACTGGGGTAATGTTAACTCTGGGAATAATAGTAATCTTCCTGTTGGAACTTATTTCTATGTTTTAGATCTTCATGGAAATGGTAAAAATGTTAAAAAAGGATTTATATACTTAACAAGAATAAATGAATGATTAATAAGTGTTATTTAAACATATTGTTTTTGATTTTGATAGTTATTCCTCTTAGGGGTCAACAAGAGGCTTCTTTTAATCATTATATGTTTAATTCCCAACTTTTTAATCCCGCATTTGTAGGTCTAGAAGAAAATCTAACAATTAGTTCTTTAAATAATATTCAATGGGTTGGTTTTGAAGGAAACCCCTCTACAAATTCATTGCTTTTTGATGCTTCATTAGATAATAATCTGGGATTAGGTTTTCAGGTATTAAGTGATATAATAGGTCCTTTAAACACTAATTATTTAGCCATTGATCTCTCATATCATTTAACATTAAATGATAAATCTCAAAAACTTTCTGTGGGACTTAAATTAAGTGGAAATGATCATAATATTAATTTAAGCAACCTTAAATATGACAATCTATCAGATCCTACGGCTCAAGTAAAAGATAGTTACTTTATAACAAATATTGGGTTTGGTTTATATTACTATACTGATAGTCTGTATTTTGGTTTTTCTATTCCTTATTTCTTTGAGCCAAATACATTTAGTAAACAAAGACACTACTACCTATCTGGAGGTTACACAAAAAGTTTAGGTAATAAGTTTAAAATAAATCCAAACTTTTTAATTAAAAAAACTAAAGGTTCCCCAACGAGCATAAATTTTTCATCAATCCTTTTTTATAATGAAACATTTTGGCTAGGAGCAAATTTTGGGTCAAGTGATAAAAATTTTACATCACCAAAAATAAATGGTGGAGATATTTCCTTTATGACTGGTTTTAAAATATCTCCATCATTGACATTAGGATATTCTTATACTTCATCAATAGGAGAATGGACCTCCTCTTACAATAGTAATTCTCATGAAATCTTTATAAAAATTAAAACAATCAATTCATTTAAAAAATCTTCTGAAAAATCTGAGACAGAAGAAATCCCTGAAGAGACAAATTAATCCTCTATACATAATTTAAACCCCAGGCATATCTTCTTCATAAGTTCTAGACTTCTCTTAAGCAGAGGTGTTGTATAATACATCTGTTTTAGCGAAAATGTCTCTGGAAAAAAGTGATAATTTTTACTTGATAGGGAGTATATTCTCAAAATCGATTTATCAATTTTTGCCATTTTTTGATCAATCTCTCCATTTTCTTTCATTTCTTTTGAATTAAAAAGTCAGGTTCTTTAAACTTCTCTTAACTTACTAAACCCTCTAATTAACTTTAGGGGGGTTTGCTTATCTTTAAATGTCAATTAAATACCCAATACAATGAAAATCCTTAAAATAGCCTTAGCCGTATTATTTGTAGTTTGTCTTTTAGCTCTTTATTCGTGCAGTGAAATCAATACGTCTGACACAAAAAATCAATATAAAAAATACATTGTTAGACCCAATATTTTGATATTAATGTCAGACAATCAATCAGCTGAGCATTTGGGGTGTTATGGAGATAAGTCTGTAAAAACTCCTAATATTGACAATATAGCAAAGGATGGAATTTTATTTAAAAATGCTTTTTGCTCTGCACCTTCATGTTCTCCAGCAAGAGCAGCGATGTTGTCAGGTCAAGACATATGGCGATTAAAAGAAGCTGCTAATTTGTGGGGTAGTTTCCCTAAGGTTAAAGTATTTACTGATATACTTGAAAAAGACGGGTATTCAGTAGGTATTGAAGGAAAAGGATGGGCTCCCGGAAATGAACAAGTAAGTGGATGGGATCGAAATCCAGGCGGAGAAAAGTATAATTCATTTGAATCATTTATCAACCAATCTAAAAAAAACCAACCATGGGTATATTGGTATAGTAGTACTGATCCTCATAGACCATTTAGAAAAAATGGATGGGAAAGCTCAGGAATTAATTTAGATTCGATTTTTGTCCCACCTTATTTACCCGATAATATTGAGGTAAGAAAAGATATTGCAGACTATTACGACGAAATTCAAATTTTTGACAATCAAGTTGGGTCGTATATCTCATTTTTAAAAGAAATTGGACAATTAGAAAATACAGTTGTAGTAGTTTGCAGTGATAATGGCTGGCAAATGCCACGAGGCTTAGCTAATTTGTATGATTTTGGAACTAAAATTCCCCTTATTATTTCATGGCCTAAAAATTTTGTTGGGGGAAGAGTCATTGATGATTTTATTAACCTAAAAGATTTTGCACCAACTTTTTTAGAGCTTGCAAAAATTAATATTCCTGAAGAGATGAATGCTAATAGTTTTTATGATCTATTGATTTCAAAAGATCAAGGTAAGGTTAATGAAGACAGAAACTCAGTTATTATGGCTAGAGAGCGACATGCTTTTGTAAGGCAAGGAGGCAAAGGATATCCAGGCAGGGCTATTAGAACAGAAAAGTTTCTTTATATAAGAAACTATACTCCTGAAAGATGGCCAGCGGGAGACCCCCCTTTATATGGAGATGTAGATGCCCATATGTTACATTATGATGCCCCTACAAAAATTTATATTCTTAAAAATAAACTTGAAAAGGAAATCAAACCCTTCTTTGATTTAGCTTTTAATAAAAGGCCAAATGAAGAACTTTATGATCTAAACAATGATCCTTATCAACTTGTAAATCTATCGGATGACCATCAATATAAATCAATTAAAAAAAGTTTGTCTGAAACTCTCACCTTATATTTAATAAAATCAGGTGATCCAAGAGAAACTGAGGTTGATTTTGATTGGGATAACGCATATTATTATCAGGAAAATGATAAAACTCCTAAGCCCTCGAAAAAAGCTATTAAAGAGCTTGGATTAAAAACAGAGTATAATTATTTAGATTAGAATTAAGTAAAATAGAGTCAAGTGTAAACCCCTGTGCCTATATTTTAGAGCCTAACAAAAAGGGGGCCTTTATACCTTGTTCAGGTCAGTCATAACAAAGATTTAAAGGGTTGATAACTAGTAGAATCTGTTTAGACGCTTAGAGGTGTTATATTATACATCAATTATACGCAAATACTAAAAATAGAAAACCAATATTATTTATATGGACACGATAATATGTCACAACATTCGTTCACTAAAACACAGCCATATCCCTCTAATTAACTTTAGGGGGGAAGTTTTTACAAACAGGTTGTTTGTAAAATATTAATGTCTGTTGATAGTAATGGAGAATTTAAAGAACACTAAAACAAATTAAAATAATCAATTCATTTAAAAAATCTGAAACAGAAGAAGTCCCTGAAGAAAAAGATTAATTTTTTTTTCTAATTTTTTTTAATACAATAAACTATCTCTAATTCAGCTTTTGGAGCAACTCTTTTTAAAATGGATTTGACCACATTTTTTTGACTGACCTTTGAATATTTAACTTCAACTAAAACAGCCCTTTTAATTTGGTCAAATAATACACCAGAAAAATTTAAAGATGAAAGCACGGACAATATAGGAGAAACACTTGGGTTAAAAGCTGCATTTTCAGCATAACTTCCATAAAAAACCCTACTGTCTTTTGTCATTACTGCAAGACCTGAATAACTTTTTGAATACGGCGCATAACTTTTATTTGCAGCTAATAGAGCTGTTTTAACCAATTTGTCTTGAGATTCATTGTTCAATACTAAATCATTTTTTTGTTTAGATAATAAGCCTGCTTTTACCCCCAAGTTTTTAGGTCCAAAAGCAAGAGTTAATAAATCACTAATTCGAAAATTTTTTCCTTTAGGGTTAACAATAACTAAAGAATCGGAATTATTTAATTCATTCAAAAATTGAAGACAATGGCCACAAGGTGATCCACCAACATTAATATATCTTATTTCTGATTCTCCATTATTCCAAGCATTTATAATTGCAGCTTGTTCGGCATGTAATGTAAAACTCAAAGACTCATTTAATATTTCAATATTTGCTCCAAAATATATATTTCCACTATCTCCTTTACATACAGCTCCAACATTATAATTTGAAATTGGAGCTCTAGAATAAATTTTAGAATATGGTCTAAACAATTCCATAATCTGGTCATTATCTAATCCATATTCTTTAGATATTTTCACCATATCTTTAGAACTAATAACACCCTTAAAATTCTTAGCCTTTGTTAAATTGCTAATTATGGATTTAACATTTTTATTTATTTTAGTTTGACTAAAGGAAATGTTTATTAAAAAAAATAAAAACAAAGACGTTAAAACTGTTTCTATATTTTTTAAAACAAACTTCAAAATTATGATTTCAAATTACTTAACCTCTGGATTAATGGTGGATGAGAATAATAAACAAAAACATATAAAAAATGAGGGTAAAGATTAGAAAGTGTGTCAACTGAAAGCTTTTTTAAAGCAAGTTGCAATGCATTACCATCATAAGTTGTTTTTGCATAATCATCTGCTTCAAATTCATTTTTTCTACTTAAAATATTAAGGAAAATCCCAAGTATCAAGCCAATTGGAGAAAAAACAAAACTAAATGCGATTAAACCAATATGAAAATTCATTTGACTTGAACCTAGTGCTTCAGCAATATTATTATAACTCATACAAACCTCAAAAAGAAAGCACATAAGTGCTACCTGAATTATTGAAATTATTAATGTTAGCAAAATATGTTTTTTCTTATAATGTCCAACCTCATGGGCCAAAACAGCAACCAATTCCTCATCTGAATGTTTTTCAATTAAAGTGTCATAAAGAGCAATTGTTTTCTTTGGGCCTAAACCACTAAAAAAAGCATTTGCTTTTGTTGATCTTTTTGAACCATCAATTACAAAAATATTTTTTAGCGAGTACCCAACTTTATCTGCATATTTTTCAATTTTTTCTCTCAATAATCCATCATCTAATGGCGTCAACTTATTAAAAATGGGAACTATAAGCTGAGCATAAAACATATTCAAAAAAATCACAAATCCTGATAAGCCAATCCATAAATATATCCAATACCCTTGTTCAAATAAGTCTAAAATATACATAGCTGAAAAAAGTAAAGATCCTCCAATTAATAATGAAAGAACTACTGATTTAATTTTATCTAATAAAAAAGTTTTTAATGTTGTTTTATTAAAACCATACTTTTCTTCAATATAAAATATTGAATAATAACTAAAAGGTATTGAAATTAAAAAGTTAATTAAATAGAAAAAAAGGAAAAAAACTGAAGTTTGTATAAATGCTGAGTCAAAATTTATATCAATGTAATTACTAACAAATCCAAAACCTTTAAACCAAATAATGCTAAGAGTAATCAAAAAACTTATTGTTCCAGAAAAAAATGAAATTCTTCCTGTTTCAATCTTATAATCTCTAGCTTTTTTATACTTTTTATCATCATAGAAATCTTTAACTTCTTTAGGAATATGTGTTTTCCAATTCTTATTATTAATTAATTCTAGAATATTAGAAAAAACATAATTAAATAAAATAAGCCCTATAAAAAACCAATACCAAAAATCAGTTGTTAAATTCATTCTTTTTAAATAAAAATCCTCAAAATTGAGGATTCTTTTGTGAAATTAATATTTTACTTCAAAAAAATAACACTATTTCTTATATTTTTCAAACCATGCCGTAATGGCATTAACCTTTGCAATTAAATTACTAGGTCTTGCTGCAATGCCATGACTAGCTCCAGGAATTCTAACTAACATAGATTCAACTTTATTAAGTTTTAATCCAGAGTAAAACTGTTCACTTTCAGCCATTGGAGTTCTGTAATCATCTTCTCCAGTAAGTAACATCGTAGGAGTCTTAACATTACCAACATAAGATATTGGAGATCTTTTCATGTATTCATCAACATTATCCCATGGAAGCCCAGTAAACCAATACCTATAAAAATAAGAGATGTTATCAGAGTAAAGAACAAAACTATACCAATTTATAACTGGCTTTGCAACGACAGCAGCATTAAACCTATTCGTTTTTCCAACTATCCATGATGTAAGAACTCCACCACCACTTCCACCAGTTACAAATAAATTGTTTTTATCAATATATTCTCTTTTTAAAATATGGTCTACACCCGACATTAAATCATCATAATCTTGACTGGGGTAATTATGATGAATTAGATTAGCGAACTCTTTTCCATAACTTGTACTTCCTCTGGGATTAGTATATAATACTACATAGCCCTTGCTTGCAAAAAGCTGTACCTCTGCGGAAAATCTAAAACCATAATTACTAAAAGGTCCCCCATGAATTTCTAAAATTAAAGGATATTTTTTTGAAGAATCAAAATTAGGAGGAGTAACAAGCCATCCTTGAATTTTTCTCCCATCATAAGATGAATTGTACCATACTTCTTCTACTCTTCCAAGCTTTTTATAATCAAATAAGTCTTTATTTAATTGAGTTATTCTATTTTTTGATCCATTATAACCAGTAGCTAAATCCGAAGGATTGTAAACATTTCCGTATGTGAAAGCATATTTACCATTCTTAGATGCTGAATAAGTTCCTCCACTGTAGGGTCTCCCTAATGATAACCCTCCTAATTCATCAACAATATCTTTAACTTTTCCCGATAAAGATATTGATGCCATTTTTGTCATTCCCTTATTATCATATTGAAAAAATAATCCTTTACCATCTTCCTTCCAATTTATATTGCTAATATTCCTGTCAAAATCATTTGATATTTTTTTTACATTCTTTCCATCAATATTCATAACATAAAGAGAACTTTGTTGATAACCTAAAAACTTATCATCATACCCTAAAAATGCTATTTTAGTCTTATCTGGAGAAACTCTTGGTGAATAATCTGGGCCAAATCTATCAGTAAGTTGAGTGATTTTTTCAGATTTTATATCTAAAACATATATTTCAGAATTATTAGGTTCAAAATCAGAATTTTTATGAATATTAGCTGAAAAAAGTATTCTTCTATTATCTAACCAGACAACCGATCCTGAACTTTTTTTAAGACTAGTTAATTGTCTAGGTGTCCCTCCCTCAACAGGTAAAATAAAAATTTGATTAGCTCCCCTTTTTCTAAACCCTGAGCCATCATATCTAAAAACCATATCTTCTATTTCAATTGGAGGTTTATTCCACTTAGCTCCATCTGGTTTATCAGGCATTTTTATAAGATTATTTTTAATGTCTTTCACAAATGAAGTAAACAAAATAAACTTGTCATTATATGACCACTGAACATTACCTATTGATGACTGTAGATTAGTTAATTTTTGATTTGAATTAGTCTCTAAATTAAATAAATACAATTGGGTTTTACCTTCAATATTAGACTTGTAAGTAAACATTTTGCCAGAATTTGACCACCTTGGAGAAAAATCATTATTATTACCTGTTGTAATTGGTCTATTATTTGATCCATCAAAATTTACAATCCAAATATTTGATAAAGTCTTATCAGTCATTACATCCTTAAAATTTCTTTGATATAAAACCTTATTTCCTTTAGGAGAAATTTGTGGATCAGAAACATACTCTAAATCAAAAACATCTATTGGGTTAAACTTTTTTGAAGATTGAGAAAAAGAAAAACTATGAAAAATTAATAAAATAAATAATAATGTTAATTTTTTATTCAATGTAAGTTTCATATTAAAAAAATGAATTTAGGATATCTATAAAAGTATAAATTTAAAAGAGATAGAAACACATAAACATATTTAAATTAAATGTTTTATCTTCTAGATTAAATCTTAAAAATTACGTCATGAAAAAAATATTTTTATTGATTATAAGCTTTTTTATAATTAGTTGCCAACAAAATAAAATTGAAACAAAAAAATATTCTATTGAAACTCTTATGACTAATAATAGGAGTTCTGGAGGATACTTTTCTAAAGATGTAACTAAATTACTTTATAGTTCTGACAAGTCAGGTATTTTTAATGTTTATGAAACGGATTTAACTACAAATGAAGAAACTCAAATCACAGATTCTAAATTAGACTCATATTTTGCTATAACTTATTCTCCTTTAACTAATGAAGTAATTTATACTTCAGATAAAGGTGGTGACGAAAATTTTCATTTGTTTTTAATTAGAGAGAATAAGACTACAGATCTAACGCCTGGTGAAAATACTAAAGCCAGTTTTTTAGGTTGGACAAAAGATGAAAAAGAAATGTATTTTTTATCTAACTCTAGAGATCCTAAATTTTTTGATCTGTATAAAATTAATATGGAAAACTTAAAAACAGTTATGCTATTTAAAAATGATAAAGCTTATACATATTATCCTGTATCAAATAACGATAAATATTTAACCTTGAACCTAAATCCTTCAAGAGATGTTGACAGAATGTTTTTATATGAATTTGAAACGAAAAACAAAGTAGAAATTTCAAATCAAAAAGCTAATTTTTGGGGTCAAGGTTTTGACAAAAATGATGAAAACTATTACTACAGCACCAACCATGATAGTGAATTTCTTTATTTAATGTCTTACAATATTAAAACAGGTAAAAGAAATTTAGTTTATAAGACTAATTGGGATGTTACAAGAAGTTCATTCTCCAAAAATGATAAATACAGAGTTATAACAATAAATGAAGATGCTCAAAATAAAATAATAGTGAGATCCAATAAAGATAGTTCTATAATAAAATTTAGGGGTCTTGATAAAATGAATATTAATGCAGTTTCATTTTCTGATAATGAAAAAATGGTCAAAATTACTGCAGGAGCATCAAATTCTCCAGGAGATATTTATACCTATAATCTGCTGACAGATGAATTAAATCAAATTACATCAAATTTAAATGCTGATATAAATCCTTCTGACCTAGTAAATGGTCAAGTAATAAGATATAATTCATTTGATGAGCTTGAAATACCAGCCATTTTATATAAACCTATAATAGCAAATAAAAAAAATAAAGTTCCTGCACTTGTTTGGGTTCATGGCGGTCCTGGAGGTCAATCTAGAATTGGATATAGACCTTTAATTCAATATTTAGTTAATAATGGTTATGCCATACTTGCAGTTAACAATAGAGGTAGTAGTGGGTATGGTAAAACCTTTTATGGATTAGATGATAAAAATCATGGAGATAAGGATTTAAAAGATTGTGTTTGGGCTAAATATTGGTTACAAAAACAAGACTACATTGAATCTGAAAATATTGGGATAATTGGAGGAAGCTATGGTGGATATATGACTATGGCAGCAATGGCTTTTGAGTCTGAGGTCTTCAATGTTGGAGTAAATATTTATGGAGTTACAAATTGGATTCGAACATTAAGATCTATTCCTGCCTATTGGGAATCATCAAGAAAGTCTTTATATAAAGAATTAGGGGATCCTTACACAAAGGACTCTGTTAGGCTATATAACATTTCCCCATTGTTCCATGCAAAAAACATAAAAAATCCAATAATGGTTCTTCAAGGTGCTAATGATCCAAGAGTTTTACAAATAGAGTCTGATGAAATTGTCAAAGAGGCTAGAAATTCAGGTGTTTATGTAGAATATCTTTTATTTGAAGATGAAGGTCATGGATTTATTAAAAAGGAAAATCAAATAGAAGGTTATAAAAAGATTTTAATTTTTTTAAACAATTATTTAAAAGCTGGTTAATTAATAATTAATAAAAAGTAATTAAATATTTAGCCAATATGTAATTTTAAGATTGATTGTTCGAAATTTAGGCATGTATCTATTATTTGTAAAATAATTATTGTCGGTATAAACTAAATACAAATCAGATAATGGCGCAAATCTCCACTTAAATCTAGAGTTTATTCCTAATGAATCAGAGTAATTACTATATTGAATAAATGTTGCCCAACTTATTTCTTTATTAAAAGTGAAATCTACTTTTGGACTAATTAAAAACAGATTTGTTGATTTTTGTGGCTTAGGTAACAGAATTCTATCAAAACCAAAACTCAAACTTGCCTGCATTAACTTATCTAATCTGTAATTTATACTTGCATCCATAGAATATTTCTCTCCACGATAGAAACCTCCATAATTTAAATTAGTTTCATATCTAAATTTTTTACTGCTTGTTGAATTATATCGGATCTCATATTCTTTTGTGTGATATCCTCCAATTTTAATAGGCGTTTTTTTATTAACTCCTGTAGGATCAAATGCATATTCTAAAAAAACATACCTGTTACTAAATTCAAATTCTAATTGAGAAGCATTAATGAAATTAAAATTAAGATTAGATTCAATATTTCTATCTGTTACAAGCCCATTTTCACCAGGTTTATCTACATAATAAATTTGTTGTTCAATTTCAATACTTTGAAGACTCTTTGATTTTGGATAAAAAACTCTAGTATAATTTGAAAAATTTTTAATGTAGTCAACTCTTCTACTAAAACCAAGATCACTCTGAAAATTTGGAGCAGTTCGAAATACGGCAATTCTCAATTTATTTTTTCTGGAATTATAATTTGCCGCAATCCCTGTTGAAAATGCATCTTTATTATTTTGAGGAGAAAATGTATTATGAAACCAAATTTTCCCGTTCCACTTATTATTTTTGGATATCAAATTATAATCAAAACCAATTAATCTATTGTATTTTTCTTGTTCAGTCTCAAAGCTATTTGTTCCAGTTTGTTGCCTATTTATAAACAAAAATTTAAAATTTGATTTACTAAAAACATTTTGTTGGAAAGAAAGTACAGTATTATTATTAGCTGAGATTTTATTTTCAAAATCTTGAGCAGTTTGCATGTTAAGAAAGCCTATTCTTAGTTTATTTGTCAATTTTCCACTCAATCTAAGACCAGCATCAATTTTATTTTCAATAATATTTCCATTTAAATCTTCTGCGACTCCTATTTTTCTTGTAAAAAATGGTGGGTTTTCATATCGATCACCTTGTCCAGTAAATAAATCGCTATTTTGAATGAAAAATTGTCTTTTTTCTGGTAATCTAACAGCAAACCTTTCTAAGTTAATTATTTGATCATCTACTTCAATTTGAGAAAAATCAGGATTTATTGTAAGATCAAGATTTAAACCTGTGCCAATATATATCTTCCCATCAGCTCCATAATTTAAAGAATTTAAAGAACTTTTAGGATCATAATTAGTTGATTTTAATAGATTTATAAATGGAATAAATGCTACAGGAGTTTTTGATTTACCTAAAGGTCTTTCGAAAACTAAGGGCTTAGTATAAGATAGATTAATAAAGGATTGTTCTTGAGGAACTCTAAAAAGGGTTGAAAATTCATTAGCACCAATTCTTCTTCTAAAAGCATTATACCTCCATATTTTACTATTATTTTCAAATCTAATTGAACTTAAAGGAATTCTAAGTTCTGCGATATAATAGTCTTCATAAACCTTTGTTTCTAAATCAAATTTAACATCCCAATCATCATTCCCATCTCTTCGAAGATTTCTCGCTCCATTTGATAAAATTTCATCTTTTTTTACCCCAACAGAATTGCCGCCAAATGCGTAGGCATTTGTTAAATCATTAAATGTATCAAAAGTAAAAAGAAAAAAATCAGAATATCGCCCTATATCTCTTCTTAAACTTGAAATAACAGCTTCATCTTTGTCTTCATAACATTTTACAAAAGCATAAATATTTTCATTGTCAAATAAAAATTTAATTTCAGTTTGTTTCCCTGCTTTAAGAGTATCAGTTGGAAACCACTGCCAAAAACCTGTTTTTAAATCCGCTTTTTTCCATGAAGATTCATTATCAATACCATCGATAACCATTTTTTGATTTGTGAATTTAACATAAGTTGAATCAGATAATTTTTGGGAATAAATTAAATTAGATAAAAGAAAAAATAAAGAAAAAAATTTTACCATTGATTTAAGTTTCATGAAATTATTATGACAAAAATCTAACAAAATAGTTTAATTTAAATTATTTTTATTTCTCTTTCTTAATTGATTTTGAAGTATAAAATAATTGATCTTATAAACTCTCCGGTTGGATTATGAGATATAAACCTCATTTTACTTCTACTACGTATAGCTCTCAACTTCTATTGATTTTTAATTTTTTGCAAGTTTAAGACAAAAAAGTAAATTATCCATAATAAACATCTTTTTAATTATAAAAATAAACTCTATTTAAATTTAAGATCTTAACATTTTTAAAAATCATATCATCATAACTGTGAGTAAGTCCTATATGAAAGGTTCAAAGGAGAAATAATTTCAAAAATTTTTAATTTTTCAAAAGCCTCAAAATTTATTTTTTCTTGACCATTTACATTAAAAAAAGTTCCTTTTTTCAATATATTATTCTCGTAAATTAAGTTTCCATCCAAAAGAAACATTGAATGAATTGATCCTGAAATTATTTTAAAAGAATGCTTGCCTTCTGCAAGCTCATATTCATTAATTAAAACACCCTCACTATCTATTTTCATTGGAGAATTTTCTCCCATTAAAATTTTAAGTGTTTTATTTTTTAATTGTACTATTTTAAAAGCATCTGACTTGTAATCATCATAAGTAGCTTCTTTTTTTATAGATTTTGAAATATCTGGATCAAACCAAATTTGAAAAATTTCTGATTGATCATCAATTTCTTCAGCATGTGAAATTCCATTGCCAGATCGAATAATCTGAACATCCCCCTCAGAGAGTGAGATCCACTTATTTTGTTTAGTATCGAAATGATTGATTTTACCTTTAATAACGAAGGTACATATCTCAAAGCCTTGGTGTGGATGAAGACCTATCGTGCTCTTTTTATTAGGAGTCCATGCATAAGCCCAGTAAAATAGATTAGAATAAGGTTTTAACTTGCCCCCATCTTGTAGAAATCCGATTGGTTTTTTTTCAATAATTTCACCATTATTAAAATTACCGTCAGCTTGATCTTCTTTTTTAAAAATGTTTACTGCCATTTATTTAAGTTTTATGAAATTATTATGACAAAAATATATAATATAAGTTTTAAATTATTTTCTCTTGTAAAATACTATTGCTCCTGAATAGGGACCTTTCCAGTTTGATCCAATATGCCTTCCATTTTTAAATGAAGAATGGTGGGTGTTTTTTTCATCTTTACCAATGTAATATGATCAATAGCCATAGAATCCGTTTTAGATTGGCTCCCCCCTGTGGTTCCTAACATGATGTAATTTTCACCTTTTCGTTTGCGATGGGAAAGCGAATGGAAATGTCCATTAATTAAAGTGTAAGGTCGGTTTTGCAATACATGTTCTAAAGGACCTAATCCTTTTTCATCTTCACGCATCCAAAGTGGCTTATGCATCAAAACAAAGATCCAATCCACTGAAGGATTTTCTTCTATTACTGATTTAAAATAATTAATTTGGTCAGTACTTATGGCTCCATGTGTGCGTTCAGGCATTTTGTAGTATTTTGATTCTTTATAATTCCCTTTGATTTCGCCTGACAATATTTTCAAGGCCTTTACACGTGCATTGTAAATTTCTTCCATTCGACCCATACTATAATCCTCTGAATCTAACATCAGAAAAAGGACATTTTTGTAAATAAAATGATAATACCTATGACCATATCGTTTTTTCCAAAAAGCACGCATTTCAATATTAGTCAAATCATGATTACCACCCAGGTAGAAAAAAGGGCTATGAAGTTTTGAAGTCCTAGAATCAAAAAAGTCCCATTGGAAAGTTAGTGTCAAAGAATCTTTGGTGCCTCCATCGATTAAATCACCAACACTTAGCACAAAATCGGGATCCAATAGATTCAATTGTTCAATGGCTGTGGAATACACCCCTCGTCGTTCTCCCCCATTTAAGTCACCAATAATTGCAAAGGTAAATTCATAGTTTTGTCGAAGTTCAAAATTTTTACTCCAAGGTACAGGACCCGAAACAATGTTATGTTTAAAATTTATTTCTTTTGACAAAGAGTTACAACCAACTATTACTCCAATAAAAACTAGGCTAAATGCTACTTTATACATATTTGTAAACTTGGATTGATTTACTTAAAGATAATTTTTATAAATTAAATTTCATTATTAAATAAAAAACCTCACTATGTGTGAGGTTAAAAATATGAAAGCTAATATTTTACTATATAAAAATAATTTAGATTTTGTTTTGAAGAGGAAATTTAAATTTCATAAATATAATAGTAGTTATAGGGTTTTAGATATAAAAATAGTGTATAAGGTTGATTATAAGTGATTTATAGAGTGGTATTGAAAATTAATTTCCAATAAGATTTTAATGAATAATGAATGAAATATATTGATTATATTTGATTTGCAGTTTATATATTTTACTTATATAGGGAGATATAATTAATTATATAGTTTATGTTTAAATGGTATAGTAGAGATAGGAAGTATTATTATTATTATGATAAGGATAAGAGATTGTATTATAATGAAGATAGTAATAAATGAGTAAGTCGATTAAATAAAAAAGATGTAATTGAGATACTTTAAAAAATATTGAATTTAATCAAACCCAGTGGCAAATTTTAAACTTAATGTTAATGGAGAAGCTCATAATATTGATGTAAATCCATCTACACCAATACTTTGGGTACTTAGAGATCATTTAAATCTTGTTGGAACAAAATTTGGTTGTGGTATTGCTCAATGTGGAGCATGTTCAATTCATTTAAACGGTATGGCTGTAAGATCTTGTCAATTACCTGTTGCAAGCGTTGGAAATTCAAAAATAACTACTATAGAAGGTTTGTCTGAAAATGGTGATCATCCAGTTCAAAAAGCTTGGATAGAGAACGATGTACCTCAATGCGGATATTGTCAATCAGGACAGATTATGCAGGCTGCGTCTTTGTTGAAATCTAATCCTAATCCTACAGATGAAGAAATTGAATCTGTAATGAATGGAAATTTATGTCGCTGTGGTACATATACTAGAATTAAAAAAGCAATTAAAAAAGCGATAAAATCTTAGTATAAATAGTTATTATGACAAAACAGAAAACACATATTGGGAGAAGATCATTTATTAAAACTAGCATCTTATCTGGTGGTGGAATAATGGTAGGATTTAGCTGGTTAGCTTCATGTAATTTAACAACAGATCAGGTAAAAACACTCCCTAAAGAATGGTTTGAAATCAATGGATTTTTAAAAATCGGAGAAAATGGACTAGTTACCATTATGTCTCCTAATCCTGAAATTGGACAAAATGTAAAGACATCTATGCCAATGTTGGTTGCGGAGGAACTTGATGTTGATTGGAAAGATGTTAGTGTTGAACAGGCACCTTTAAATACAGACATATTTCAAAGACAATTAGCTGGAGGGAGTAATTCTATAAGCAGTTCATGGATTCCTCTTCGTATGGCAGGAGCAACTGCTAAATTTATGTTAATTACTGCTGCTGCAAAAAAATGGGGAGTCTCTGTAAATGAAATTACAACAAAATTAGGAGAGTTACATCACAAAGCATCTGGTAGAAAACTCGGATATGGTAATGTAGCTTCTTCGGCAGCCAAAATAAAAATTCCTAAAGAAGTAGATTTAAAAGATATATCAGATTTTAGTATTATTGGCACTTCTAGAAAAAATGTAGACGGAAAAAAAATTGTTACTGGACAGCCATTGTTTGGTCTTGATTATAAGGAAGAAGGTATGTTGATAGCTATGCTTATTCATCCTCCTGCTTTTGGAATGAAATTAAAATCTTTTGACGCTTCTGTAGCAAAACAAATGTCTGGTATAATAGATATTTTTGAATTTAATAATTATCGAGATGGTCAACCTAAAGGTGTATTTGATTATAGTTGTCATACTAATCAAATAGCTGTAGTTGGAAAATCAACTTGGGAAGTATTGCAAGCTAAAAAGTCTGTTAAAACTGAATGGCAAGAGGCAGGAGAAATAATAAGTGAAATGAAATCCTTTAGGGGAGGAACTACTAAAAAAACAATTCCTTCAGGTCTTGAAAGTACTTTGAATCATAGAAAGCAAATGGTAGAGATGGGAGCTAAAAATCAAAAGGTAGTTAGAAAAGATGGTAATCCTGAGAAAGCTTTTAAAAATGCTGAACGTATTTTAGAAAGAGAATATACTTGCCCTTTTCTGGCCCATAATACAATGGAACCGATGAACTTTTTTGCAGATATCACTGATGATTTTGCTCGATTAGTAGGTCCTATTCAGACTCCTGAGTTTATAGAGACAGCTATTGCTGATCGATTTGACCTTCCAAAAGAAAAAGTAGATATTATGATGACTCGTATGGGTGGTGGGTTTGGTCGTCGCTTATACGGACACTTTATGTTAGAAGCTGCTGTAATCTCTAAAACAGTAAAATCTCCAATTAAATTAATATATACTAGGGAAGATGACATGACTTCGGGAACGTACAGACCTTCTTATCATGTGCGTTATAAAGCTGCAGTAGATAAAAATAATAATGTAACCGCTTTTCATGTTCGAGCAGGAGGTGTTCCAGAAAGTTGCTTGTATGCAAATCGTTTTCCAGCCGGTGCTATTGAAAACTATCTTGCAGAAACATGGACTATAAATACGAATATTACTACGGGTGCTTTTAGAGCTCCTAGATCTAATTTTATAGCAAGTGCTGAACAATCTTTTTTAGATGAATTATCTGAATTTATAGGTAAGGATCCTATGGATTTTAGACTAGAATTATTTAAAAAAGCAACAAATACCCCTGTAGGTGAACAAAATGATTACGAAGCTAGTCGTTATGAAGGAGTGTTAAAACTTATTAGAGAAAAATCAGATTGG
The DNA here is from genome assembly GCA_963580575.1 of Bacteroidia bacterium. GTDB lineage: Bacteria > Bacteroidota > Bacteroidia > Flavobacteriales > Flavobacteriaceae. The sequence continues at coordinate 17,052 of CAUZKB010000012.1, read as the reverse complement.
GATACAAAAAAGCCAGGAGTTTCAAGAGGTCTTGCTGCTTATTTTTGTCATAGATCTTATGTTGCAAATGTGGTTGATATAGTTACTATAAATGGCAAGAAAGTAATAGATAAAGTTTACTGTGCAGTAGATTGTGGTATTTTAGTTAACCCTGATGCAGCAATAAATCTAATAGAAGGTGGAACTGTTGATGGAATTGGACACTCGATGTACTCTCAAATAACATTTAAAGATGGAACTCCAGAGCAAGATAATTTTAATAGTTATAGGTTAATAAGACACAGTGAGTCTCCAAAAAATATTGAAATTTATTTTGTAAAAAATAATATAAATCCTACAGGTCTTGGAGAACCCCCATTTCCTCCAGTGATGGGAGCTTTAGCAAACGCATTGTATAAAGCAACAGGGAAAAGGCATTATGATCAACCATTTAGTGTGAGTTAATTAAATTTGATTAATAAACAATGAATTTTCTCTATTATACTAAATGATAAGTGTAGAAGAAGCTTTAAATATAATAGATGCTCAAGTTGTAAACCTACCAGCTATTGAAATTATTGATGTGTCTAAGGGATTAGGTAGAGTATTGGCTGATGACATTATTTCACCAATTTCCCTTCCAAGTTTTAGACAATCATCTATGGATGGGTATGCTCTAAACATTTCTGATTCTTTTGAATATAAAGTAGTTGGAGAATCGAAGGCAGGAGATCAGTGTCTTATTAACTTAAAACCTGGAGAGGCAGTAAGGATTTTAACCGGAGCTCATGTTCCAGATAGTGCTCAAACTATTGTTATCCAAGAGAATGTTAAAGTAAATGAAAAGACCATTACTATTGATAGTATTCCAAAAGAAGGATCTTTTATACGAAAAGTTGGTGAAGAAGTAAATAAAGGAGATTTTACCATAGATAAAGGTTTTTTCTTAAATGAAGCGTCATTAGGATTTATTTATAGTTTAGGAATTCAAAAAATAAAAGTTTATTCTTTACTTAAAGTTTCTATCCTTATTACTGGGAATGAGTTGGTTTCTATTGGAAAAAAAATTGAGACAGGTAAAATTTACGAAAGCAATAGTGTTGTATTACAATCTGCACTTCATAAAAAAGGTATTGAAGATATAAGAGTCTTTTTTGTAAAAGACACTTTAAAAGATACAATTCAAAATGTAAAAAAAGCTTTTGATACTACTAATTTAGTATTAATTTCAGGTGGTATTTCAGTAGGAGATTACGATTTTGTAAAATTAGCACTACATAAAATAGGGGTAAAAAAAATCTTTTATAGGGTTAAACAAAGACCTGGGAAACCTTTATTTTTTGGAGAAATAGAAAACAAATTTGTTTTTGCTTTGCCCGGAAATCCAGCATCTACCTTGAATTGTTTTTATGTATACGTTTCTCCATTTCTTAGTAAATTAATGGGAGGTGTTAATAACAGTTTACATAGAATAAAAGTGCCATTAAAAAATTCATTTTCTAAAAAGGGAGATAGAGCAGTATTTTTAAAGGCTATTTATAGAGATTATACAGTTGTAATATTAGAACATCAACAATCATCAAAAATGATAAGTTTTGCTCAATCTAATTCTCTAGTATTCATAAATGAAGGTGATGTTAATTTAGAAAAGGGTGATTTAGTTGACGTATTATTATTAAAGTAATTTTAATGATTGAATCTACATCTTTAATTCTATTTTTAATTACTCTACCCATAGTCTCTCTTTTATATTCTAGTGTAGGACACGGTGGAGCTAGTGGTTATTTAGCTCTTATGGTTCTTTTTTCATTTCCAAGTGAGATAATGAAATCTACAGCTTTATTATTAAATCTCTTTGTTGCTGGAATAGCATTTTATCAATACTATAAAGCTGGTCATTTTATTAAAAAATTATTTATCTATTTTGCTATTGGATCTATCCCATCTGCATTTTTTGGAGGTAAAATGGATATTCATCCTGACTTATATAGACAGATTTTAGGTGTTCTTCTAATATTTGCGATTGTTAGAATGCTATGGAAAAAGGATCAAGTAAAAAGAACATCTAATCCACATTTAATTATTGCAATATTATTTGGAATTACAATTGGTTTTTTTTCTGGATTAATTGGTATTGGTGGTGGAATTATACTAACTCCATTAATTTTATTATTTAGATGGGGAACGATGAAAGAAGCAGCTGCAGTTTCAGCTTTATTTATTTGGGTTAATTCTGCTTCAGCATTGTTTGGACAATTTAACTTAGGAATTAATTTATCTTCAGATTCTATGATGATGGTATTAATCGCATTTTTTGGTGGATTAATTGGAAGTTATTATGGAAGTAAAAAATGGAAAAGCATTGTACTAGAATATTTATTGGTTGTAATTTTAATTATTGCATCGATTAAATTACTTTTACTTTAAATGGACTATACTGTTTAAATGGACTATACTGTAAGATACTATGGACAAATCGCCGAGTTAGTTGATAGTAATGAAGAATTTATTTTTTCTGAAGCTGATACGATTCAAAAATTTATAAAGGATTTAATTCAGATACATCCTATTTTAAAAGGGAAGACTTTTCAAGTAGCCCAGAATAATCAAATTAAAAGGGAAGGTGCACTTATTCGTAAAGCTGTTATTGATTTACTTCCTCAGTTTTCTGGTGGATAAAAATGACACGCTATAAAAGACATATTGCACTTAATGAGATAGGAGCTAAAGGTCAATCCAAAATTAATAACACTAGTGTATTAGCTGTTGGAATTGGAGGATTAGGGTCTCCGGTTATTGAATATTTATCCAGAGCAGGTGTGGGGGTTATTGGAATTATAGATTTTGCTAATGTCAAATTATCTAATTTACAACGTCAAATTATATTTTCAGAAGATGATTTAAATAAAAATAAAGCACTTTGTGCACAAGAATATATTAAAAGAATTAATTCATCAATTAAGACAAAAGCATATTCTGAAGCTTTAACAATTCAAAATGGAAGCAAAATAATACAACAATACGACATCATTGTTGATGGAACAGATGATGTTAAAATTCGATATTTGTTAAATGATTTTTGTGTCTTATTAGATAAACCACTTGTCTATGCGGCACTTTATAAATTTGAAGGTCAAATTTCAGTCTTTAACTATAACCAAGGACCTACCTATCGTTGTTTGTTTCCAATAATACCAAAGGAAGATGAATTGCCAAACTGTAGTCAAACTGGTGTTCTGGGAGTTGTACCTGGTATTTTAGGTATTTATCAAGCTAATGAGGTGCTAAAAATAATTTTAGATATTGGAGACGTATTAACAGGAACGGTATTAAGTATAAATTTTTTAAAGAATATTCACACAACATTTAGGTTTTCTAAAAATGAGATGGAAGTGAATAAATTGATAGAAAAGGGGGTTCCTTATTCAGATAGTATTTCTTTAATGAATTCAGATTATAGAATTTCTCTTAATTCATTAACAATAGATGATAAATGTATTTTTGTTGATGTGAGGAACGAAGATGAAGAGCCTGTAATAACACATAAAAAAATTCACCATATACCTTTAGGAAAATTAAAAAATGAAATTTCAAATATAATCAGTGATAAAAAAATTATTTTTTTCTGTTCTTCTGGTAAAAGAAGTATTAAAGCCGCGAACTTCACAAATAAAAATTTTAATGTACAGTCTTTTAGTTTAAAAGAGGGAGCATTAATTTTAAATAAATGGATAAATGAATAAAAAAAAAGTTATAAAAAATATTTTTATTAAAGGACCTATAACTAGTGATTTTATTGCAAAATCCATAGAAAGCCATAAGACTAAAAAAACTATTGGAGCTCATGAATTATTTTTAGGTCAAGTACGTTCAGATAATATAAAGGGAAAAGAAGTTGTAGCAATTGATTTTACAGCACAAGAAAAAATGGCAAATAAAATTTGTCATGATATAAAAGAATCTATTTTTGATAATTTTCCAATTTATTGTATGCATATCTATCACAGTTTAGGTAAAATCAAAGCTGGAGATGTTTGTGTTTTTATATTTGTATCAGGACCACATAGGAGTGATATTTATGGAATCCTAAAGCTTGTTTTAAACGAAATAAAGAAAAAAGCTTCTATCTTTGGGAAGGAGATTTTTAATGATGAATCTCATCAATGGAAAGTTAATAATAATTATGATTGATATTACTCATAAGTATAATACACTCCGAGAAGCAACAGCTAAAGCAGTTGTTAAAGTTGGAAACTCTAAAACTATTAAAGCAATTGAAAATGGATTAATTCCAAAGGGAGATGTTTTTGAAATGAGTAGGGCTACAGGTTTATTAGCAATAAAAAAAACATCAGAAATTTTACCAGACTGTCATCCAATACCAATTGAATATGCTGGTTTTAAATTTGAAATTAAAGGTTTAGAAATTAAAATTATGTGTACAGTTAAAACTATATATAAAACAGGCGTTGAAGTAGAGGCAATGCATGGTGCTAGTGTAGTAGCTTTAAACATGTATGATATGTTAAAACCAATTGATAAAAAAATTGAGATTTTACAAATAAAATTGGAATCAAAAAGTGGAGGTAAATCTGATGTTTCTTTATCTGAAGGATTAATTAATACTGCTGTAATAGTTTGTTCGGATTCAATATCTGATGGCGAAAATAAAGATAAAGCTGGAAAAGCAATTATAAAATCTTTGAAAAAGTGGAAAATAAATACTTTAGATTATAGTATAGTTCGAGATGATATTACTGAAATTCAAAAAAAAATAATCTCTTTAAGTAAGAATGATTTTTCATTAATAATATTAACAGGTGGAACGGGAGTTTCGCCTAAGGACCTTACTCCAGAAGCTATACTTCCTATTCTAGAAAGAAGAATTCCTGGTGTTGAAGAAGCAATCAGAAGTTTTGGACAAAATAGAACTCCATACTCTATGTTGTCAAGGACTGTAGTTGGATTAATAAGAAACTCTTTGATATTAGCTTTACCAGGGTCTACAAAAGGAGCAATAGAATCTGTTCAAGCAGTATTTCCATCGATTTTGCATTTATTTGATATTTTAAAAGAGAAGGGTCATTAAATGATTAATAAATCTGACATATTAACAGATAGTTTTGGTAGAAGACATACCTACTTAAGGATATCTCTTACAGAACGCTGTAATTTGCGATGTTTATATTGTATGCCAAAAGAAGGAGTAGAATTAACTCCTAAAAAACATTTAATGCAATCAAATGAGATAATTTATTTAGCCAAATTATTTGTAAAACATGGAGTAAATAAAATAAGATTAACAGGTGGAGAGCCTTTAATTAGGAAAGATTTTCCAGAAATAGTAAGGAAATTATCGAAATTACCTGTGGACTTATCAATTACAACAAATGCTGTAATTGTTAATAAATATCTAGATCTTTTACAAGAATGTAATATCAAAACTCTTAATGTGAGCCTAGATACCCTTAACGAAAAACGTTTTAAAGCTATAACACTTAGAAATAATTTTAAACATGTAATTCAAAATATTCAAGAATTACTAAAACAAGGATTTAACATAAAAATAAATGCCGTTCTTATGAAAGGTGTGAATGATGATGAAATTATAAATTTTATCAATTTCACTAAAAACAGGAACATTGTATTTAGATTTATAGAATTTATGCCATTTGTTGGTAATAAATGGAAAAGAGATAAAATAGTATCTTATGAATCTATTTTAAATATTGTGAAGAATCATTTTGGTGAAGAAAAATTAATTTTTTTAGGAAATAAAATCCATGATACTTCTCGAAATTTTAAAATAAAAGATTTTCAGGGAAGCTTTGGAATTATAAGTACTGTTACTAATCCTTTTTGTGATCAATGTAATAGGATTCGTTTAACTGCAGATGGGAAAATTAAAAACTGTTTATTTTCTTCAAAAGAAAAAGATTTACTTACTACACTTCGTGAAGGTAATCCTATAGAGTCTATAATAAGTAGAGCAATATTAAATAAAAAATCAGTTAGATCTGGAATGAAAACCTCTGAAGATTTTGAAAATACAAAAAACCATAATGAAAATAGGAGTATGATAACTATTGGTGGGTGATCTTATTTAGTAAAAAAAAGTATTCTTTTTTAGTATCAATATCAATTAATAAATCATAACAATCAACAATTTTTAAATTGCTTGAATTTTTTTTAATGATTTTTTTTGCGCCTTGATCTCCCTTAAGTTGCTTTAAATCATCAAAATAAATTGAAGGAAATAATACAGGAACACTTAAATATCCGTCTTTTGATTTAGAAACAACAATTTTATTTTTAGATTTTGAAAAGGTTTGAATTAATTTATTTAAATGTACTGATGAGATAAGTGGCATATCTACTAAAGAAATTAATATTCCATTTATTTCAGGAGATTTTTTTATAATTTTTTTTATTCCATGTGATATGGTAGCTCCCATTCCTATCTTCCAATTTTCATATAGACTTATATTTATAGGATAGTTCTTTATTATTGGAATTATAAGTTCTGAGTGAGCACCTAATATAACCCACACATTTTGATCTGTATCTAATAAATTCTTTATTTGATGCTCAATTAATGTATAATTTTTCCACTTGAGAAGTTGTTTGGGTTTACCCATTCTTTTCGATTCACCAGCTGCAATAAGAAGTTGAGGAATTTTAATCATGAATATTCCCATTTTTAGTAGAAAGTGCTAATGTATTTTTCTGTCTAATGACACTTAAGATTTCTGATAATATAGAAATTGATATTTCAGAAGGACTTTCAGCACCAATATCAAGTCCAGCTGGACCACGTAATTGATCTAAAAACTCAATTGAACAATCTGGGTATTTCTCTAAAAATTTTTCAATAACCATTTCTCTTCTTTTGCTAGGACCTAATAAACCAAAATATGCTGGAAAAGTTTCTTTTAAAGTAATTAGATATTGAATGTCATTATTAAAACTATGTGTCATAAGAACTATAGCTGATTGTTTATCAATAAAATTAGTTTTAAATGATTCAATGATTGGAGTTATGAAATTTTTTGCTCCTTTGAAAAAATGTATAGTTTTATCTTCATCTGGAGGAGCAACAATAGTAACTTCCCATCCTAATAAAGAAGCAGATCTACATAATTGAACAGCATCATGTTCTGCACCAAAAATAAATAATCTAAATATGGGTGGAAATGATTGTTTGAAATATAAAATTTCTTTGTGGAATTTGGGTGAAAAATTTTTACGAAATGAAAAGTTTAGCTCACCAATTTGTATTTGTGTACCAAGATTTAAGTCTTCTACATATTCTAATTTATATATCGAAGAAGAATAAATTGATAATCTTTTTTCTATTGAAGTTTTAAATTCAGCTATAAAATTTTTACTTAATATAAATGGTTCAATTAATATTGTTAGAATACCTTCACATCCTAATCGAAAACGACCATCATATTTTATAATTTTTGGAATTTTAGATTTAAACACACTTTGAGATTGTCTTATAACTTCTTTCTCTACGCATCCACCGCTAACATTACCAAATGATTTTCCATTATTATTTATTAGCATCCTAACACCTGGTCTTCTATATGATGAGCCTTCTAAATGTACTACAGTTGCTAAAACAAATTTATTTTGATTTGAATCATTTGTAACATAATCAATAATTTCTTTTAACTCGTTAGTCATGACATTTAAATAAATTAACAGTTAATAAAATTAAAATACTTCAAATCCATTTTTTGATTTTATTTTCTAATATAATCAAACTAAACCATAGGTATATCTTTCTTTTTTAATTCAGCAAATTACTAACAAGCATATAATTAGTATATTAAATCTTATGAAGAAGTTACTGTTTATTCTATTTAGAATACTTTTATTTTCTTGTGAAAAGAAAGATTTATAACCTTTTTATGTAGCTGATAATGGGGATTACTGTAAAAGCAACAGATCGGGTTACAGCTGGTACAATAAGAAATTCTGAGGTTAAAAATGAGTCAAAAGTAAATAGAAAAAAATCAGAATATCGCCCCATATCTCTTCTTAAACTTGAAATAACAGCTTTATCTTTGTCTTCATAACATTTTACAAAAGCATAAATATTTTCATTGTCAAATAAAAATTTAATTTCAGTTTATTTCCCTGCTTTAAGAGTATCAGTTGGAAACCACTGCCAAAAATCTGTTTTTAAATCCGCTTTTTTTCATGAAGATTCATTATCAATACCATCGATAACCATTTTTTGATTTGTGAATTTAACATAAGTTGAATCAGATAATTTTTGGGAATAAATTAAATTAGATAAAAGAAAAAAATTTACCATTGATTTAAGTTTCATGAAATTATTATGACAAAATTCTAACAAAATAGTTTAATTTAAACTACTTTTTAAAAATATTTTTATTTCTCTTTCTTAATTGATTTAAAGTATAAAATAATTGATCTTATAAACTCTCCGGTTGGATTATGAGATATAAACCTTAATTTACTTCTACTACGTATAGCTCTAAACTTCTATTGATTTTTAATTTTTGCAAATTAAAAACCTCAAATAAGTAATTTGAATTTAAAACTCCACGTTCATAAGTTGTCCGCTTACCTGTAGCATCTTTAGTTCAGAGAGCTTTGCATTATATTTAGCCTGACTTTTAGCTAATTTCGCATTTAGTAGGTTAAGCTGTGCTTGTCTAAATTCTATTGAAGTGATTTGACCTATTCTATATCGCTCTCTAGTTCGTTGAAAGTTGTTTTGATTTGTTTGCATACTCTTCTCCTGGACAGCGAGCACATATAAGGCATTTTGATATATGTCCCATGCATTTTTTATATCTCGTTCAATTTCTAACTCTACTTGCCTTTTGAGTAATTGCTGGTTTTGGTAGGAAATTATTGCGTTTTTAGTATTAGTAATACTTTTCCCTCCATCAAAGACATTCCAAGACAGAGATAAACCCCCTGAAATTCCAATTGATGAGTTTTGTATGCTAAAAGCTAGTGGATTATCATTTTTGCTTTCATTCCATCCATAAGAACCTAGTAGTCCTATAGTGGGTAAAAATCCAGATTTTGAAATTTTTAAGGAATACGATGCTATTGAAACCTCTTTTTCAAGTAACAGAATTTGCACATTATTAGATGTGGCATCTTTATACATAACTTCCATATCTAAACCAGGAATAAATTTGACAATTGTATCTACTTTAAAAATTAATTCTAGATCTTGGTTCATGATTAGGTTTAAATCACGCTTTGTATTCCGCAGTAATTGTTGAGCATTAAGGAGGTTTATACTATCAGTATTTACATCAACTTCAGCATTTAAAACATTTAAACCCGTGTTTTGCCCAAATTCAAATTGATAGTTAGCTCTCTTTAATCTTTCTCTAGAAATATTTAATACCTGAGCTAGTGTGTGAGCTTTTTCTGTCAATCTTGCCACCTCATAGTAAACTGAAAAAAGTTGTAGTATTGTATTTTCAATAGTTTGCCTTACAGCTAATTCAGATTGATTATAGATCTCCTTAAATTTTTTATAATTATAGTATCTACCAAGCCCATCAAAAAGTGTGTAATTTAAATTTACAAACGCATTATATCTTTCAGTTTTGACTCCATTTGCAGAACCTTTCATACCACCTGCTAATTCACCTTCAGAGTCAAGAAGATCAATATTGTTGTTTGAGTTTAACGAAACCAATGGCAGATAACCACTGTTTAAGATATCAGCACTATTTTTAGCTTGTGTTTTATTATTTTTAGCAACTTTTATATTTAGGTTATTCTCAAGTGTCAACTCTATAGCCTTTTCTTTTGTTAACATTTCTTGTGCTACTAATAATGTTGTAAAAGCAAAAGTCAAAATTATTGTATAGAATAATTTATTCATCATATCCTTCTAGTTCTTTTAATTCTTTTATGGGAGCTTCCACATCCTTTTTTTGAACACTTTTCCCAGTACTTAACCACACGAAGGTAGTTTTTGCCGAATTAGTAAATGAAATAAAAATCGGCAACATTATAAGAGTTAAAAAAGTCGCATAACCTATTCCATATGCTATAGAAATAGCCATTGGTTTTAAAAGTTGTGCTTGGAAACTTTTTTCCAAAAGAAGCGGAGCCAAACCGGCAACAGTTGTTAAGGAGGTAAGAAATATAGCCCTAAATCTAGATTTTCCAGCCTGGTATAGAGATTCATCAAAACTCAAACCTTCCCTCAGATTTTTGTTAAATCTAGTGATTAAAACCAAACCATCATTTACCATAATACCTATTAATGCTATAATACCAAGTAGAGATATTATGTTAATGGGGAAACCATGAATCAAGTGACCCCAAGCAACAGTTGTTAAACTAAATGGGATCAGGAGCAGCAATATAAATGGTTGGCTATAACTTCTAAATGTAAAACCAATAGTTGCAAATATCAAAAACAAAGCCATTGGGAAAATTTTAGTAGCTGATTTTATAATTTTATTAGCTTCTCTATTTTGTCCTTCAAAGGAAGCAGAAATAGTTGGGTATTTAGCTTGAAGTTGAGGCAATACAACATTTCTAATATTGGCTACTATATCAGATGCACTCTGATTAGGATCTTTTAGATCTGCTGTAATCTGAATCTCTCTTTTCCCATTTAAATGGTCTATAGTTACATCTCCACGCTCAATTGTATATTCAGCAATCTCTGTAAGCGGGACACGGTTTTTTGATGGAGTAACTATCCTCATTTCATCAAGATTATTTAAATAAGATCTATTTTTACGATCATACCTAACCCATACTCTTATTTCATCTTGTCCTCTCTGGAATCTTTGTACTTCAGCACCAAAAAATCCTGAACGCACTTGCCTCATAACAGATTGGAGGGTTAGTCCCAACATATATGCATTTTCTTTTAATTTTAGACGTATTTCCTTAATTCCTTCAGGGTTAGTATCAGCTATATCAGTTATTAGAGAATTACTTCTCAAGATCAATTTCAACTCTTCAGTAGCCATTTTTAGTTCTTCAATGTTATTGCTTAGAAGTGATACAGAAACTGGGCTTCCACCAAAATTAACACCAGTACCGTAAACAATTCTTTCACTACCTATAATCGGCCCTACCATTTCCCTTAGTCTATTCCCAACCATGGAAGCTCTAACTACATCAGGCCTTTCTTCTCCGGACAGCATATTTATTGAAAGTGAAGCATTAGCTGAACCTCCAGTTGCTCCTATACTAGGGTCTAGCATCGCCCCATCAGCAGCTGAGCCAACATTCTTAGTAATATTTTTAAATACTTTTTTATCTCCGACAGGCAAATATTGTTTACTCAATTCTTCATTTAATATCCGGGCTTTTTCCTCAATCATTGAAATTATAGAATCTGTTATTTTTACACTTGTGCCCTTGGGCATACTAAGTGAAACAGTAACTCTGTCACTGGCAACAGTTGGAAAAAAGGTAACTCCAATAATCCCACCTCCTATTGATCCAATCGTTAATAATAGTGCAGCTACAAAACCAGAGAAACTTAAAAGCCTGTTTTTTAAAGCAAAAGAAAGAGTAGGACCGTATATTTTTTCTCTTAACCATATCATCAATTCGTTTCCTAGTTTATTTATCTTTCTCATACTTGCAAAAAATTTACTCAATGGACTAGCAGCTATAGGTGCTTTTGGTTTAAGGGCATTAGAATGTGCCAAATGTGCCGGCAGGATAATCAATGCTTCTATCAGCGATACAGTAAGCGTTAGGATTACAATTGTTGCCACTTCCCCAAAAAATTCACCTACCTGGCCATCAAGTAAAATCAATGTTGCGAAAGCTATAATAGTTGTTATGACTGCAGATAATATAGGCGCCATAACTTCTAGGGTTCCATCTATTGCAGCTTTAGTGGCTGATTTGCCTTTTTCAAAGTTTTGATAAATGTTTTCTGCTATAACTATTCCATCATCAACCAAAATTCCAATTACAACTATCATCCCAAACAGTGACATTATGTTGATGGTAACGCCCAATTGAGGTGCAAAAATAAACATCCCTAAAAATGAAATTGGCAATCCAAATGCCACCCAAAAAGCTAATCTAATATTCAAAAAAAGTGAAAGGAAAAGTAAAACTAGAATTATACCAATTGCACCGTTTTCTAGCAAAAGATTTGTACGTTGTCTTAAAACTACCGACCAATCTACAAGTGTATCAAGCTTTACATTAGTGTATTTGGAATTAAAATCTTCTATGTATTCACGTACGGTTTCTGCTGATAAGAGTAAATCTTCATTATTTGTACTTAGTATTTCAAAGATGATACTTCGATCATCATCTATATAGGATGCTGATGGTGTTTCTGAAAAACGATCCCTAACGACAGCTATGTCTTTAAGTCTTATAATCTTTCCACTAAGATCAGCTCTGACAATAAGATTTGACAGCTCACGCCCATAATAAGATCTATTACTAGCTCTAATTAGATATTCTTCCGACTCAGTTTTAATATTTCCCCCAGTAACCAGTATGTTGGTACTTCCAACAGCTCTTACAACTTCATCGAAGGTTAAATTATATGCTAATAGATCATTCTCATTCAGAGCGATTTCTATCTCTTCATCTGGATATCCAGAAATTCGGATTTGTGAAATCCCCTCGATTCCTCTTAAATCATTTTCTATCTTTCTTCCTATTTCTTTAAGTGTAGAAAGAGGAACTTTGGACCCACTTAAAGAGAAAACAATGGTTGGCTGTCTTTGTTCCTGTTTAGCAACCACTAAAGGTTCCATACCTATGGGGAATGATGGTACGCGATCAACAGCATTTTTAACTTCCAACAGTATAACATTAATATCTTCATTTTGCTCAATTTCTATCAAAATAGTACCCCCATTTTCCCTGGCAGAAGACGTAACTCTTTCAATTCCAGATAATCCTTTTAAATTGTCTTCAATTTTAAGGACAACACCTTCTTCTACTTCTTCTGGAGAAGCACCAAGATATGTAACCCCAATTGTAACAAATTTTGAATCTATAAGAGGGAAAAATGATGATTTTAAAGAAAATATACCAACCAATCCAAACACAAAAAAGGACAAAACTATAATGTTTACAGCCACATGGTATTTGATGAAATAAGCAATAATTTTTTTCATAATGATCAATCAAAATATAGTAGAAACTATTCTTGATATATTTTTACAAGCATTCCATTATAGGCACCCGGAACGGGTTTTGATACAATTTTTGTTCCATCAGGAATTCCCTTGACAACTACATTTTCATCTGAGAAAAATATCGTTTTAACTTTAGCAAGATTTAAAATAGTATCATTTTCAACATAGAAAACTTGGTCACCATATTGTAGCAGTGTACGTGATAATGAAAACGAATTGGCTTCTTCCCTAAGTGGAATCAGAACTTCCAGATACATTCCTTCTCTTAATCCTTTCCCAGACATTTTAACAAAAGTACTTACTGTTTGTGATGATTTGTCAACACTGGCATTAATCCTAATAACTTCAGCAGAATATTTGACCCCGTCTTCAATATTATCTACATTTATTTTTTTTCCAACTTTCAAAAATTTACTGTATTTAGCTGGAATAGAAACTTCAAGCTCAAAAACAGAAGTATCTATAAATTCGCCTAATTTTTGACCATTTCTTACCAGCGTGCCTTCTGTTACAGTTGCTTGTGTAAGTGTACCTGAGTAAGGAGCTTTTATTATATATTTTGAAAGTCTTTCCTCAAGGGTTTTTATGTTAAAATAGTTAGTATACACCCCCCTGCCAGTAATAAAATATTTCTCTTTTTCTGAAAGTGTTTGTGGCAATTTTGGAGTAGCTCTTTTTAAATCAAAGCCTTTAAGATAATTATTCCATTTAGGGTAACTTTTAGGAAAGTCTAATCTCAAATCAGGCAAAATTGATGTTATTATATTATACAGATTGCTTTTAGCTGATTGTACAGAAGCATAGAATTCAGCTCTGTCCAATTTAATCAAAACCTCTCCTTTTTTAAATCTTTGTCCTTCCTTAAATTCTTTACCAGTATTTAAAAAAATACCTTGAACCTGACTAAAAAGTTCAATTCTGTTTTTAGCAATTAGATTGCCATTTGCTCGAATTGAAATGGGTGTATTCTTATTTTGAACTGTATCCACAAAAACCATTTTTATAACTTTTTCACTTTTAAGGACTGGAGTTTTTTTACTAGCAATAATTGCTTTGGCAGCATAAAAAGACCCAATAATTATAAAAACGCCAAGGATTGCTAAAATAAATGGTCTCATAATTTTGTTTTTAAATCTCGACAAAGTTACAACCAAAAACTGTTTTACTGTAATAAAATTTTTTTAAAATAGAAGTTTAAAGTTTAATCAACTTTGCCTATAAATATTGAAAACAAATTTAATTTCTAATAACAATAGATAAGCAATCTAACTAAATTAAAACTTCATGAATTTTATTTTCTTCTTGGCTTGCTTCTTTATACGGTCGGTCAGTTTTTAATTTTCGTTTTCTTTAAAGGAAATCTAGATGTGCAAGAACCGATTGATTTTGCCCATTGGTTTATGTTAATTGGTGTATTGTTGCTTATTCCACAAATTGGAAATTTTCCAAAAACTAAATTCAGTCTTGTTGATACCCCTATATTAATACTTGGAATTAATCTTATTATCGGCATGTGTGTTCTTGATTTTATTTTTTGGAGTATAAAGTTGCCTGAACAAGAATATGAACTTGTAACTCATCTAATTAATACTCCAGCAATATGGCTACCTTTTATGACCGTTAACGGATATATATTTAATTTAGGTTTGCTCATTTCAAGTTTTAGTTATTACAAAATCTCAAGGACTGGTACTTTAGTGGTTTTGATAGGTACCTTAATAATATATATCGGTGGTGGATGGGTTAATGTTTTAGGATATATGATCCTTACAGCAGGGTTTTTTATAAATTTCATCGGAATGATAGAAACAAAAAACTCCAACTAAATGTTGAAGTTGAAATAGTGCAAGTCGATTTTTTACTTTATAAAAATCCAATTGAAATAATCCTTAATGTCAGATTATCAGTTGATAAAAGTGGATATTTTATGAAAAATTCAATTAATTATATTTCGTATAAATTTGATATGAGATTAGATGTAGATGAGAGAGAAAATAGATTATATCTTGAGGTGAATGAAGTTTTAAAACGAATTTATAATGAAGTATATTGGGACTTTAATGATTTAAAGTTTGGTATAAATAAATTAAATAAGTTGTTTGTTGTTTTTGCTGATTCAAAAATTATTGATGATCAACAACATTTTTATTACAACAAAGGATTTGTTTATTTGAATCTCAATTTCGATAAATTTCTGTTGTTACTAAAGGAGGGGAAAATAATGTTTAATCTTCGAATGGGAGTTCATAAATCTGGTAAAAATTATGGTAAACCTCATGATCATGGAAGTGGTTTTAGGATTAAAAAAGAAAATTTAGTTGAATTATATGATGCCAAAATTGAACTATAATAAGATATCTAATAATGTTTCTACTATAGACTTTAAAAATATTAGTAGTAGATATTTTTTCTAACTATATTAAATAAAAAAACCTAACTGTTATAAGTGAGGTTAAAATGGTGAGAGGTAATATTTTACTATATAAAAATAATTTAGATTTTATATTGAAGAGGAAGTTTGAGTTTGATAAATATAATGGTAGTTATAGAAAAATAAGCAAAAAAGTAGTGTATATTACTGAATTTACTTACCTTCTTTTGAATTAATATTTAGACTTTTTATTATGATTAAAAATATCTTTTTACCCTTTTCTAAAGCATCTCTATTAGTCGTGTTTCTCCTTTTGTTAAAGTCTTGTGAGGAACTTAAACCTATACAATCAAACCCTAAATCATTTCCTCCCAATATGATTATTTTTATTGCAGACGATGTGAGTTGGGATGATTTAGGGTGTTATGGAAATGATCAAGTTCAATCACCAAATATTGATTCATTGGCTGAAAAAGGAATAATTTTTAAAAACGCTTATCTCACTACAAGTTCATGTAGTCCTAGTCGAAACTCAATTATAACTGGACGTTATCCACACAACACAGGTGCCGCTGAATTGCATTCCATGCCACCCATGGAGATGATTTCCCTGCCAGAAATTTTAAAATCTAAAGGTTACTTCACCCTTCAAGCTGGGAAATTTCATATGGGGGATTATGCTATAAGAGGGTTCGATGAAGTACACAATGATCCAGAAATCAATGGTTTTGGCGGAGAGGAGTATTGGGAACACGCAATAGAAAATATACCTAAGGGCAAGCCATTTTTTATGTGGTTTGCATCAATTGATGCCCATAGAGGATGGGGAAAAAATGAATTTTCGGGTATCCATAATCCAGATGAAATCAAAGTACCTGAGTATTTAGTAGATGGTTCTGAAACTCGTTTGGATTTGGTCAATTACTATGATGAGATTACCCGTTTTGATTACTACATAGGCAAGGTAGTTCAAAAACTAAAAGAAAAAGGAGCATATAAAAACACAATTATCATTGTCATGGCAGACAATGGAAGACCTTTTCCTCACAGCAAAACACGTGTTAATGATCAAGGCGTAAAAACACCTTTTGTAGTTCATTACCCTCAAGCTACTGCCACTCAAAATTCAGTGAGTCAAAGTTTGATCAGTACTATTGATATTGCTCCTACATTAATCGATCTTGCAGGAATTGAACCGAAAGACCATTTTCAAGGTGTAAGTTTTAAAAAACTGCTATTGAATTCCAATCAAAAACATAGAAATTATGTTTTTGCGGAACACAATTGGCACGATTACGAGGCTTATGAGCGAATGGTAAGTAACAAACATTATATGTATATCAAAAACGAAAGACCTCAATTTGCGCAGCGAGGCCCTTTAGATGCCGTTAACAGCACCACCTATGCTGAGTTAAAACAAGCCCTTTTCGATGGGTCGATCACTAAGAAGCAAGCTGAGATTTTTATGGCTCCACGTCCACAGGAAGAACTCTATGATCTTATTGCTGACCCTTATCAGTTTAATAATTTGTTATTAGGTGAAAATAT
>CAUZKB010000011.1:0-36242 GCA_963580575.1 Bacteroidia bacterium | reverse complement strand
CCGGACGAACTCTTTGACGAGTAATTTGAATTAGACCAAAACGACTAAGCGGTAAAATTTTATGTTTAGCTCGATCTAAACTCATTTCTTGTTTCAAGTGTTCAAAAAGTTTTTTTCTATTTTCATTTGAGTTTAAATCGATAAAATCAACCACTATAATACCACCCATATCCCGAAGTCTTAGTTGTCTAGCAATTTCAGTTGCCGCAATTAAGTTTACTTCCATAGCAGTTTGTTCTTGGTTATTTGACTTTGAAGATCTTTTACCACTATTTACATCAATAACATGAAGGGCTTCAGTGTGTTCAACAACTAGGTATGCTCCTTTATGCATTGAAACAGTTTTGCCAAACGAAGATTTTATTTGTCTTTCGATGCCAAATTTTTCAAAAATTGGTAAGTGATCATTGTAGTATTTAACAATAGAAGCTTTTTTTGGATCTATTTTTTTTAGATACTCTTCTATTTCAACTTTAAGATTCATATCATTTACATGAATACCAGAAAAGGTTTCATCAAAAATGTCTCTTAAAATTGATGACGATCGATTTATTTCACTTAAAATTTTTGATGGAAAATTATCTATCTCTTTTAATTTTGTTGATAGATTTTTCCATCTTTGTAATAGGTATTGTAAATCTGAATCTAAAGAAGCCACTTTTTGATTTTTGGCTACAGTTCTAATAATAATTCCAAAACCTTTGGGTCTTATACTTAAAACTAGTTTTTTAAGTCTCGTTTTTTCATTAAAGTCATCTATCTTTTGAGATATTGAAACACGATTCGAAAAAGGTATAAGAACCATAAATCTTCCTGCTAAAGAGATTTCTGAACTTAATCTTGGTCCTTTTGTTGAGATAGGTTCTTTTACTATCTGGACTAAAATTGATTGTTTCGGTTTTAAAATTTCGTCGATTTTACCATCTTTTTCTATGTCTTGTTCGTATCGGAAATTTTTTAATTGATAATCGTTGTATTTACCTGTACTTACCTGTTTAATATATTTAATTAAAGATAAAATTTTAGGTCCTAAATCATGATAATGTAAAAAACCATCTTTATCATGACCAACATCAATAAATGATGCATTAAGACCAGACAATGATTTTCTTATTTTAGCAATAAAGATATCGCCTACTGAAAATTTGTTATCTTCTATTTCTTTACTTAACTCAATTAATTTTCCATCCTTGAGTAAAGCGAAATCAACAGCAGAGGAATTTGAACGGATTATCATTTCTTTATTCACTCTGATTAATTTTTAGGTTGAAATTCCAATTTCAACTGATTAAACTATGTTTTTCAGGATTTTCCTTTGGTAACCAATTTGTCAATTAATTAGTTACTATATCAATGAACTTGAAAAATATTATTAGTGCATTGACAAACACTAATTCTTTTTATGACGATTAGCTCTTCTTCTTTTTTTTCGTTTGTGAGTAGCTACCTTGTGCCTTTTCCTTTTCTTACCACTGGGCATAGTTTAGTTTTAAATTAAAATAATTTATAAGACAAGTACTTTAGATTTAACTCCTTTGACAAAAATTTTTGCTGGCTTAAATGAGGGAATATTATGTGCAGGGATTTTGACAGCAATATTTTTAGAAATATTTCTACCAGTTTTTTCAGCTCGGGTCTTAATTATAAAACTTCCAAAACCTCTTAAATAAACATTCTCACCTTTCTCTAAAGAAATTTTAACTTCTTTCATAAATTTTTCAATTGTAGCTTGAACATCAGTTTTATCAATCCCAAGCTGCTCAGAGATATTTGATACTATATCGGCTTTTGTCATAAAAAAAATATTAACTGATTTTAAAACAAATCAGGGTCGCAAATATATAAATTATATATTAAATTAATTTTTTTAATATAATTATTATGAAACTATTATTTTAGAGTAAAATTTTTCAATTAATTGAATTGGACTGAAAAACTTCTTGGTTGGTATTATGAAAATCAAAGAGATTTACCATGGAGAAAAACTAAAGATCCTTACACAATATGGATTTCAGAAATAATATTGCAACAGACGACTATTAAACAAGGGCTTTCTTACTATAAAAAATTTATTAACACATATCCAAATTTGACTTTATTAGCGAAAGCAAAAGAAGAAGATGTTTTAAAAGTCTGGCAAGGTTTAGGATACTATAGTAGAGCCAGAAATCTTCATTTTACATCAAAACTAATTTTAAAAGAGTATAATGGAGTTTTTCCATCAAATTATAGTGAATTAATTGATTTGAAAGGGATTGGAGATTATACGGCAAGTGCAATAGCATCAATATGTTTTAATCTTCCTCATGCAGTTGTAGATGGCAATGTTTATAGATTTCTTTCTCGATATTTTGGAATAAGAAAATCTATTAATAACGGAAAGTCTTTGAAATATTTTAAAAATAAAGCTAGTAAATTGATGTATAAAGAAAATTCTGGAGATTTTAATCAAGCAATGATGGAGTTTGGTTCAATTAATTGTAAACCAAAAAACCCTATTTGTGAAAATTGTTTGTTTAATAATAATTGTTATGCTTATCTTAATAATAAAATTTATGATTTTCCAATAAAGAATAAGAATAAAAAAAGAAGATTAAGATTTTTTAATTTTTTAATAATGAAAAATTCAAATAATGAAATAATTGTTGAAAAAAGAATGGAAAATGATATATGGAAAAATTTGTATCAATTTCCTTTGTTTGAAGAAAGAAATAATGTTAATTTAATTAAAAAAATTAAACAATTTGTATGTAGATATGACCCGAAAAAACTTAATAAAATTAAAAAGTGGAATATTAAGCCTGTTAAATATAAATTAACTCATCAGGAATTATATGTTACTTTTTGGTTGGAAAATTTAAACATAGGGCTATTGAATAAATATAACTATGATAAATTAAAAAAATATCCAATGCCAATAGCTCTTGAAAATTTTATTAATAAATTTTTTAAGTTACAGACTTGATTTTATAACTTTAATAAATTTTTTTTTATGAGTGGAACTTTAAATAAAGTTATGTTAATTGGACATCTAGGTGATGAAATAAAAATGCATCATTTTGAGGGAGGTGGTTGCATTGGTAGATTTCCTCTTGCAACAAATGAAATTTATACAAATAAATCTACTGGAGAAAAAGTTTCTTCGACAGAGTGGCATAATATTGTGGTAAGGAATAAAGCTGCTGAATTGTGTGAAAAGTATTTAAAAAAGGGAGACAAAGTCTATATTGAGGGTAAAATTAAATCTAGAAAATGGACTGATGATTCTGGTAAAGATAGATACATGACTGAAATCAATACTGATGTCTTTATTTTTCTTAATAATAAAAATGACGCTCAACAATTAAGTAGTCCTGAAAATGAAATTAAAGATTCCAACGATTCAGAAATTACTGAACAAGATCTTCCCTTTTAAATAAATTATAGTTGAACCTTGAATTATATAGTTTTTTATTTTCAATATCTATACTAATGGATACTTATATACCTGAGTTTGTCATATTAACATTTTTAATATTATTTTCAGCTTTGATATCAGGTTCTGAAGTAGCTTTTTTTTCTATTAATCCTAAGGTTATTAAAAAATTAAATGACCAGGATAAAAAAGCTTTATTAAAAATTGAGAAACTATTAAAAAAACCAAAAAGATTATTAGCCACCATTTTAGTTGCCAATAATTTTATAAATATTGGAATAGTACTTTTATTTTCATCAATTAGTGACTTTTTTTTTAAAGGAGTTGAAAATAATACAATTAAATTTATTATAGAAGTTGGTTTTATTACTTCAGTAATACTAGTTTTTGGTGAAATTTTGCCAAAAATTTATGCAAATAGAAATTCTTTTCAATTTTCCAAGTTGCTTGTTAATCCTATTTCTTTTATAGATAATTATCTTTTTTTTTGGATTACAATTCCTATGAGTAAAACGATATCATTTTTTGAATCAAAATTAGGCCAAAAGAATAATGGGTTTTCTGTAGACAAATTATCTCAAGCATTGGAATTAACTTCAGAAAATGAAACTAGTTATGATGAACAAAGGATACTTGAAGGTATTGTAAATTTTGGTAATACTGATACTAAGGAAGTTATGTGTCCAAGAATAGATATTTTTGCTTTATCTGAGTTTATGAGTATTAAAGAAATTATTTCTAAAATAATTGAAATGGGTTTTTCAAGAATTCCAGTATATGAAGAAAGCATTGATAAAATTACGGGTATATTGTATGTAAAAGATTTACTTCCTAACATGAAAAGTAAAGATTTTGAATGGAATAAATTATTAAAGGAACCTTTATACGTTCCAGAGAATAAGAAATTGGATGATCTTTTGAAAGAATTTCAACAAAAAAAAATACATTTAGCTATAGTTGTTGATGAATATGGAGGAACATCTGGAGTAATTACTTTAGAGGATATTATTGAAGAAATTGTAGGAGATATTAGTGATGAATTTGATGAAGAGCTTTTAAATTATTCAAAATTGGATGAGCAAACATTTTTATTTGATGGAAAAATTAATTTAAAAGATTTTTGTCGTATAGTTAATATTAATGAATCAGAATACTTTAATAAAATTAAAGGAGATTCTGAGTCACTTGGTGGATTATTATTAGAGATAATTAAAAAGTTTCCAAAGAAAGGCCAAAAAATTTCTTATAAGAAAATGCAATTTATAATTGAGGATGTTGATAGAAAAAGAATTAAAAGAGTTAGAACTAAGTTATTATAAAATGAAGTTAATTAGTTTGATTTGTTTTTTATTAATATTATGTTCATGTACTGATTTATATCAACCTAAACCCAAAGGATATTTATCATTAATTTACCCTAATTTTACCTATCGATTATATTCAAATCAAAATTTACCTTTTAGTTTTGAATATAATAATTTCGCAAATGTTGAAGTAATTTCTGAATCTGGATCTAAGGTTTTATATTCAAAGATGAAAGCAACTATTTATTTAAATTATTATAAGGTTAATAATAATCTTGATTCACTTCTTAATGATGCTTACAAATTACCTTATAAACATATTTCAAAAGCAGTTGAAATACCTGAAAAAATTTTTATAAATAAAGAAGAAAAAGTTTATGGGACATTGTTTTCAGTAGTTGGAAATGCAGCATCTCAGTTTCAGTTTTTTTTAACAGATAGTACAACTAATTTTTTAGTGGGGTCTTTATATTTTTATTCAAAACCTAATTATGATTCTATTTATCCTGCAGTAAAGTATATAGAAAAAGATGTTTTTCATTTGTTTAATACTCTAAAATGGAAATAATTTGATTTTAAAATGAAAGGTGTTGAGAAATGGATATATCTAATTTTACTTTCATTTATTTATGGCAGTGCGTTTATACTTATTAAAAAAGGATTAATTGGATTGAGCCCACTACAATTAGCTTCATTCCGAGTAATTTTTAGTGCTGTTATTTTATATATTTTTGGATTTAAAACATTGAAATTAATTCCACTTAATAAATGGAAATGGATTGTTTTAACTGGTTTTATAGGTAATTTTTTTCCGATTTATTTTTTTGCTTTTTCACAAACCATTATAAATAGTTCAGTCGCGGCTGTATTAAGTGCAATGACGCCATTATTTACAATTATATTTGGATATTTTCTTTTTAGAAAAAGTTTTAATAAAAAAAAAATTATTGGAGTTTTAATCGGATTTGTAGCAGCCATGTTCCTTATTTCAAATGAAATGTCTATAAATCCAAATTATGGAAAAAAATTTTCAATATTAATAATTTTAGCAACAATTTGTTATGCGATTAATGCTAATTTGGTAAAATATAAATTGAAGGATGTTTCAATTATAGCTATTGCTCTAGGAAATTTTATTTCAGTTTTACCTTTTGGTATAATTATTTTTTGTTTTTCAGATTTTCCAATAAGAACTTTTTATGAATCTTCTTTGATTTTAAAATCGATAGGTTACATTTTAATACTTGCATTAATTGGATCTGCCTTTGCTAATGTGATGTTTAATAAATTAATTTCTATTTCATCTCCAGTATTTTCCGTTTCTGTAACTTATTTATTACCAATTGTTGGGATTGGTTGGGGGATATTAGATGGAGAATTTTTTTCAAAATTTCAATGGATGTCTTGTTGTGTTATTTTATATGGGATTTATTTAGTTACTCAGAAAAATTAGATTATTTTTAATTTGTATAAATTTGATTAACGTCTAAAAATTAAATAATAGTGAGAGTTATAATTTTCTATTCAGTCTTTTTAGTTTCTTTTTTGTCTTTTGGTCAAAGAAAGTACGATAAAATATTAAAAAATATAGAAAATAAAAATAATTATTATAGTTCAATTGCACAGCAGATTTGGTCTTTTTCTGAAATGGGTTATCAAGAAGAAAAGAGCAGTAATTTGTTGAAAAAAACTCTTTCTGATGAGGAGTTTAAAATTCAATCTGGTGTTGCAAATATTCCTACAGCTTTTATTGCTAGTTATGGTTCGGGATTTCCAATCATTGCTATTATTGGAGAATATGATGCTTTACCAGGGTTATCTCAAAAAAGAGTCTCTTATAAAATTTCTGCTGGAGGGAATGCTGGGCATGCATGTGGACATCACTTATTTGGCACAGCATCAGCAGCAGCAGCAATAGAATTAAAAAATTATCTTAAAAAAAATAATAAGTCTGGTACGATCAGATACTATGGTTGCCCTGCAGAGGAAGGAGGATCGGGCAAAGTATATATGACTAGAGACGGGTTTTTTAATGATGTTGATATTGCCCTTCATTGGCATGCTGCCAATCAGAATTCAGCGAGTATAAGGCCTGCTCTAGCAAATAAATCTGCTAAATTCAGATTTTATGGAATCTCATCTCATGCTGCAGGAGCTCCTGAAAAAGGAAGGTCTGCTTTAGACGCTGTGGAAGCTATGAATAATATGGTTAATATGTTGAGAGAACATGTCTCAGAAAGCACAAGAATTCATTATGTAATAACAAGAGGTGGAAAAGCTCCAAATGTTGTTCCAGATTTTGCAGAAGTATATTATTATGCTAGACATAGAACACGGAATGAGGTGATTAAAATCTTTGATAGAATTGTTAATGCTGCAAAGGGTGCTGCAATTGGAACTGATACTAGAATGGAATATGAAATAATTGGAGGCACTCATGATATGCTGCATAATGAAATTTTACAAAAATTAGTTCATAAAAACTTAACTTATGTTGGTGGATATTCATACAGTTCTGAGGAGTTAATCTTTGCAGAGGAAATTTCAAAAAGCATGAGAGTTAAACTTGATCTTAAATTTGTGGAAGGAGTTGCTCCATATGAAGACAATTCTCCTCCAGGGGGCTCCACAGATGTAGGAGATGTTAGTTATACAGTTCCTACAGTTGGTTTTAGAGCAGCTACATGGGTTCCAGAAACACCAGCTCATAGTTGGCAAGCAGTTGCTGCAGGAGGAACAACTATAGGAAATAAAGGAATGATTGTTGCTGCTAAGACATTAGTTTTAACAGGAATGCAATTGATAGATAATCCTAAAATTATTTTATCTGCGAAAAATGAATTTTTATCTAAAAGAGGGAAAGAATTTCAATATATTCCACTATTAGGGAATAGAGATCCTGCTTTAGATTATAGAAATTAAATTTTATAAATATGAAAAAAATATTTTGCTTTAGTTTATTATTAATTTTTTCAACGAACTTGTTTTCACAAGTCTATTCTTATAGTTCTGAAAAGGAAGGTAAAAGAATTTCTCATAGAATTTTATTAGATGAAAATTATTTAATTGAGACTCAGTTTTATCAAAATTCTAATGAATTTATTTTGACTCGAGGAGGATTTTATATTTCTAATGATAATATTTTTGATGTATCATTTGAGTTTAATTCAAACTATCAGAATGATCAATTAAAAAGTATGATTTTTATTAAAAGTAACTTTTGGAATAATATTTCAAAATCTAAAAAAACTTTAGATGGAAAATGGTTGATGGGAGGAAGAGTTACAGAAGATGGAGAAAGAAGAAGAGATATAAATAGACCTAGAAAAACAATGAAATTATTATTAGATGGGTATTTTCAATGGATAGCTTTTAATGTTGAAACTTTTAAGTTTTCTGGATCTGGAGGGGGATCATATGAAGCTGAAAAAGGAAAATATATAGAAGAAATAGATTATTTTTCTAGAGATAATTTAAAAGTTGGCATCAAGCTAGAATTTAATTTTATTGAGAAGGGTGATGATTGGTATCACAAAGGATTTACTAGTAAAGGAAATCCTATGCATGAAATCTGGATTAAACGAAAATGAAAATTAAATAGTAAATTTTCTAAGAAAAATTTCTAATTATTTCCCTTGGTTTGTTTCAATAGCTTCTTTGGTTGCGTTATTTAATCCAGAAATTTTTATTTGGTTTTCTGGAAATTTAATTACTATAGGTCTTGGAATAATAATGTTGGATGGGCTTAACCTTAGATTTAAGCCATTTTGAGCAGATATTAAGAACTCCATCATGGTTGTTAATGGGTTTTGTTTTGCAATTTACAATTACGCCTTTTTTAGGTTGGGTTTTAGTAACTTTGTTTGATTTACCTCCTTTTTTTTCTTTAGGATTAATTTTAGTTGCTAGTTGTCCAGGAGAAATGGCTTCGAATGTTATAGTTTATCTTTCAAATTCTAATTTAGCTCTTTTAGTATCAATGACTGCATTTTCTACAGTTTCAGCAATTATAATGACCCCTCTTCTTATTAGTAGTTTATTTGGAAGTGAAATAGATGTTGATGCTATGGGATTATTTTTGAGTACTTTGAAAGTAATCTTAATTCCAGTAATTACAGGGGTTTTATTAAATAGATTTTTTCTAAAAAAAACTGTTAAAGTTAGACAGATAGCTCCAGCACTTGCAGTTATTTTAATTACATTAATTGTTGCAAGTATAATTGGTCAAGGAAAAGAAATAATTTTATCTTCAGGACTTTCACTTTTGTTTTCTATAATGATATTACATTTATTAGGTTTTGTTTTAGGTTATTTTATAAGTAAAGTTATCTTAAAAAATGAATCTGTAGCTAGAACAATTTCAGTTGAGGTAGGAATGCAAAATTCAGAATTAGGTGTAGTTCTGGCAAAGGAAAATTTTGTTAATCCTGCTATAGCAATTCCTTTTGCAATTTCAAGTTTGGTTCATTCCTTATATGGTAGTATTTTTGTAGTATTATTCAATAACAAATAAATGAATAAAGAAGTTATCGTTTCTGCAAAAAGAACTCCAATCGGATCATTTATGGGGGCTTTATCTTCAGTTGAAGCAACTGAGTTGGGTGCTATTGCAATTAAGTCGGCAATTGATGAAATAAACTTGGATCCCAAAGAAATTGATGAAGTTTTTATGGGACATGTACTTCAGGCAGGAACTGGTCAAGCACCTGCAAGACAAGCATCTATTAAAGCTGGAATTTCTATGAATGTGCCTTGTACAACAGTTAACAAAGTATGTGCTTCTGGAATGAAAGCTATAACATTAGCTGTACAGTCAATTATTTTAAGGGATTCGGAAGTTGTAATTGCTGGTGGTATGGAGAATATGAGTTTAAGTCCACATTATTTTAGATCAAGAAATGGGAATAAATTTGGACAAATTATATTCCATGATGTTATGCAGGTTGATGGATTAACGGACGCTTATGATAAAGTAGCGATGGGTGTATTTGCTGATAAATGTGCAAAGAAGTACAATTTTTCTAGAGAAGATCAAGATAAATTTTGTATTCAATCATATAGTAGAAGTGCAAAAGCATGGGAAAATGGAATTTTTAGCAAAGAAATAAAACCAGTTATAGTTTCTTCAAGAGGAGGAAAGGAAATAGTTGTAGAAAAGGATGAAGAATTTAAAAATATTAATTTGGAAAAAATACCTTTATTAAGACCGGCTTTTTCTAAAGATGGTACTGTTACTGCTGCTAATGCTTTTTCAATAAATGATGGTGCAGCAGCTTTAGTTGTTATGAGTGAAAAAAAAGCAAAAAAACTGGGATTAAAACCTATGGCATATATTTTGTCTTATGCAGATGCAGCTGATGATCCACAATGGTTTACTACTGCGCCAGCAAAGGCTCTTCCTAAAGCATTAAACAATTCTGGATTAGATTTTTCGGATATTGATTTATTTGAATTAAATGAAACTTTTTCTGTAGTTGGATTAGCAAATATTAAGCTTTTGAATTTAGATTCAAAAAAAGTAAATATAAATGGAGGTGCAGTTTCTTTAGGTCATCCAATAGGGTGCTCAGGAGCGAGAATAATAGTTACTCTTTTACATTCATTAAATTTCTTCCAAAAAAAAATTGGAGCTGCTGCAATATGTAATGGAGGAGGTGGAGCTTCAGCAATGATTTTTAAAAATAATTTATGATTAATTTAAGGGAGCTTATTGATCTTTTATCACTTGAAAAAATTAAAGATTATAATTTTATTGGACAAAATTATCAGACCACATGGGGAAGAGTTTTTGGTGGACAAGTATTAGGACAAGCGTTATATGCTGCATATCAAACTGTTCCTAAAGATAGAATAGTTCATTCAATGCATGGATATTTTATTTTAGCTGGAGATATAAATGTGCCAATTAATTATCAGGTTGATGATATAAGAGATGGTAAAAGTTTTACTACTCGTCGAGTTGTAGCTTTTCAAAATGGGAAAGCTATATTTAATATGGCAGCTTCTTTTCAATTGAATCAAGATGGAGTAAATCATCAAAAAAGTATGCCAAATGTTTTAACTCCTGATTTATTATTAACAGATCTTCAGCAGGCAATTCCTTTAAAAGACATTGATCCAAATAGATATAATAGATTGATAAAATCTCATCCTCAAATTTTTGAATTCAGGCCTGTTGAAAAAGCAACTTTTTTACAAACTAGAAATAGTTTGCCAAAAGCTCATGTTTGGTTTAAAACAAAAGAAAAAGTTAATGTCTCTATTCCTTTTCAGCACCAACTATTGGCTTTTGCATCAGATTATAGTTTATTATTAACGGCTACACTTCCCCATAGAGAGAAATTATTTGAAAAAAAAATTTTTTATGCGAGCTTGGATCATGCAATATGGTTTCATAGAGAATTTAAAATAGATGATTGGTTGTTATATTCAATGGAAAGTCCAAGTGCATCTAATTCAAGGGGTTTTACAAACGGAAGTATATTTAATCAACAAGGAGAGATGATAGCTTCTGTAACACAAGAAGGGCTTATTCGTAGTCACAAATAAAAATTTAATATCATTATAATTATAAAATTAATTTGTAATTTATATTCTATAATTAGATTTTATGATAGAAAAAACCGAATGGAAGCCATTACCTGATTTTTTAAAAATAGCAAAAAGTAAAATAGACGGTTTAGGTTTATTTACATTAAAGAATCTTAAAAAAGGTATGGATTTAGGTATTTCTCATGTTTATAATGATAAATTCCAAGATGGTTATATTAGACTTTCTTTAGGGGCTTTTATTAATCACCATGAAATGCCAAATTGTAAAGCAATTTTTTGTGAAGAGGATTCTAAAATTGGTGTTATAAAGCATATTAGAATAATAACAATTGACGCAATTAAGGAAGGAGAAGAGTTAACAATTAAATATATCATTAATAAACTTAAAAATCCTAATTGGGAGAGAGATTATGAGGTTACTCAATAAGTTTTAAAACCCCATCAAAATATTATACTTTGGCAGGGTTTTAGTAACTAATTAAAAATAATGGTTAAACAAAAAGAAGTTTATCAGTTTTAAAGTTATGAATTGTTTTGTTAAAAAAAATATAAAACAAGGTTAAAGTATAGTTAATTAGATGATTTCATTGAAAAAAATAATTTTTATAATTAAAATAAAAGTAATATAGATTTAAAATGTTAATAAGTTTATTTAGTCAAGTATTTTAATTTCAGTAAATTATATAGCCAGTTCTAATTGAATTGGTTTATGGTTATGAGCCCTTGAGTTTTTCTTAAGGGCTTTTTTAGAGGTACCTTATAATCCACTCATAACCATCCATTAAAATAAAGTTGCAAATTTTTTTAAAATTTTCATTAGATTCTCTTAAAGAGTCTAGTTTGTTTTGATTAATAGCAAATGGAATTTCAATTTTAATTTCTCTAGAACTTGTAATATTGATTACAATTAAATATCCATTTTGTTCTTGAATATTTTTTAAAAAATCTTCTAAAAATTTATTTAAAACATCAATCGATATTTCCCTAACAAAAAGACCAATTTTTGTTTGAGTAAATTCATCATTAGAATCAATATATTGAAAAGGGATATCACTATAATAGTCTAAAATTATTTTTTTGGGTTTACTTTGAGAGTAAACACTATTTAAAGTTAAAAGAAATAAAAAAATAGTGTATATAAAACGCATAATACTAAGGTAATTATTTTTTAAAATTAATCACAATTAATATATTCTATTCCTTCAAAATCTCTTTTTAAAAAAAGTTCTTTAGCCCTTATAAAATCGTTGATTTTAACATCACTTCTGGCAACTGAAGGGTACATTATATCTTTTGGATTTGAGCTATGACGATATCTATATACATCATGACCAAATTCATGATATATGAGCCAGAGCTTCTGTACTTCAGTATAATCAATCCAATAATCTTCAATTACTCCTATATTTACAGCTTCACTATTACAGTAGCCAGCATATGTTGAATATCCAGCATGATCTACAGTAACTCCTGAAGCAACAGTCTCAGCTGTAGGTACTATAAAATATAATATTACAGTTTTATTTATTTCGTCATAATTAGGTCCGCCTCTAGAACACTTTACATCTTCAACAAATAATTCCCAGTAAGATTCTAAATTATTTGGATCCACAGATGTATAATCAACGCAACTTGGTAATTCTTCTTCTTCTTCTTCTTCAGCTAAAATAATTTCTTCATTTTTTTCTTTTTTAGAACAACTCCAAAAAAATATAGAGATAGATATTATTGCTAAAAAAATATAAAGATTTTTCATAATTAATTAGAAGAATTTATCCATCTTACATTTAGATCGGGATTTTCAAAATTTTTATCAAATGGAAACATAGGTCTCTTAATTCTTTTATAATTTAATTTTTCTAAATTTTGATCAACACCTCCAGGAGTTAAAGCCATAATCCATCCTTTTTTCAAATTAAAAAGTTCTGGAACAAGATATCCAATTTTAACAATAATTATATCTGTTTTTTTTGGATTTAAATCCAGTTGAGTGAAATCTGTTTCCCTATGATATGGTTTTCGTTTTTTTGTTACGATTACATATACACTTCCCACACGAACAACTACCTCTGTTTCAGCATGAATATCACCATGAAAAACAGAAATTATTTCCCCGTTGATTAAAATTGGAGGAGAATATCTATTATCTACTTCAGCTCCAACAAATTCTTTTATATTACCCCCAACACCAATTTTTATAGCTTTTTCTACTAATTTAGGACCAGGTATAGATGCATATACTACTGATGGACCATTTTTTGATTTGAATTCAACTCGATTTAATATCTTGTTTAAAGTCCATGTTACATCTCCAGCTCCTCCAGCTGTTGGATTATCACCCATATCACTTATTATAAAAGGTCTTTCGGGACTATTAATTGCCATGTTAAGACTTTCTTTAAGATTTGCTGTTGGAGCAACAAATTTAAATTCATCTCTTACAGACCAAAAACTATTTGCAAGTTTTTCAGCAGCACTTTTGACCTTTTCTTTATTATCTCCAGTTACCATAACAACACCATGATTTCGAGGCTCATCAGCCCAGGGATATCCTATCCATATAGCTGCATCAATTATTCCTTTTTCTTTTGTTAATGGATCTATTTTTGAGTAAAGACTTTTTGCTGGTTCAATTCTCGTGCTTGTTTTTTCTCCAGGAAGTAGGATAGGAATGGGTATCCATGCTTTAAATTTAGGTTTTCCTTTTCCGTTTTCAATTCTTGAAATCAAATTTTCAACAGCTCTTTTTTTTGATTCAATAGCATCTTCATGGGGAGCCATTCGATAACATGTAATTAAGTCAGTGTTTTTTGCTAATTTTTTAGAGACATTGCCATGTAAATCCATAGAAGTAGAGATTAAAGTTTTATGTCCGATTACTTTTCTTATTCTAGTGATAAAGTTCCCTTCGGGATCTTCTAATCCTACGACACTCATAGCACCATGAATATCAAAAAAAAGACCATCATATGGAAGATTTTTTTTAAGTTTTTCTAATGTTTTTATAACTAAACTTTCATAAGCCTCTCTAGTTACAATTCCACCTGGGAGAGCATGACCTCTTAATGTTGGAATCCAGTTTGCTCTTTTTCTTTGAATAGAATCTTTAGATAAGAATGGATAGTAAGAAAAAACATCATTTTCTGTTTTTGCATGAAAAGCTTTTTCATCTGTAAAAGCTGGAGAAAAGGTACTTGATTCTATTGCAAGACCAGCTATCGCAATTTTGGGTTTATCAGAGGATTTAAGTTTACAACCACTTATGATAATTAAAAAGAAAAAAATAAATTTGTGAATGTTTTTTCTCATTATTAAAATTTCGTCAAATTTAATTATTAAATGAATAATTATAAGTATAAATTATTTTTAGTATTAATTATTAAAGATAATTAAGAAAAACATCCCTTCTTTTTTAAACCTAAATAAACCAATAATAACAAATGAAAAAAACATGAAGGGATGTTCAAAACACTTTTATTATAGACCTTCTAAATAAATAATAGTTTAAATTAAAATTTGTTAAAATTTTGCTAATATTTAATTTTTTATAAAAAATTATTATAGTCACTTATTTGTTTATATTGCGAATCAATTTAAAAGAAATTCAATGAAAAAATTAAACACAATATTTTTTATTATATCCTTAATTTTTGTTAATAATTTATTTTCTCAGTCTGTAGATGAAATAATTGATAATTATTTTGAAAATACTGGAGGAATAGATGAGTGGAGGAAATTAAAGGGTGTTAAAATGAAAGCTAAATTAAATCAACAGGGGATGGAAATTCCTATAGAGATAATTCAAATGGAGGGAGGAAAACAAATGCAAATAATTAATTTTCAAGGGCAATCAATAAAGGCGCAGGTTTTTGATGGCGAAGTTCTTTGGGGTATAAATATGATGAATCAAAAGCCAGAAAAGAGTGATCAGGAAACTACTGACAATTTGAAACTTGAAAATAATGATTTTCCAGATTCATTTATGGATTATAAAAGTAAAGGTTATAGTGTTGAATTGATTGGAAAAGAAAGTATTGATGGAACTGAAACCTTTAAGGTTAAGTTAATTAAGGAACCAAAAACAATTGAAGGAAAAAAAGAAGATGACATGTCCTTTTATTTTTTTGATACTGAAAATTATGTTCCTATAGCAGTTCAAACTGAACTTAAGCAAGGTCCTGGTAAGGGTCTGGTTATGGAAATAACTTTGTCTGATTATCAAGAGGTTGATGGGTTATATTTTCCTTTTTCTCAGACTCAAGGCATGAAAGGACAACCTTCTGTTCCACTTATTATTGAAAGTATTGAACTAAATCCAACTATTGACGAAAAGGAATTTAAGTTTCCAGAAAATTGATTTTAATGATTATATTTTTTAATTAATTTATTCTTATGAAAAAAGTTTTTGTTTCTATCTTTTTTTTATGGTTTTCACAATATTCTTTCTCACAAAATAAAGAAAGTATTGACTTAAAATATTTTTTTGGAGATATGCGGGCAAGACATATTGGCCCTGCTTTAATGAGTGGAAGGATTAATGATTTAGAAAGTCATCCGACAAATTCACGAATTATATATGCTGGTACTGCAGGAGGAGGAGTATGGAAATCCAATGATGCGGGAACTACTTTTAATCCAATTTTTGACGAATATTGTCAATCTATAGGTTCTGTTGCTTTAGACCCTAATGATCCTGATAATATAATATATGTTGGAACTGGAGAAACATGGACAAGAAATAGTGTTTCGGTGGGAGATGGATTATACAAGTCTTTAGATGGGGGAAATAATTGGAATAAAATAGGGTTTGAAAAGTCTGAAAGGATTTCTAATATTATAATCAATCCAAATAATTCTAAAGAGATTTACGTTGGAGTATTAGGGGCATTATGGTCTGAGAGTCAAGAAAGAGGGGTTTATAAATCAATTGATGGCGGAATTTCGTGGAAAAAAATATTATTTGTTAATGAATCTACTGGTTGTGCGGATCTTGCTATAGATCCAGAAAACCCAAAAGTATTATATGCATCAATGTGGGAATTTAGAAGAACAGCATGGTCCTTTGAATCAGGAGGAAAAAACAGTGCTCTTTATAAATCTAATGATGGTGGTCAATCATGGAAGAAGATTCATAATGGGTTTCCTAAAGGCAAGCTCGGAAGACTAGCTGTTTCAATAGCTCCATCAAAATCAAATATTTTATATACTGTGATTGAAGCTGAAAATGATAGTAAGAAAGGATTATATAGAAGTGAAGATTATGGTGAAAATTGGAAACAATTAAATAATGATTTTGAAATTACTGTTCGCCCATTTTATTTTTCTAAAATAGTTGTTGATCCAAAAGATCCTGATGTGATCGTTAAAGCCGGCCTTTATGGTTCTATATCTAGAGATGGCGGCAAAACTTTTAAAAACTTAGGTAATATGCATGCAGACATTCATGATATTTTATTTGATATTTCAGACTCAGATAGAATGTATTTTGGAACGGATGGGGGAGTTTATAGGACATGGAATGGAGGTATAACTTTAGAAATAACTGAAAATCTTCCTCTTTCTCAATTTTATCATATAAGTGTTGATGATGTTGAACCATATAATGTTTATGGAGGATTACAAGATAATGGATCATGGTATGGTCCATCATCTGCAATAGGTGGTGTTAGAGGAAGACACTGGAATTCAATTGGTCCTGGAGATGGGTTTAGAGTTTTAAAACATCCTAAAAAAAACATTATATATTCTGAGATGCAAGGGGCAGTAAATGTGTGGAGATTTGATATTGAAAAGGGTCTTATAAAAACTATTCAACCATTACCGCAGAAAGGATATCCTAAACTAAGATTTAATTGGAACGCTCCAATGGAAATTAGTGCATATCATTCTAATCGTTTTTATATGGGAAGTCAGTTTGTTCATAGATCTGAAAATATGGGAGACACATGGGAGATAATTTCTCCAGATTTAACAACTAATGATCCTAAAAAACAGTTGCAAGAAAATTCAGGGGGATTGTCAGCTGATAATTCTGGGGCTGAAAATCATACTACTATTTTTACAATTGATGAATCTCCTTTGAATCCTGATATAATATGGGTTGGAACGGACGATGGGAATATTCAGCTTTCTATAAATGGAGGGAAAAAATGGAAAAATGTAACTCCAAGGAATAAAAGCTTACCTAAAAACACATGGGTTTATCACATAGAAGCAAGTAGTCATAACTCTGCTATAGCTTATGCTGTTTTTGATGGACACACATCGGGTGATATGACTCCTTACGCATACAAAACCATTGATTATGGAAAAACATGGGAAAGTATAATTAAAAATAATGATGTTGTTGGTTTTGTTAGAAATATTCAAGAAGATCATGTTAATCCAAATTTACTTTTTTTAGGAACAGAATTGGGGCTTTATATAACAGTTGACGGAGGGGGTAAATGGACTAGATTTAATAATAATATGCCACCAGTGGCTGTTCATTTTATTGATCTTCAGAAGAGAACAAACGATTTAGTTTTAGGAACACATGGTAGAGGGGTTATTATAATTGATGACATTTCTCCATTAAGAGATGTAAATTTAAACTCTTTAAAAAAGAAGTTACATTTTTTTAAAAGTAAAAAGACTGTTATGAGAGACAGAACAAATTTTGTAGGAAGTTTTGGAGGTGAAACAAGGTTTGTGGGTGAGAGTAGCTCCTCTTCAGCTAAAATAAAATATTTATTACCTAAACGTCATATTTTTGGAAAAATGACTTTAGAGATAAAGGATAAAGAAGGTAAAACAATGGTTAGTTTAAGTCCTGGTAAATCCAAAGGAATTAATATTGTTGATTGGGGATTCACAATAAAACAACCCAAGGTTGCTAAAGGAAAGACATTAAGTTTTGGAGGTTTTACTTCTCCAAAAGTTTCTGAGGGGATTTATACTGTAGTAATTAAAAAAGGTAAAGATGTTTTTGAAAATAACTTTGAATTAATTTATGATTCAGTTACTGGTTTATCTAAATTGGATAGAGAAAAAAAATACAAGCTTACTATGAGATTGTATGACATGACTCAAGAATTAGCATATTTAGTTTATGAATTGGATTGGATTATGTCAAAATTGTCTTCAGAATCAAAAGTTTGGAAAAATTTATTTGATTTAAAAGAAACACTTGTTATTACAAAAGGAGATAATTATGTTGGAGCTGTTGAATCTCAATTAAGAGAAAAGATGGCTGATTTATATAGTAAGATAGCCGAAAGCTGGGATGTTCCCTCTAGTTCAGAATTGGATAATTATGAAATTATAAAACAGCGTTTTGAAAAAGCTAAAAAAAGTTTTAATAAATTAAAATCTAAAACAAATATTAAAGAATTTAATATTGATTCTTTTGAAAAATTTATTTCAAATTAGCCTTAAAAAACCTTTATTAAAATAGTTACCTCTTTTGATAGTTCAATATGCCCTTGTTTTGCAACAGACTTATTAATCATTTTATTTTTTTAAATAAGTTGATTAATTTTTTTTATTGTATTTCTCTTTTTATTTCTCAATTGAATTTTGCTAGAGATTTATATTAGATGAATCTAATTTTTATATTTACTATTATTAATAATAAATATTAATGAAAAAAATCATTTTTATTGTTGTTGCTTTTTTTTGTTTGACTTCTTGTATGAAAAAGAATTTCAATTATAAGATTGTAAAGGGTTTATATGATACAGTTGAAATAATCAGGGATTCTGTTGGAATAAATCACATTTATGCGAAGAACCAATATGATCTTTTTTTTACACAAGGTTATGCAGCAGCTAAGGACAGACTTTTCCAATTTGAAATATGAAGAAGACAGGCAAATGGAATAGTTGCAGAGATACTTGGAGAAAGGGAATTCAATAGAGATTTAGGGGTAAGATTATTTAAATTTCGAGGAGATATAGAAAAAGAAATGAATCATTATCATAAAGATGGAACGGAAATTATTACTGCATATACTAATGGAGTTAATGCCTACATTGATGAGATTCTTAAAACCCCAGAATAACTCCCTATTGAATTTAAGGTTTTAAATATTTTTCCAAAAAAATGGACGTCTGAGACTGTGATTTCTAGACATCAGGGCTTACTTGGCAATATTGAACAAGAATTTGCTATTGGAAATGCAGTTTCTAAAGTAGGATCTGAAAAAGTAAAAGATTTAATGTGGTTTCACCCTAGAGATCCTGATATAGATTTAGATTATAAGTTAAAAAATATAAATTTTAGCGATTCTATTTTGTATTTGTATAATTCATTTAGAAAAAAAGTTTCTTTTGAAATTGGGGATATTAATTTAGAATATAGATTAGAAAAAGATATTACTAGTACTCAATTAAATGAAAAAAAAGAAATTGATATTCTTTCAATTGGAAGTAATAATTGGGTTTTAAGTGGAGATAAGACATTAGATGGTAACACTTATATGGCTAATGATCCCCATAGAACAATTGCAGTTCCATCACTAAGATATATGGTACATCTTGTTGCACCAGGGTGGAATGTAATTGGAGGTGGTGAGCCTGAAATTTCTGGAGTTTCTATTGGCCATAATGATTATGGTGCTTGGGGATTAACTGTTTTTAGGACTGATGGGGAAGACCTTTATGTTTACGATTTAAATCCAGAAAATATTTATCAATATCGATATAAAGAAAAGTGGGTTGATATGAAAGTAATTGAAGAAAATTTTAAAATTAAAAATAAGCCGGACAGAAAAGTTAAATTATATTACACTCAACATGGACCAGTCACATATATAGATAAAGAAAATAACAAAGCTTATGCTATAAGATGTGCTTGGTTAGAGATTGGAGGATCACCTTATTTAGCTTCTCTTAGGATGGATCAGGCGAAGAATTGGGAAGAGTTTAAAGATGCTTGTAATTATAGTAATATTCCAGGGGAAAATATGGTGTGGGCTGATAAAATGGGTAATATAGGGTGGCAAGCAGTTGGGATTGCACCTATAAGAGAGAATTTTAGCGGTTTAGTTCCTGTTCCAGGAGATGGTCGTTATGAATGGAATAATTATTTAGAAATTATTAAAAAGCCGAGTAAGTATAATCCAAAGACGGGTTTTATAGTAACAGCAAATCAAAATTTAACTTCTGATGATTATATGCATTGGAACTCCATTGGGTTTTTGTGGTCAGATCCTTATAGAGGAGATCGAATTAATGAAAAATTGACTTTGAATTCAAAAATCAATTTTGAAGAAATGCAATCCCTTCAGACGGATTATTATTCAATACCAGCTAGAATTTTAACCAAATATCTTAAACCTTTAAAATTTAAAGGAATAGCATTAAAAGCAAAAGAGAAATTAAAAAAATGGAATTATGAACTAAATCCAAGTTCAATAGAAGCTGCAATTTATGTTGCTTGGGAAAATGAAATTAAAAAATTAGCTAATGAAAAATTTATACCTAAAAAAATTTATAGATATATAACTGAAATACAATTAAAAAAAATAATTGATTGGATAATTGCCCCTGGAGATAGATTTGGTAAAAATTCAAAAAAATCAAGAGATGCTTTTTTAAGGTTAGCTTTTCAAAATGCGACAAATTTTTTAATTGATAGATTGGGAAATGATATTGAAAAATGGAAATATGGTCAGAAAGATTTAAAACATAGTTACATAAGACATTCATTGAGTCGAATAGTTAAAAAAGAGATTCAAGACAAGTTAGATTTAGGACCAATTGCTAGGGGGGGGTAATGGATATACTCCCGGTTCAACTGGGAATAATTTCGAACAAAGTAGTGGGGCTTCATTCAGGATAATTGTAAATACTGGAGATTGGGATTCCACAATTGGATCAAATTCACCTGGACAGTCTGGGGATCCAGATAGTCCTTTTTATGGAAATTTATTTGATTCTTGGGCTAAAGATAATTATTTTCCTATTTATTTTTCAAAAGAAAAAGTAGAGGAATACTCATGTCAAAAAATGATGCTAATGCCAAATTAATTTCTTAATTGATTTCTTCATCTTTTATTTTAAAGATTTCTGTTTTGATATCATCAAGACCTTTTTGGTCAAATGGATTTTCAATGTATAACTGAATATTATATAAGGCCATTAACACAAAACTTATTAGCACTGATAAAATCATTATTATTATTAGGTTGGTAATAGTTACTTCAACAAATGAATGATTAAATAAAGCAGGAACATATATAAAAGGAAAATAAAAATAAAAAATAAACAGTAGGATCTTAGTGAGCTAGGTGTGCCATGTATGTTTAAGGCATTAAGGTTTTCGACACATTTTGAGATCTCTCTTTTTGTGCCAATTAAACTGTCTTTTCTCTTTCGTTAAAGCGATTCATATTTTCATATCATTTCTAATGTCATCGACTGTAGTTTTTTTTGATTTATCAGTTAGCATTTGGTAAAGATGTTTTGAAACTAAAGATAATAGGGAGTTAAACTTAATTATGTTTTCTTTGGGCCTTTTGTAAACAGTCTTGAAATAGTCACTTATTCCGATAAGGTTAGCTCTACAGTCAGAAAGTAATCTTAGTGCATCTTGTCTTTTTTGATAAGCACCAGTAGTTGTAAAAATTAAAGGGAATACGATAACTATACTAATTACATTAAAATTAGCATAAATTTTAGATCATATTTATAACAAATATAAAAGGCTATTAGTGTAGTTAAAGTGACAATAAATATTCTAAAGTTTATGACTGCTGTTAATCCTTTTATTTTTTTCAAAATTAATCTATTTTAAATTATAAAAATTATTAAATCTTAATTTCTTTAAAACGATTTATTTGGCTTTCTATTGTTTTTATTGTTCTTTTTTATAAAATTTCATCATTTCGATTGTATTAATAAAAAACAAATTTATTAATGACTGACTAATTTGGAAGGATATATTTCTTTTCTCTAATATTGTAGTGTTTTTAAGTAGATTTTAAAGGGTGATGAGATAATTTAATATATCAATTTCTGGGTTAAGATTAAGTTTTTTTTTCAATCTGTATCTTTGACTCTCTATAGTTCTAATTGATGCTCCAGTAATTTGAGCAATTTCACTTGAGTTTTGATTTATTCTTAGATAGGCACATAGTCTTAAATCAGTTGAAGTTAATTTTCCATGTTTTTCTATAAGTTTTTTAAAAAAATATGGGTATATTTTTGTGAATTGCTTTTCAAAACTTTCGAATGTTTTTTCACTATTAATTATATTATCAATATTTCTTTTAATATTATTAGAAATTAATTCAGAAGAATTGTCTGAATTAGAATCTTTTTCTAGATTTTTGATTTTATTAAGAAGAGATTTCAAGTATTCATTTCTTTGTGAAATAAAATTCGTTGTGCTAATTAATTCAAGTTTTTTTTGCTCTAAATTTTTTGAAATTTTATTTAGTTTAATTTTCATAAAGATTAAACTAAAAAATAAAATTATTACTGCTGCAATTAAAATATAGAAGTCAATATTATACTCCATTTTTTTTTGAGTTAAAATTTGGCTTAATAGAAAACATAATTAGGAAACAATTTTAAGCCAAGCATTAGCCATAAGTTGAGCACCCGGCATAGCTGCATGAACACCATCATAAAGCCAATATTTAGCAGGAGCATATTTTATAGCTTCGTTGAAAATTTCCTGAAAAGGAATCCATAAGGTTTTAAATTCATCAGATATTTTTTTTGCACTAATCTGGTATTCTTTAAATGATTTTATAAAAGAATCATCAACGGCTGAAGTTCCTGATAAAATAAAGGGTTGACAGACAGCTATTTTTATATCAGGAAGTTCTTTTTTTGTTCTTTCGAGTAATTTTATATAATCATTTTCATAAGTCTGCACAGTGCCATTATAATTTCCATCTCTTGTATGCCAATAATCGTTAACGCCAATAAGTATACTTAAAATATTTGGTTTTAGTGCTAAACAATCTTTTTCCCATCTATCTGAGAGTTGAAAAACTTTATTTCCACTTATTCCTCTGTTGTATAATTTTAAATTTTCTTTGGGTAAAGAATTTAATAAACTTGAAGCAGCCAAAAAAGCATATCCATTACCAAATGAATTAGCATTATTTGGAAGCTCTAATTTTTTTTCTCTTCCTGTATCAGTAATTGAATCTCCTTGAAATAATATTGTACTATTAGCAGTTATAATACTTTTCTTTTTTTTGGTTTTTTCTTCAATAAATGAAGATAAAATAGATCCGATCAATGTTGAAAGACCAATTGAACCTGCTGAATTTGATATAAACTTTCTTCTTGAAAAACTCATTTGAATTAATTTTTTATCTAGTATATGTCTAATATAAAAAAATCAATTAAATAGTAACTTTATAATGATTATATTTTACTATTATTACTTAGTTTAAGTTTAAAAATGGATATAATGAAAACTTTTTATGATCATTTAATATTTTGTATAAGCAAGCATATAAAATTAATTATTATCATTTTATTTTTTATTTCATGTTCTGATAATTCTGTTTACTATGAAAATGCGTATTGTTTAGAAAATATTTCAATTATAGATCTAAATTATGGTTAAAAAAAAATATGACTGTTGTAATAAAAGCAAATAAGATTTATAAAATATTCGAATCAAGTAAATTAAAATTGTCAGAAAGAAATATAATTTATAACTGTGAAAATAAATTTTTGATTCCTGGGCTTAGGGATGCTTATGTTCACTTTGCTTATGAAGAGTCATTAGCTGAATCAATGTCAGATCTTTTTTTGGCTTATAGAGTGACAAGTGTAAGAGATACGAGTGGCGATATAGATTTTGTAAATAAATTTAAATTAGAATCAAAAAACAAACTAAATATTACTCCTCGAATAATGGTTGCTGGACCTCTTATTGATTGAAAATACAATGTTTATGATGGGTCAAGCGAGCAATATCCTCCTTTGTCTATTCAAACTTTTTCAGAAAAGGATTTGATAAATAAAGTTTCATCTTTAATTGAAAAAAAAGTTGATTTTCTATAGGCATATGAAATGTTAACTTCAAATCAATTTAAAGCCTTAACAAATATTGCCAAATAAAATAATTTAAAATTGACTGGTCATGTCCCTCTAAGCATGGATGTTATAAGTGTTTTAAATTTAGGTCTAAATAGTATGGAAAATCTTAGAAATCTAGAATTGTCGGTGTCTAAAAATTTTGACAAATTATTGGATGCAAGAAAAAATTTATTAAAAAATGATAAGGGGTTATCAGGGGGGGATTAAGATCATCAATTCATAATCTTCAAAGAATGAAAGCTATTGATGATATTGATTATATTAAGCTTATTGAAGTCATTGGTGTATTAGCCAAGAATCAAACTTGGCAAATCCCAACATTATTTTTGTACAGAACCTTTGCGAATAAAACTTTTAAAAAAGATAGTTGGAAGAAAAATTTTAATTCTATTCCTTTTGAAATTAGAGAAAAATGGCTTGATAAAATTTCTGAAATAGATGATGAAGTAGATAAAAAAAGGCAAAGTTACTCGAATTGGGCTATGGGTATAATTAATTTGATGGATAAAAAAGGTGTAAAATTTATGGCAGGAACTGATGCTCCAATATTTTTTTTAATCCCTGGACTTAGTCTTCACGATTAAATTGCGATGCTTTCCGAAGCTGGTCTTTCAAATCTGGACTCTATAAAAGCAGCAACCTATAATCCTTCAGAATATTTCGGAATGGAAGATGAGTTGGGTTCTGTAAAGGTTGGTCAAATTGCTGATTTAATAATTCTTT
The DNA here is from genome assembly GCA_963580575.1 of Bacteroidia bacterium. Taxonomy (GTDB): domain Bacteria; phylum Bacteroidota; class Bacteroidia; order Flavobacteriales; family Flavobacteriaceae. Next base: position 11,199 of record CAUZKB010000011.1, on the reverse strand, counting down.
TAAAAAATCCTCTAAATATTATTAACAATACTAAAAAAATTGAAGCAGTTATAAGAAACGGTAATTATCTTAATAGAAAGTATTTAGATTCGCTTTTACGAAAATAGCAATGTGCTATTTTATAAGTATGTATTAATAATATACATTAAATAAAATGTTATTTTAAAATGTATTATATTTGTAGTATGTATTAATATAGTACGATATTTTATGAAAATACTTAAATACAATCAATTAGAGATATCTTCTGATACAGATATAAGAAAGCCACGTCTATCAGTTTTGCCAAATGGCGATCAAATTTTAAATATTACTGACATTTGTCCAAGAACAATGCCTTTTACTAAAAGAAATAATTATAAAATTATTATTAAAATGGTTGAAAATAGTCAAATGGACACTTTAATAGTTTCATCATTTAGTAAATTTGGGAATAATAAGTTAGACATTTTAAAAACTGTTAAAGTTTTTGATGATAGAGGTGTTAATGTTTGTTTTGAAAAAGAAAATATTAGGACTAAAAATGATGATAGATCATCAAATGTAGTATCATTAACAATATTAAATTTTTTGATTTCTTTATTTGAAAACGATGAAGAAATTCGAAAACAAAGGCAAAAAGAGGGTATTGATAAGGCTAGGCTTAAAGGTCGTTATAAAAATGTTGGAGGAAAGAAACCTAAGTTATCATTAGATCAATTCTTTAAAAAATTCAAAAATCATAAATGTTTAAATGAATTAAAAAAAGGAATTAGTATAAGAAAATCAGCAATAAACGCAGATATATCCGCTGCTCAAGCGTTGAAAGTCAAAAAATTTGCTGAAGCTTCAGGTAGACTTTAATTTCATTATCCAATTACTTTGGCTAACATGAAACCAATACCAATACCTATAGCTAACATGATTAATCCTTTTGAGCTAAAAAGCCAACTGTATTTTTCTTCCCAAGCATCAGGTATAAAGTTTTGATTTTCATCTTTTGCAAATCCAGATCTAGTTGAATAACCCGCATACCAATAAACACCACCTAATAAACAAGCCACAAAAATCAGTACAATCAATAATTCTACTTCCATTGAACGATATATTTATAAGTTTTTAAACTTAATGATATTTAAATATACAAAATAATCTATTATTTCATTAATCTTTATGAAATAGTGAAAACTTTTTGGAGTTATTAAATTAGAAAAAAGATTAAAATGGAGTATATTAATTCTTATACATATCTCTCAAAATATATGCTAAAGTTAAGATTGTTGTAATTATAGTTACATAAAAAACAAGTCCCATATTTTTATAGATAATATTTCCGCATTAAAAATATAAATATTCTGGCTTGCAAAAAAATTATTTTATCATTAAAAAAGTTATTTAAAAATAATTGAAAATGAAATTAATTAAAATAATTTTCTTATTTTATTAAAAAAATTAATTATGAGTAGAATTTTATTTTTATTCTTATTTTTTTTAAGTGGGTTATCATTTGTTTTTTCCCAAACAAAAAATTTAGCACAAAAGCTAGGTTATAAAAAAAACGCAAAACTTTTGATTATTCATGGAGATGATATTGGAATGTCTAACTCTGTAACAACAGCTTCTTTTCAAGGTTTTATAAATTCTTCAATTAATTCTGGAAGTGTAATGGTTCCATGTCCATGGTTAATGGAAGTAGTTGATTTCTCAAAGAAAAATTCAGAATTTGATTTGGGACTTCATTTAACTTTGACATCTGAATGGAAAAATTATAAATGGAATGGTGTTTCATCTTCAAATGAAATACTTTCATTATTAAATGATGTAAATCATTTTTATGATAATACAACTGATGTTTTTTTTAAAGCTGATCCTGAGGAGGTAAGAAAAGAAATTCAAGCTCAAATTGATTTATCCAGATTTGTTGGTTTAAATCCATCTCATATAGACACTCACATGGGGTCACTTTTTATAAAAAAAGAACTATTTAAGGTTTATTTGGAAGTAGCTCATAAAAATAAATTAATAAGTTTTGTTCCACCCAGAGTTCATGCTTTTTTTGACAAGGATTTCTCTAAGCCTGAACATGTAGTTCTTGTGGATGATTTTTATATGTTGTATCCTATTTCTGACAAAGAATTTGTAGAAAAAAATATTGCGAAAAAAGAAGTGGATCAAATGTTAGTTAATGATTATAATTTAAATGAGTGGATAAAAAAATATTCTTTTAAAATAAATACTCTAAAACCAGGATTAACTGTTATTCTAGTTCATTTAGGATATGATGATAATGAACTAAGGGCTGTAACAGTCGATCACCCTGAATTTGGGTCTTTATGGAGACAACTTGATTATGATGCATTAAAATCAGAACAAATAAAAAAATTAATAAAAAAGAATGATATTAAGCTTGTTAATTGGAGAGAAATTCAAAATGTGATTTATCCAAAAAATTAGATTAGTTTACTTTAATTTCTTGAATTTGATTATTTATTATTATATCAAAAGAACCTGCTTCTATTATTTTATTGTTTGATTCATTTACAAATGATAGTTCATTAATAGGAAGAGAAAAATTAACAGTTTTAGTTTCTAAAGGATTTAATTCAATTTTTTTAAATCTTCGTAGTCTTTTAAAATCAGGAGTTATACTTGCATAATGATCTTTTGAGAATACTTGAATTGTTTCTTTTCCTTTTATAGAACTTGTATTGGTGACGTCTATTGATATTTTTAAAGTATCAATTTTGCTTAGTTCATTTTTGTTGATTTTAAAATTATCCATTTCAAATTTTGAATAAGATAAACCATAACCAAAATCATATAAATTTTTGACTTCTCCAAGATAATTGTAAGCTCCTTGTGAATTATTTTGGATTTCAGAGGGCTTATAATTATAAGGAATTAAAGAATTTGAATATAAAGGATAGGAATAAGGTAATTTTCCTGAAGGATTAATCTCTCCTGATAGAATACTTGCTAATGCATCTGCCCCATAATTTCCAGGCAGATAAATATTTACTATTGCTTTAACTTTATTTGCAATTTTTGAAATTATTCTTGGTCTACCACTATTAATAATTAATATGACAGGGACTCCAGTTTTAATTACAGCATTAGCTAATTCAATTTGGAGAGAATTTAATGTTAAGTCATTTAGGTCTCCAGGTTTTTCAGTGTAAGAATTTTCTCCAAGACAAAGAATTACTAAATCTGAATTTTTTGCGGCTTTTACAGTGTAATTGAATTTATCTTTGAATTGATGATAATATTCCCATTTGGGTTCTTCATCGTAGTCTTCATTTGTAGGATAAGATATACCAGGAGAGAAAGTAACTTTTTTTGAACCAAACTTATTTTTTAAAGCTTCGAATATAGTGTTATACTTTTCTGTATACTGGTCAGTTTTTTCTCCTTGCCATGAATATGACCACGCACCATTTAAAGTCCTCATAGAATTTCCATTAGGACCAGCTACTAAAATATTCCTCCCTTTTTTTATAGGTAAAATATTATCTTGATTTTTTAATAATGTAATTGCTTCTGCAGCTGAATTAAATGCTTTTTTACGATGATTTGATGATCCAAATTCACTATAATCTTCGGGGTTACTTAAAGGTTTTTCAAAAAGGTTTAATTTAAATTTTAATTTTAAAATTTTTGAAACGGCATCATCAATTCTTGTCATAGGGACTTCACCTTCATTTACTAGTTGAACTAAGTTTTCACAAAATTGTTCGTAATCATATGGAACCATTGACATATCTATTCCAGCATTTATAGCAATTTTAATTGCTTCTTTGAGAGATGATGCAATTTTATCTCTATCAACAAGTTTATTAATGTCTTCCCAGTCAGTCAAAACAACTCCATTAAAACCAAGTTCATTTTTAAGAAGAGTTGTTAAAATGTATTTACTAGAATGAACTGGGATTGAATTAATTAATCCGGAGTTAATCATTATAGATCTTGCACCAGCATTAATAGCACTTTTAAAAGGGGGTAAATGTAATTCTCTTAAAACATGTTCAGGAATGTAAGATGGTGTTCTATGCTTTTCCTGATATAGTTGTTTGGTATCCAAGAAAATGCTTAATACATGCAGCAACTGAAAATTGTGAATCAATTTCATTATTTATTCCTTGATATCCTTTAATCATTTCTACTCCCATAACTTTAGCTAGGTAAGGGTCTTCACCAAATGTTTCAAATTGACGAGGAAATCTTGGATCTTGACCAAGATCAAGAACAGGTGAAAAATTCCATGGAATACTTGCTGCTCTTGTTTCGTAAGCCGTAATTTTTGCCATTTCATATGCATTTTTAGGATTCCATGTTGCTGCAGTAGTAATTTGTTGAGGAAACATTGTTCCACCAGCTATATATGTAGTACCATGAATATTATCAATTCCATAAATTATTGGGATAGATAATCTTGTTTTCTTAGCTACTTCTTGAATTTCTCCAATAATATTGTTCCAAAATTTTGGAGATCTTGCCCTATTATTTGGAGCATTAAGCACAGATCCAACTTTATATTTTATTATTGCTTTCTCAATTGCATCAATATCAATTTCAACAGGTTCATATGCTCCAAATTTATCTTTTCCTTTAGTAATAACAGATATATTAATTTGAGTCATTTGACCTACTTTTTCTTCCAATGTCATTTTAGATAATAGTGATGAAACTTTACTATCAATTGAATTTTTTTTCAAATTTTTATTACAACTAAATAAAGTAATAATTATTAGCAGAAATATATTGCAAGGAAATTTTGATACTTTCATTTTTAAGAAATTTTTAGGCAGTAAAAATATAATTTTATTTCATTATCTATCCAATTTAAAAATTTTGAATTTTTTTCAATGTTTCATTTAGTTCATTGATTCTAAATGGCTCAGCATTAAGAAACTTTATAAATAAAATTTATAATATTTAAGCTAAAATCAAATATAATAAATCTATTATATAAGATTTTATTATTAATAACATAGCTTAGGGTTTAAAAAATTCTTCCTCAGAAATTTTAAAATAATTTTCTGTCATAGAGGCATCATAAAAGAAATTAAATGTATGTTGTTCACTGTAGTTAATTACAGTTCTTTCCCTATCCTCGAAGAAAAATTCAAGAGATTTAAATTGAACATAAAGTCTTGTGATCGGAATGTCTTCAAAAGTAAAAAAATCTCCATTTCTGATGTAAACATGCCTTAAATATTTTTTGTAGTGATCCCTAATTAATACAATTACATCGTGTTCAACGTTATTTGAAATAGTTAAAGATGAATTTGAAACTTTATTAAATACATCTGGAGGAAATCTATGTGCAAAGACTTTATCGCCAGTATTTCCTCTTTGGGATAATGAGATAATTGAAAACAGAAATAGTATTACAAATTTTTTTAACACAAATAGTTGCTATTATTAAATGAAATTAATAATATAAATTCTTCATTTAATGTTGTCCATTTTATAAATTTAGACAATTATGCCATTATTTATTATTAGTCTCGGAATAATTCTTTTATTCTTATTAATTATATTTTTTAGGATAAATGCTTTTATAGCTTTTATTCTAGTTTCTTTAAGTGTAGGAATTGCTCAAGGTATGGATTTAATTCATGTAATTGAGTCGATTGAGAAAGGAATAGGAAACACTTTAGGATTTTTAGTTATGATTTTAGGATTAGGAGCTATGTTGGGTAAGATTGTTGCTGATAGTGGAGCAGCTCAACAAATAACAAATGGATTAATTAGACTCTTTGGAGTTAGGAATACTAAATGGGCTGTCATGTTAACTGGATTTATTGTAGGAATTACAATGTTTTATTCTGTTGGATTTGTAATTTTAGTTCCACTTGTTTTTACGGTAGCCTCGGCAACGGGAATCCCTTTAATAACAATAGCTCTTCCAATGTTAGCTTCACTTTCTGTTACTCATGGTTTTCTACCTCCTCATCCTGCCCCATCAGCATTAACAGTGATGTTTGAAGCAGATATGGGTAAAACTCTTATTTATGGAATTTTAGTTTCAATTCCTACAATAATTATTTCAGGACCAATTTTAACAAAATTTTTAAGTAAAGTAAATGCGAAACCTTTAAAAGAGTTTATGGCAAAAAAATTATTTGCTGAAGATGAATTACCTGGTTTAAAAATAAGTCTATTTACAGCTTTACTTCCAGTAATCTTGATAGGTTCTTCGACTATAATATTAGAATTTGTATCAAATAAATCGGCCTTCTATTCATTAATTGAATTTATAGGGAATCCTGTTATTGCTTTACTATTTTCAGTTTTATTATCTATATATACTTTAGGATTGTCTAGAGGAAGTAAAATGGATGAAATAATGAAAATTTTCACAAAATCTATTTCAGGAATTACTATGGTTTTACTTATTATAGCAGGAGCAGGAGCATTGAAACAAATTTTAATTGACAGTGGTGTAAGTAATTATATTGGTAAATTGTTAGAAATGTCAGATTTCTCTCCCTTAATTTTAGCATGGTTAATAGCAACATTAATAAGATTTTCAGTTGGATCTGCTACAGTAGCTGGTTTAACTACTGCTGGAATTGTTTTGCCTTTGGTTCAAAGTAATACTGTAAGTCCAGAATTAATGGTTTTAGCAATTGGTTCAGGAAGTTTAATGTTATCTCATGTTAATGATAGTGGGTTTTGGTTATTTAAAGAGTATTTTAATTTAAGTGTAAAAGAGACACTTTTAACTTGGACAGTTATGGAAACTTCTATTGGTATAACGGGACTTATAGGAGTTTTAATTTTAAATAATTTAATTTAATTAAAATGGATTTATTGAATAGAATTAAAGAATTAGGGCTAGTCTTACCTAAAGCCCCAAAACCTGCAGGGGTTTATAGACCTCTTTTAATTGTAGACAACTATCTTTTTATTTCAGGTCATGGACCATTAAAAATAGATGGAAAATTGATTGTTGGTAAAGTTGGATTAGATCTTGATCGTGAAAAAGGAAAAAAAGCTGCAAGACAAGTTGGTCTTACTATGTTATCAAGTATGGTTTCAAATCTTGATCCCAAAATTAAAATTAAACGTTTAGTAAAAGTTTTAGGGATGGTTAATGCAACTCCTGATTTTAGAGATTATCCATATGTTATAAATGGATTTAGTGAATTAATGGTTGATATTTTTGGTAGTGAAAATGGTATTGGAGTTAGAAGTGCTGTTGGAATGTCACTTCCTCAAAATATTGCTGTAGAAATTGAAGTCATGTTTGAAATTTTTAATTAAATGTTAGATAAGTCAACAAATAATAATTGGTATAAAGTATTAAATGAGGAAGAGTTAGTTAGTCCAAGTTTAATAGTGTATCCTTTGAGAATAAGAAAAAATATTGAATCAATGATTGAAATTTCAGGAGGGGTTGGAAGACTTTGGCCACATATTAAAACCCATAAAATGCCTGAAATTATAAATCTTCAAAAAGAGTATGGAATTGTAAGATTTAAGTGTGCTACAATATCAGAGGTTAACTTGTTAATTAAATGTAAAGTGGATCAAATATTATTCGCAATGCAACCTTCTAAAGGTAAATTTTTAAAATTGTTAGAGTTACAAAAAATCTATCCAAATATTACGTTTTCAACTTTGGTAGATAATATAAAATCATTAGAAATGTTTTCAATAATTTGTTTTGAAAAAAAACAAAAAATGAGACTTTGGCTAGATATCAATAATGGAATGAATAGAACTGGCATCAAACCTGGAGATGAAGCTATGGATTTATTTTTATCTATCTTAAATGATGATTTTTTGTCAGCTATGGGGCTTCATATATATGATGGACATATTAGACCTATTAATATTAATGAAAGAAAAGATAAGTGTGATATTAGTTTTAAATCTGTTTCTGAATTAATTAAGAAAATAGAGTTGAATAATGTAATTGTTAAAAACATAATTGCAGGAGGATCTCCAACTTTATTACCTCATTCTCAGAGGGAAAGAGTTCTTTTAAGCCCGGGAACGACTTTATTATGGGATTTAGGATATAAAAATTTGTGGAAAGAATCTCCTTTTCTAAATGCTGCAGTTCTTGTAACAAGAATCGTTAGTAAACCCAGTAATAATATTCTTTGTTTTGATCTTGGACATAAATCAGTTGCCTCAGAGATGCCTTTACCAAGAATTCAAATTTTTGGATTAGAAAATGTGAAACATATTAGTCAAAGTGAGGAACATTTAGTTATTGAATCTACTGATGCAAATAAGTATGAAGTAGGTAAGTTATTTTATGCTCTTCCGTATCATATATGCCCAACAGTTGCTAAATACAATCGTGCATATACAGTTGTAAAATCAAAAAAATTAGGAGCCTGGGATATTGAAGCTAGAGATTATATTTAATTAAAATTTATGAAATTTATTTTTGATTGTCATCTAGATCTTTCGATGAATGCAACTGAGTGGAATAGGGATTTGACTTTAACTATAGATGAAATTAGAGATCTTGAAAAAGATCTTTCTGACAAACCAGATAGAGGTAATTCAACTGTTTGTATTCCAGAATTAATTAAAGGGAATATTGGTCTTTGTGTTGCAACATTAATTTCACGTTACGTAAAACCTAAAAACCCTTTACCTGGTTGGAATTCTTCAGAACAAGCTTGGGCTCATGCTCAAGGGCAGTTAGCTTGGTATCAAGCTATGGAGTCAAAGGGAGAGATTGTTCAAATTTCTAACAAAAATTCTTTAAAAAGTCATTTAGAAAAATGGAATAAAAAATCTAGTAGAAAGAGGTTAGGATATATATTAAGTTTAGAGGGTGCAGATTCAATTATTAATTTAGATTATTTATATAGTTTATATGATAATGGATTGAGAGCAATAGGGCCAGCGCATTATGGTCCTGGGACTTATGCCTTTGGAACTGGATCTAATGGAGGTATTGGAGAAAAAGGTAAAGAATTATTAAAAGAAATAGAAAAACTTAATTTAATTTTAGATTTAACTCATTTATGTGATAAAAGCTTTTGGGAAACTTTGGAAAATTTTAGTGGGAATTTATGGGCAAGTCACAGTAACACTAGATCTATAGTTCCTAATGAAAGACAATTTTCCGATGATCAAATAATTGAGTTAATAAATAGAGGTGCCGTTATAGGTATGGCTTTTGATGCTTGGATGATGATTCCAAATTGGAAAAGAGGTGTTTCTGATCCAAGACAAAGAGGATTAATAATTGAAAACATTGTAGATCATATTGATCATATTTGCCAGTTAATAGGTAATTCAAATCATGTAGGTTTGGGCTCAGATCTTGATGGAGGTTTTGGAAAAGAACAATGCCCTCTAGATTTAGATACAATAGCAGATTTGCAGAAATTAGATGGAATATTAAAAAAAAGAGGATATAATAATGAAGATATAAATAAGATTTTTAATAAGAATTTTATTGGTTTTTTAGAAAGAGCTCTTTAAGAATTAAAATTATGAAGAAAATAAATTTAAAACAGAAGTTCAAATTATTTAATGACCATTGGAATCCTAAAATAATTACAGAACTAAATGGTCAAAATGTAAAATTAGCTAAAGTTAAAGGAGATTTTGTTTGGCATAATCATGAGACTGAGGATGAGTTGTTTTTTGTTTATAAAGGAACATTAACTATTGAATTTAGAGATAAAGAAGTTAAATTAAATGAAGGAGAAATGATTGTTGTGCAAAAAGGAGTAGATCATAAACCAAGGGCAGAAAAGGAAGTTTGGTTAATACTATTTGAGCCTAAAAATATATTACATACGGGAGGAGTTAAGAGTAAATTAACTGTTGAAAATTATAAAAAAATATAAAAGGATTAGAAGGAAATACCAAATCCAACATTACCAATTAGAATTCCTCCTTCAGTTACCCCAGGTATATTAGGAATTTTTTCGGTTGTATATTCAGTTCGACCAGTTGATGAAGTTGCTTGAAATTTTAGTTCGTCAGGAATAGAACCAACTCCATAACCTAGTTCAAAATTAAAATAAATTCGTCCACCTGTTTTAGCTCCAAGTTTAATTATAAAAGTATTTATATCAAGATCTACACTTCCTGTTCCTGTTTCCCCAAAATCTAAACTTAGATCTTTAAAATTAAGACTTGATGAAAATTTAGAACTTCCAAGACCAACAAAAAATCCGTTACCTTTATTTCCAAAATAAATTTTTGAACCAAATTCAGTATAAGACATTTCAGAACTTACATTATCAATATCTAAATTGAAACCACTTAAATTAAAATAGGGTGCTATTCGGTTACCAAGCATAGGTAAAACACCTTCAACGGCCCCTCCAATAATATTAGGGATACCAATTTTTAATCCTAAAGAAATTCTCTTTATTGCAGTATCAGTTGTATCCACAACTTGACTTGAATCTAATTCTTCATTTTGAGCTATCAAATTAATTGATAAAAGAAGAAAAATTAAAAATGTAATTCTTTTGATCATTTTCTTTTTTTGATTTTTAAATTTAGTTAAAAAAATTGTAATAATTTAATTAACTTAAATTTGGTTTAACTTTATGGATTTAACTTTAAAAAATTTAATTGAAGCAGAAGAAAAAGCTTCTAATCTCTTTGATCAAATTCAAGATAGGGGGCTAATTTGTCCGAATAAAACCGAAAAAGATTTGAATCGAGAAATTTTTGATTTAGCTTTTGAATTGTTTGGTATAAAAAAATATTGGCATAAAAGAATTGTCAGAGCTGGAGAAAATACTCTTTATCCTTATAGAGAAAACCCAAAAAATCTTATGATTTACGAAAATGATATTTTATTTTTTGATTTCGGTCCAGTTTTTGAGAAATGGGAGGCTGATTTTGGTAGAACATATGTTTTGGGAAATGATGAGCTAAAATTGAAGCTAAAGAATGATATTGAAATGGCTTGGTTTGAATGTAGAGATTATTATAAAAATCAGCAAAGTATTACGGGAGCACAATTATTTTTTCACGCGGAATTGATTGCAAAAAAATATAATTGGGAATTTGGTGGTGAGATAGCTGGTCACTTGATTGGACATTATCCTCATGAAAAATTAACTAATGAGGATAAGATAAATTATATACATCCAAATAACCATATTGATATGAGAGCTCCAGGTAAAGATGGATTAAAAAGAGAATGGATTTTGGAAATTCATTTTGTTGATAGACGAAAAAAGATAGGGGTCTTTTTTGAACAACTTTTAAGGT
>CAUZKB010000010.1:0-36860 GCA_963580575.1 Bacteroidia bacterium | reverse complement strand
AACAACATATTTCGAATCAGAGTAGATAACAACTTCAAAACCATCTTTTCTTAATAATTCCAAACCAGTTATTACTGCCAATAATTCCATCCTATTATTTGTAGTATTAATAAAACCCTCTGAAAACTCTTTAATTAAATTTTTGCCAATCCATTCCATTATTACTCCATATCCCCCTGGACCAGGGTTTCCTAATGATGAACCATCTGTATATATATTTACTCTTTTAGACAAACTAAATTTTAAATAAAATTGATTCAATAATCCTTGGGAAATACTCTAATTCCAAATTATGAACTTTATTTGAAATATCTTCTAAAGAATCACTTTGAAATATTTCAACTTCAGCCTGAAAAATCACATTTCCAGTGTCATAATTTTCATTAACATAATGAATAGTTATTCCTGTTTTAACTTCATTATTTCTTTTTACTTCTTTATGAACATTAATTCCATACATTCCTTTTCCACCATATTTAGGTAATAAAGCTGGATGAATATTAATTATCTTATTTGAAAAAAAATTTATAATTGAACTTGGGATTTCTAATAAAAACCCTGCAAGAATTATTAAGTCAGGATTCCATAGTTTTAATTCTTTAAATATTATTCCTTTATTTAAATCATCCTTATTAAAACATCTTCCAGTAATTCCATAAGGGACTATTCTTTTTAGAACATTTGCATTAGAATTATTTGTAAAAACTTCTATAATTGACATTCTACTATCATTTTTAAAATAAATTAGAATGTTTTCAACATTTGATCCATTACCAGAAGCAAATAGTACAATTTTTTTTTTCATAATTATTCCCCAAACTACTTATTATAAAGCAACTTATAAACTTTCATAAAAAACTTTAGCACAAAATAAGTTATTAATCTTACGTAAAAGGTTGTTTTATTTTAAAGTTTTTTATTTTTGCTCTCATATTATATTTAAAATCATTCAATATGTCAGATATTTCATCTAGGGTAAAAGCAATTATTGTCGACAAGTTAGGTGTTGACGAAAATGAAGTTGTTCCTGAGGCTAGTTTTACAAACGATTTAGGAGCTGATTCTCTTGACACAGTCGAACTAATTATGGAATTCGAAAAAGAATTCGATATTCAAATTCCTGATGACCAAGCTGAAAATATTTCTACCGTTGGTCAAGCAATTCAATATATAGAGCGAGTAGATTAATATTAAGCTACATGAAGCTAAGACGCGTAGTAGTTACCGGATTAGGCGCACTAACCCCAATTGGGAATTCGATATCCGAGTACTGGGATGGATTAGTATCTGGTAAAAGTGGTGCTGCACCTATAACTTATTTTGACAGTACAAATTTCAAAACTAAATTTGCATGTGAATTAAAGAATTTCGATCCATTAAATTTCATGGAAAAAAAAGAAGTGAGAAAAAAAGATCGATTTTCACAATACGCTATAGTAGCAGCTGAAGATGCTATAACAGATTCAAATCTTAATCTCGAAAAAATCAATAAAGAAAAAGTTGGTGTAATATGGGGTGCTGGAATTGGAGGTCTAGAAACTTTTCAAAATGAAATTCTTAATTTTTCTAAAAGTAATGGAATCCCTAGATTTAATCCATTTTTTATACCAAAACTGATTGCTGATATTGCTCCAGGATTAATTTCTATAAAATATGGTTTTAAAGGTCCGAATTTTGCAACTGTCTCTGCCTGCGCATCTTCATCCAATGCAATTATAGATGCACTAAATTATATTAGATTAGGATATTCTGATATTATAATATCAGGAGGTTCCGAAGCTGGAATCACAATTGCTGGAATTGGTGGTTTTAATGCTATGCACGCTCTTTCAACAAGAAATAATGATCCTAAAACTGCATCACGTCCATTTGATAAAGAAAGAGACGGTTTTGTTTTAGGAGAAGGCTCAGGAGCACTTGTTTTAGAAGAATATAATCATGCAATAACTCGTGGAGCAAAAATTTATGCTGAACTATTAGGATGCGGTCTTTCAGCAGATGCATATCATATAACTACACCACATCCAGAAGGGATTGGAGCAATTAAAGTGATGCAAAATTGTTTAAAAGATGCTAAAATCTCTTATAATGAAATTGATACAATTAATATGCATGGAACATCTACCCCTCTTGGTGATATTGCAGAATCAAATGCAGTTATTTCAGTATTTAAAGATCATGCCTATAAAATCAATCTCAATTCAACAAAATCGATGACTGGACATCTTTTAGGAGCAGCTGGAGCTATTGAAGCTATTGCATCTATCTTATCTATTAAGCATGGAATTATACCTCCAACGATTAATCACCAAAATTATGATGATAAAATTGATGATAATTTAAACTTCACTTTTGGAAAATCCCACAAAAGAGAAGTTAATCTAGCCATGTCTAATACTTTTGGATTTGGAGGTCATAACGCTTGTGTTATTTTTAAAAAAATATAGTAAATTAGATTGTGAAATTTTTCAAAAAAATATTCAAGTTCCGAATGGAAACATCTGGAACTTTTTTTTTGAAATTAAAAAACAATCTTGAAATAATTTCAACAAACAAAAATTTATATAAAAAAGCCTTTACTCATAGTTCTATGAATATCAAAGATAATTCTGGAAATAAACTAAATTATGAAAGACTTGAATTCCTTGGAGATTCTATTTTTACTTTGATTATTTCTCAATACCTTTATTTTAATTTTCCTGATGCTGAAGAAGGAGAACTTACCAAACTAAGAGCTAAGGTAGTTAGTAGAGAAAGATTAAATTTTATTGGGAAAGAAATGGGGTTAATTAATTTAATTGAATCTAAAAATCAAAATAATTTCGGCAAAAATATTCATGGTAATTTACTTGAATCATTATTAGGAGCTCTTTTTGTTGATAAAGGATTTAAAAAAACTAAAGATTATATAATTAGTAAAATAATTAAACCGTACATAAATATTAATTCACTAAATATATCGATATTAAGTTATAAAAGTTTAATTCTAGAATGGTCACAAAAAAGAAAAAACAAAATAATTTTTGATACTAATATTGATAAAAAAGATAATCACAAAATCATGTTTTCTTCTAATTTTTATTTAAATGAAAAATTTATAACCAAATCTACAGGTTCATCAAAAAAAAAGGCTGAAGAGAATGTTTCAAAAAAAGCGTTTGATGAATTAAAAATGTAAAAAATTAATGTTGAAAAAGCACATTCTTAACGACTTAATCATAGACGATTCAATATATTTAATTGGAATTAATTCCACTTTAGAAAATCATCAATTGGTCTTTAAATTAAACAGAGATTTAAATTTAAATTTTGTTAGATCAAAACAAGACATCGATCTTCCATTAGAAAATGCTTATTACAGCCATTTTTTTTCAAAAAATAAATCTAGAGAAATTATTTACGAACTATTCTCTAACAAGTTTAAAAAAATTAGTTTCCCCAAAAAAATTAATAACCTTTATTTATTTAACTCTCCTTTTTCAAAAGAAGTATATTTATTAAAAGAATATAAAGAAGCTGATTATTTTGTAAAATCAATTGATCAAAAAAATCAATTAAAACTAATTAATGATATTCGGAAAATTCCTTATATCTCAATAATTTATGATCTAAATTCAGATGAAATAAAAAATAAAGAAAATTTAATATTCAACTAATGAAATTTATCAAAAAAACTAAAATTGTAGCAACACTTGGTCCTTCATCAAGTACTCCCAAAATTATTGAAAAAATGATTTTGGAAGGAGTAAACGTTTTTAGAATAAATTTTTCTCATGCTAATTATGAATTTGCTAGAGAAAAAATAAAAATAATTCGATCAATTGACGAGAAATTAAAAACAAGTTCTTCTATTCTTGCTGATCTTCAGGGTCCTAAAATAAGATTAGGTAAAATAGAAGAAAACTCTGAAGTTTTTGCAAACAAAGAATTTGAGTTTAAAACTGATAAAGAATTTACAGGAAATCAAAACAAAGCATATATTAACTTTAAAAATTTTGCCAAAGATTTGACTGTAGGAGAAAATATTTTAATTGATGATGGAAAATTAATTTTTGAAGTTCTGTCATCTGATAAAAAATCAACTGTTAAAGCAAAAGTAATTCAGGGAGGTGTTTTGACATCAAATAAAGGAGTTAATCTTCCAAATAGTCAAATTTCATTACCTGCATTAACAAAAAAAGATTTAGAAGATGCAAAATTCGTTTTTGCTAATGATTTTGATTGGATTGCTTTATCATTTGTGAGAACAAAAAATGATATTTTGGTTTTAGATAAATTCATGAAAAGGTTTTTAAAACATACAATACCAATCATAGCAAAAATTGAAAAACCAGAGGCAATAAAAAATATTGATGAAATAATAGATTTTTCTGATGGTTTAATGGTCGCCAGGGGAGATTTAGGTATTGAAATACCAGCTGAAGAAGTTCCTTTAATTCAAAAAGAACTTGTAATTAAAGCTAAAACTGCAAGAATTCCAATAATTATAGCAACCCAAATGATGGAATCAATGATTGAAAATCTCTCAGCAACTAGAGCTGAAGTAAATGATGTTGCTAATTCAGTTATGGATGGAGCAGATGCTGTAATGCTTTCTGGAGAAACATCTGTTGGAAATTATCCAATTGAAGTTGTAAAGTCAATGTCATCGATTATTAAAACAGTTGAAAATTCAGAACTAATTAAAATACCCCAATCACCTCCCAGCATTGTTACAAGAAGATATATAACTAAGTCTATCTGCTATCACGCAGCAAATATGGCAAATGAAATTGAAGCTAAAGCAATATGTACACTTACAAATAGTGGTTATACTGCTTACCAAATTTCAGCATGGAGACCGATATCACATATTCTAGTATTCTCATCAAATAAGAGAATATTAACACAGCTTAATCTATTATGGGGAGTTAAAGCCTTTTTTTATGATAATTTAAACAGTACAGACAAAACAGTTGAAGAGATTAATGAAATCGCTTTAAATATGGGGTATATCGAAAAAAAGGACATGTTAATTAATTTAACCTCAATGCCTATTTCAAATAAAGGAATGGTAAATACTTTAAGGGTATCCGTTATTGAATAAATTATTAATATCTAAAAAATTTTATTCGTCACTGTATATTTTAATAATCAAATCTCCTCTTGAATTCATATAAGCCCTATACATTCCATTAGTATTCATTTCCATTGCTATATTTCCATCTTTATCAATACCTATAACCCCACCATCTCCTCCAAGTTTAGCTACCTTTTGATTAATAACTATATCTGATGCTTCCTTAATATTTAAACCTTTATACTCCATAAGAGCAGAAATGTCATATGCAACCACATTTCTAATAAAAAACTCACCCCATCCTGTTGCAGAAATAGCACATGTTTTATTATTCGCATAAGTTCCGGCTCCAATAATAGGAGCATCTCCAATTCTATTCCACTTTTTATTAGTCATTCCGCCTGTAGAAGTACCAGCAGCTAAATTTCCATTTTTATCAAGAGCTACACAACCTACAGTTCCATATTTTAAATTTTTCAAATCATTGTCTAAAAACAAAGCTGTTTTTTTTTCTGCTGATTTAACTCTTTTTAAATCTTGTAATCTCTCTTTTGTAAAAAAATAATCAGGGTCTACAATATCAAGGCCCTCACTCAAAGCGAATTCTTCTGCACCATCTCCAAATAACATTACATGTGGTGAATTTTCCATAACCTTTATTGCAGCGCTAATAGGGTTTTTTATTGTATTAACCCCAGCAACTGCACCTGCATTAAGAGTTTTACCATTCATAAATGAAGCATCCAATTCAATCTGAGCCTTTGAATTTAGAACTGCACCTTTACCAGCATTAAATAATGGAGAATTTTCCATTTCATTAATTGTTTTTTCAACTGCTTCTTGGCTAGTTCCTCCATTTTTTAAAATTGAATACCCTAATTTAACTATTTCTTCAAGCTTTATTCTATATCTTAAATCCATTTCCTTAGTCATGTTTTTTTGCAAAATGGTCCCTGCTCCACCATGAATAACTATTCCAAAATTTTGATTTTTAAGATCATTTTGATTAAATGTTTTTCCTCTAATATTATAATTTTCACATCCAAATAGAAAAAAAAATAATATTATAGAAACTAATTCTATAAAATAATTAAATCTAAAAATCATATCCCTAATTATAAGTTCATTAAATTTATTTCAATCTTAATTTAACAATAATTAATGTCTTTTATGAATAAAACACTTATAATAAATTTTAATGAGTCAAAAATATATAACTTAATACCTTTTACTCATTCATTTTTTTCATATTTAGTAATCGCATTTTTAATTATTTTAATTATAAATTCTATAATAAGTTTTACAAAAAAAATCATATAAATCAAATTACTTAAGAATTTTTATTTATAGTTTGATCTTTATATACTTTTATTTTTTAATTAGATGTGTTCTTTATTTTTTTATCACCTAAATTCAATATTTGGTTTGATAAAGAGATTAGTATAATGCATAATTTTGAATATCGTCTAAATTTAATAGAATATCCTTTAATAAATATTTTAGCTGTTTTTTTAATTACAATTGGTTAGGTCTACACATAAAACACAATCACAATCTTCAAAAAAAAATTTCAATTAAAACTATTCTATTTTTAAAGATTAATTTTATTTTTAACTCTTATTCCATGAAAAATTTAAATTCGTTAAATTAAAATCTAAATTGAAAACATTTTCTGTAAAGATTAAAAAAAGAATAGCTGTTATTGGAAGTGGTAGTTGGGCAACAGCAATAATTAAAATTCTAACTGACAACAATTTTAATGTTTCATGGTATATTAGAAATTCTGAACAAAAAAATTATATTAAGAAAAATTCTTATAATCCAAAATATTTAAGATCTGTAAAACTTAAAAAGTTAAAATTATATACTGAAATTAATGATATAGTTAATGATAATGAAATACTTGTTTTTGCTATTCCTTCAGTTTATTTTTAATTAGTAGTTGAAAAAATTATAATTCCTTTAAAACAAAAAACTATCGTTTCTGCTATTAAGGGTGTTCTCCCAGAAAACTTGTGTTTAATTGGAGAATATTTTAATAACGTTTTAAAAATTTCTTTAGAAAATTATATTGTAATTTCAGGCCCTTGCCATGCTGAAGAAATTGCTTTAGAAAGATTATCTTACTTAACTGTAGCTAGTCAAAACATCAACTTAGCTAAATTATTGGAACGAATATTAAAAAATAATTATGTTAAAGTTAAATGTTCAAATGACATTATTGGAACTGAATATTCAGCTGTTTTAAAAAATATTTACGCTATTGCTTCTGGAATTGCAAACGGATTAAATTATGGAGATAACTTTCAAAGTGTTCTTATTAGTAATTCCATTAGGGAAATGCAAAGGTTTATTTGCAATATTTCCAAAATAAAAAGAGATATTAATCAGACTGTATATCTTGGAGATCTTTTGGTAACTTCATACTCTAAATTTAGTCGAAACAGAACTTTTGGAAATATGATTGGAAAAGGGTATTCTGTAAAAACTGCTCTAATCGAAACAAATATGATAGTTGAAGGATATTATGCTGCGTTTTCTGCAAAAAAAATAAATTCAACTTATAGAACAAAAATTCCAATTATAGAATCAGTTTATAATATTTTATATAAAGATAGAAATCCAAAAAAAGTTTTTGAAAAATTATCAAAAAAACTTAACTAAAATGTTGACTTAAATTGATTTAAAAACCTAATATCGTTTTCATAAAATAACCTAATATCATTTATCTGATATAACAACATTGCTATCCTTTCAATTCCTAATCCAAAAGCAAAGCCAGAGAACCGGTCAGAATTAATTTTACAATTTTCAAGAACGTTTGGATCAACCATGCCACAACCCATAATTTCAAGCCATCCTGTACCTTTAGTTATTCTATAATCAATTTCAGAATTTAAACCCCAATAAATATCAACCTCAGCACTTGGCTCAGTAAATGGGAAATAAGAAGGTCTTAATCTTATTTTGGAATTACCAAATAATGATTCCGTAAAATAAGACAAAGTTTCTTTTAAATCGATAAATGATACTTCTTTATCTATATATAATCCTTCAATTTGATGAAATATACAATGAGATCTCGAAGAAATAACTTCATTTCTAAAAACTCTACCAGGTGAAATAGTTCTAATTGGCGGTTTATTTTTTTCCATATACCTGATTTGAACAGAAGAAGTATGAGTTCTGAGGAGATAATCAGGATTAGTTTGAATAAAAAATGTGTCCTGCATATCTCTTGCAGGGTGAAATTCAGGAATATTTAAAGCTGAAAAATTATGCCAATCATCCTCAATTTCTGGCCCTTCAGATATTGTAAAACCAATTTGAGAAAAAATATCTACTATTCTGTTTTTTATAATTGAAATAGGGTGCCTGCTTCCTGAGAAAACTGGAAAACCAGGACGAGTAAAATCCCCTAATTTGGAGCTTGATGAATAAGAATATTTTTTAACTTTTAAAAAAGTTATTTTATTATTTACATCTTTTTTTAACTGATTCAAAAGACTTCCATATTGTTTTTTACTTTCACTTGAAACATTTTTAAATTCGTTAAAAAATTTTGTCATAATTCCTTTTTTTCCAATATAATTAATACGAAAAGCCTCAACCTCTTCCTCTTCATTAGAATTAAATTTATTTACAATTATTAAATGTCTTTTTATCTCATCAATCATAATAACAAAATTAAATTAGTTTTATTAAATATCTCTCTTTTTTGTAAACTATTATTTTATCAACTTGTTGTTTAATATTTACTTAAAAAAATCTTTTAAACAAATATTACCTACTGTTTTTAAAATATGTATTTTGGTATAATGAATTACTTTGATCTTGCTATAGTAATCCTAATTAGTATAGGAATCTTTAGAGGTTTTATTAAAGGTTTAATTAATGAAATTTTTAGTTTAATTTCTCTATATCTGGGAATTATTGGTTCAATAAATTACTCAAATATTTTAGCATCATATATTATTTCCTATACAAAATGGAATGAAACAACAACAAATATAATTTGCTTTTTAATTCTTTTCATTTTGATAGTATTTTTTGTAACTGCAATTGCAAAATTAATTACCAAAATCCTTAAACTTGCTGCTTTAGGATTGCTGAACAGAATTATTGGAAGCATTTTTGGGGGTTTAAAATGGTTAATTATTTTATCAGGTCTTGCATTGATTTATAACAGCTTAAGCCAAATTATTACCATAGCTCCAAATAAATTGTTAGAAGAGTCATTTTCTTATAATATTCTATTAAATATTGGTCATTTAATTTTTGATTAGGCTTCAAATAATAATTTAAAAATTGAAAATAAAATTATATGAACTCTTAATTAATTTAAACTTCTCAATACTGGGTTTTTTACCCAACCTTCTGACCCATTTGCAATTCTTATTTTTTGCCACTCATCAAGTTTTTCCAATAAAACTACTTTTGTTCCCTTATGAAGAATAAATTTAATCTCACCCCTTTCATTTGGTTCAGGCCAAATATTTAACTGATTTGAAAAAAGTATCGCAAATTCTTCAAATTTTCTTTCTTTTTCAGATAAATAAGCAATAGTAAAAGTAGAAATTAATATAAATAAACAAAAAGTTGAAAATAGAAAGAAGATTCTCTTTAACCTTGGTTTTTTGTTAAATAAATAGAGAGAAAACAATAACAAAAAAAGCCAAGAAAAACATACTGTTATAATAGCCCAATTTTCAATTGAAAAAAAATAAAAAATATTAATTTTAAGTTCTTCCAACTGAGATTTGGGCAATTCTTCAATCGAATCAATGGTCATATTTTTTGCAAAAAGACTGTTAAACTTAATTTTATCATTTGAAGGATCCAATTGTTTAGCTTTTTCAAAATAAAATATACTTTCTGCAACTCTATTAGAGCGATAATAGGCATTACCTAGATTAAAGTACAAATCACTACTGTGCTGACCATAATCTAAAATCTGTTCATAAAAAGATATAGCCTTCTCAAAATCCCCTTCATTATATGCATAATTACCTTTTTTGAATATTGATTCAAAATCTTGTGCAAAGCTAATTTGAAGAACAAAAATTGATACAAAAAATAAAAGTTTATTAAAACTTTTATTAATATAATTTTCCCAATAATAAATTTTTACTTTCATAATTGTTTATCAATTTTTGAAATAATTTCAATAGCCTTTTGATAGTCAGACTGAGTATTAACAATTGACTGTTTTGAATAACGAACAATTTCACAATTCTCCAATAAATTCACATACTCCTGTGCATATGAAAAATCAACATTCTTTTCAACTAAAAGATTCATAATTTTTTTCTTACTAAACTCATTAGTTTCTATAAACAACTTTGCTTTTAAATAATTATGAAGAGCTCTTTCTAATACATCATAAAAAATCTCATAATTATTAATCTCTTTTTTTGCTGAACTTAAAAACTTTCTAGCTAATCTTTCGATTCTTTTTTGCATTAAAAATTTTTTGTCTTTCTCTCTATTTAAAAACATCTCTTTAAATAAAATTAGCCCAATTATAATAATTAAAGGGAGCGAAAATAAAATCCAAAAAATTTTACTGTTCCAAAATTGTTTTTTTTCAATCGACGAAAATTTTGTTAATAACTCAACAAATTTAAATGATCCATCTATTTTGGTGTTAGCTTTTTCCTTTTTAGATATGTTTTTATAATCACTTAAGTTAAATGGTCCATCAAATACATTTACAATTAATTCAAAAGAATTTAAAGTTTTATACTCTTTTTTATCTGGATCAAAAAAACTAAAGCTTATTGGGGGTATAGGATATTTTCCCTGATATTGAGGTACAATTGTATAAGAATCTTCAATGCTACCTTGCATCCCATTTAATAGAATTTTTACATTTTCGTTATACTCTGGTTCATATAATTCTAAGGTGTTAGGGACTGATATTCTTGGCAATTTAAATAACTTTAAATTTCCTTTACCCTTAACCTTTACTTTTGCCTGAAAAGACTCTGAAGCTTTTAAAGATTTTTTACTTAATACAACATCAAAGTCAAACTGACCTACAGCTCCATTAAAATTTTTTGGTTTATTTTCTTTAGGGAAATCTTTAACGCTAATTATTTTTTTTCCACTTGTTATTGTTTTTTGAACTTGTCTATAAATATTACTCCCAAAAAAATCTCTTTTTTGAGTAGGAAGACCAACGCTTAAATTTAATGACAAAGGTTCTAATGTTAACTTTCCAATTTTCTGAGGATAAAGAACAACTTTCCTCCATATTACCTGATTGTAAGATTCATTTTTATAAGTTCCTCTTTCTACTGTTATCCTTGGAATTTTAAAAATGTGCTTCCAAAAATCTGAAAATTTTGGACTCTCTAATTCTTGAACATCAGAAATTGTAATCGGATTTCGATAATACAATTTATATATTACCGTAATTCCTTCATTTAAATATGGTTTTAAATTTGAAATTTCTGCAACCAAATGAATATTTTCATCAGCTATATAATCAACATTATTTGGATCATTAGGTTTTTCAACAGCAGAAGTTACCTCAACAATTACAGGAGAAGTTTTATATATATCTCCTGAAATAGTAACACTAGCTTGAGGTATTTTAATTTTACCCTTTAATTGAGGGGATAAAAAATAACTATAAGTTTTAGAAAAAGATCTTTTTCCATTAATCCAAGAATTACTAAGAGATTGATTTGGTCCCCCAACAACTAAAAAACCCTTAAAATCAGGAGGTGTAAAATTATCTCCATTTTCATTCATAATAAAATCAATTCTTAATCTCTCATTTATGCCAAGTTTATTTTTACTTACTTTAGCTTCAAATGTAATTTGAGCACAAAGATTCTCTGATAAAAAAACTATTATCATTAAAAAAAATAATATGATTCGCATTTTTACCAATCTTTAACATTTTTAATTGGTGAACCTTTCACTTTCTTTGCTTTAATTTTGTTCTGAACATTTTTTTCCTGGTTGTTCATTGCTTCCAACAAACTTTTTACCTGTTCAAGAGAAAGTTGCCCTGACTTTCTTTTTCGATTTTGTTCTTTTTTTTGATTACCCTTATCATTATTGTCTTTTTTAGACTCATTATTTTGATCTTCATTTTTTTTGTTAGACTTCTCATCCTTGTTTTTATCATCATTTTCCTTCTTATCATTATTACTTTCTTTTTTCTCAGATTTATTCTCTTTTTCCTTATTCTCTTTTTCTTTGTCTTTATTATCATTTTTCTGTTTTTCTTTTTCTAAAAGTTCTTTAGCTAAAGCATAATTATACCTTGTTTCATTATCTTTTGGATTATTTCTTAAAGCATTTTTATATGATTCAACTGCTTTAGCATAATCCTTTTTTTTCATAAAAACATTTCCCATGTTGTGAAAAGCTCTATGCTTTACATTTTTATTTTGTGAAAATTTTTGTGTTTGAAAAAATCTTTGTGAAGCTTCATCAAAATTTTTTTCTTTATAATGAGCATTTCCAAGATTATAAAGTGCTTTTGATTCCTCTGGAGCTAAAGAAAGTGCTTTTCGATATTTTATCTCAGCTTGAGTATATTTTTCTTTATTTGCTTCATTATTTCCTTCATAAATATGATTAATAATCTCTCCTTGTTGACCCCAACTAAAAAGGAGATTTAAGAAAAAACCTGCGTGAAAAAAAATTTTTTTAACCATTATTGTTTTCATTAAATAAATTTAACTTTTGCAACCACTTTGTTTTTGTCTCAAACAAAAGTAAGTCGATTATGAGAAAAAATAAAGCCCCCATTAAAAATGGTTGAAACCTATCTTTATAACTAATAAATTTCTTTGCTTCGAACTCTTTTTTTTCCATGTCTCTAAGTATTTCAGACACAAACTTTAAAACAACATTTGTGTCATTTCCATCTTGATATAATCCGCCTGTAACTTCAGCTATTTTTTTTAAAACCACTGAATTCTTTTTTGTAATCACAACTTCACCTTCAAAATCTTTTTTGTAAGATTCAATTACTCCATTTTTTTTAATTGGAATTGGTGCTCCTTTATCTGAGCCAATTCCAAAAGTAAAAATTTTGACACCTAGTTTTGACGCTTTTTCTGCAGACTCATAACTTTTATCAAAATGATCCTCTCCATCAGAAATCAAAAAAATTACTCTATTTGTCTGATCTTCATCATTAAAAAAAGTTGTTGCTAAATCTATAGCACTCTCCAAAGCAGTTCCTTGAGAAGAAAGCATTTCTGTATTTAAAGATTGTAAAAACATTTTAGCAGAAGCATAATCTGTTGTAATAGGAACCTGAGGAATCGCTTGAGCTGCATAGGCAACTATTCCAACACGATCACTTACTAGTTGATTTAAAATTGCTGATACTAAACGTTTTGATTTTTCCAAGCGATTAGGTGCAACATCTTCTGCTAACATGCTCTTTGAAACATCAACAGCAAAAACTATATCTACACCCTCTCTTTTTATAGCCTCTAACTGAGTGCCTATCTTTGGATTAACCAATGCGAAAATTAAACAAACAAATGACATGCTAAGAAAAATCAACTTTAATGCAGGTTTAAATTTTGATCTGTTGGGACTTAAATAGTTCATTAAAAAATTAGAAGCAAATTTTTCTTGTTTATTTTTTTTCCATCTAGAAACAAAAAAATATCCAATCCAAATAATTGGAATAATAATAATTAAAATAAAAAAAGCACTCTCTTCTAATTGATACATACTTATATAAAACTTTTGTATAATGTATTTCTAAAAAGCCATTCAAAAAATAATAATATTAAAGCTATTAAAACAATAGGTCTATACTTTTCTTGATAGTTGTAATACTTAAATTCTTCAATTTTTGTTTTTTCTAACTTATTAATTTCAGAATAAATCTCCTCTAATTTTCTATTATCAGTAGCTCGAAAATATAATCCTCCAGTAGTTTTTGAAATTTCTTTTAAAAGATTCTCATCAATTTCAACTTTAGTAATACCATACTTAAATTTTCCATTTGGTAAAATTCCTACTGGAGCTCTAGCATTCCCATTACTTCCAATTCCTATAGTATACGTTTTAATTCCATACTCAACAGCTAGTTCTGCAGCAATTTCAGGATCTATAAATCCAGAATTATTAACTCCGTCGGTAAGTAATATTATAATCTTACTTTTTGCCTTACTATCCTTTAATCTATTTACAGATGTTGCAAGACCCATTCCTATGGCAGTTCCATCTTCAATCAAACCTTCATACTTAATATCCTTTAGTGCAAACTTTACAATAGATTTATCACTTGTTATAGGTGTTTTAGTATAACTTTCACCTGCATAAACTACAAGACCAATTCTATCAGATAATCTATCATCAATAAACTTAGCAGCAACTCTCTTTAGAGCTACCAGTCGATTAGGCTTTAAATCTTGTGCTAACATACTTGAAGAAACATCTATTGCCATTACAATATCTATTCCCTTATTTGTTTTAGTTCTTGTTGACACCTCTACTGTTTGAGGTCTAGAAACAGCTATAATTATTAATACAATAGCTACAACTCTTAAAATAAATGTAATAGGTCTTGTTCTAACTAAAATTGATTTTTCAGTTTTAAAACCCTCTAATGTAGATAACTTCAAATTAGGATGTTTTTTGATTCTTGTCAGATAATGCAATAAAAAAATCAATGGAATCAATATAAGAAACCATAAATTTTCAGGATTCGCTAAATAAATTCCTTTCAACATATTTAAAGTTCTTTAATAAGCTCTATGCTGTTAATTATTTTCTCCTCAATCTGAGCACTATATCTATCCTCTTTATCATATACAACAATAACATTAATTATTCCTTTGTTATAAACTAAAAGTAGATTTGTAAAATTACACCTAATGTTTTCTGATCCTACAACTTTTGGATAATCAAAGGTCCCAAAAAGTTTATCAACAGAAGTTCCAGATTTTAAAGTCATTTTTTCGTTTTTTAGAAGAATATTAACAGCTCCTCTTGATTCAAAATTTGAAATTACCTTGTCAATATATTTTTGACCTTGTTGATTTTTATTAGATTCTTGAGATGAATTGTTGTCTTTTTGAATTGAATTAGGAGAAAAATCAAATTCTAAAGAAATATAAATTAGTTTAGAAAAATCCCCATACTCAAAAATTTGAATTTTCTCTTTACTTTTTTTCCTAACTAAAACATCTGGTGTTTCTATAATTATAGGCGGTACTCCATACTGGCTTCTAATCCATTTTGAACTATACAATTTTTTAGTTGGATAACCAATTATTGAATCTATTACAGGATAATAACCATATATTGCTATTGATGAGAGTAAAATAACTACTGAAAATATTAAGGTTGATGTAAGAACCCAAATGGTTTTTTCTTTTCTTCTTTTTTTTGCTAAAATTTCAACATATTCTTGTTGATTTAACAACTCTTCTTCTGATGGTTCTGGAAGCGCTTCTTTTGTTTTTAAAACAACTGATTCAACTACTTTACAATCATTAGTTGCAGCAGTTGTTTCCGGAGTCAATTTTGCAAATTTCACTAAATCTGCATTTTCAAGGACACTTTTTAAATTTTTAACAGTTTCTTTTTCAAGATCTAAATTTCCTTTATCAATAAGTTTTTCTAATTTCAAAATTAATTCTTGAGAAGTACTTTCAAGGGCGTCCACTTTAACCTCATCTTCTATATACCTTCTTACAATATCTGTTAGTTTAGAATAATAATCTTTAAATTCATTTTGAAATTTTGGATTTATAGACTCCAACAATTTTAATTCACTTATTGCTCTGTCAAATGGAAGAATCTCTTTTTCCATTAACTCTTTTCTCCTTTTTTTAAAAAAATATGAATATAAAATTCCAATAATTAATAAGAGAATAATAATTAACCACAAAATTTTCTTAATTAACTTTTCATAATTTTTTTTTACAATAGTAAGTGGTTTTATGTCATAAAGTTTTTGTTTTAAAGTATCCACCTTTACATTTGAGACATATAGAGAAATAGAATCAGAGAATTTAATTCTATTATTTATAATAACCTTTTGCTTAGGCAGAATATAACTTCCTGAATCAAATTGAATTAAAGCGTATTTTTTTGTGTATTTATATTTTGATTTTAACCTTAACGTTTCTATTTCTGTTTCATCTATAATTTCAAATGATGAAAAAAATGGGGTTTTTTCAAATTCAACAAAATTAATACTATCAGTAATTAATTCAATTGTATAATTTAATTGTTCTCCTATCTTTATTTTTGTGGAATCAACTATTACAGATAGCTTATCATTCTCTTGAGCTGATATTGAAGAAAAAAGAAAAATTACATAAAAAAAAATAAGAATTTTTTTCATAAATCAACTTCTTGAATTAAAAAAGTTCAACAATTTCTTAACATAACTCTCGTCTACTCTACAACTAAGAATACCAGCACCATTTTTCTTAAATATTTTTTCAAAAAAGTAACTGTTTTTAAAATAAAATTTAGAATATGCTTTTCTAACTGCAGAAGATTGAGTATTAATCCATTTATGTTGTCCAGTTTCAGAATCCTTAATTTGAATCATCCCTAAATTAGGTATTGCTTCATCTTTTGAATCAAAAATTCTAATACCTGTAAGATCATGCTTCTTAGCCATTATACTTAAAGTTTTTTCATATTTATAATCCATAAAATCGGAAAGAACAAATACAATTGCTTTTTTCTTCAAAATTCCTGACAAAAATTCTAAAGAAACATTAATATCTGTTAATTTGTTAATAGGTTTAAACTCTAATAACTCCCTAATTATCCTTAAAATATGTGATCTTCCTTTTTTTGGAGGAATATACAATTCTACTAGATTTGAAAATAACAAAAGTCCAACTTTGTCATTATTTTGAAGAGCTGAAAATGCTAAAGTTGCAGAAATCTCAGTTATTACCTCTTTTTTAAGTTGTGATTTTGTTCCAAACATCTCTGATCCACTAACATCAACTAATAACATTAGAGTTAACTCTCTCTCCTCTTCAAAAACTTTTACAAATGGTTCATTATATCTAGCCGTTACATTCCAATCTATTGACCTGACATCATCACCATAATGATATTGACGTACCTCACTAAAAGTCATTCCTCTTCCTTTAAATGTACTATGATATTCACCTCCAAAAAGATTATCACTTAACCTTCTTGTCTTAATTTCTATCTTACGGACTTTTTTTAGAAGCTCTTTAGTATCCATTATGGAATTAAATTTTTAAAATTAAAAAGTAGAAAAATTAAGGAACCTCTACCTCATTAATTATTTGGGAAATTAAATCTTCCGATGAAATATTCTCAGCTTCAGCTTCATATGTCAATCCAATTCTATGTCTTAAAACATCATAAATTACAGCTCGAACATCTTCTGGAATTACATAACCTCTATGCTTCATAAAAGCATAGCACTTTGCAGCGATAGCAAGATTTATACTTCCTCTAGGAGATGCCCCAAAACTAATAAGAGGTTTAATTTGTTCTAATTTGTAATTTTCAGGAAATCTTGTTGCAAAAACTAAATCAAGAATATATTTTTCTATTTTTTCATCCATATAAACCTCACGAACCGTTTCTTGTGCAGATAAAATTTGCTTTATCGAAACGACAGGCTTTATTTGAACTTTGTTACTATCTAAATTATTTCTAACAATCCTTTGTTCCTCATCTAATTTAGGATAATCAATTATAGTCTTAAGCATAAATCTATCCACTTGAGCTTCAGGCAAAGGATAAGTTCCTTCCTGCTCAACTGGATTTTGAGTTGCCATTACCAAAAAGGGTGCCTGTAATTTAAATGTACTATCCCCAATAGTAACTTGTTTTTCTTGCATAGCCTCCAAAAGAGCAGATTGCACTTTGGCTGGAGCTCTATTTATTTCATCAGCCAAAACAAAATTTGCAAAAATTGGTCCCTTTTTAATAGAAAAATCATTCTCTTTAATATTATATATCATTGTCCCTATAACATCTGCAGGTAAGAGATCAGGAAGAAATTGAATTCTACTAAAACTTCCCTTAACAGACTGACTAAGAGTATTAATGGCGAGCGTTTTAGCCAAACCTGGAACGCCTTCAAGAAGTATATGACCTTGACCTAACAAACCAATCATTAATCTTTCAATCATATTTTTTTGTCCAACTATAACTTTGTTAATCTCCAGAGTAAGAATATCTACAAATGAACTTTCAGCTTCAATTTTTTTGTTAATTGCTTTAATATCAACAACTCCGTCAGATTTATTTTTCATAACATAATTCAAGAATGCAAATTTGAAAAATAATTATGTTTATAGTTGTTAATAATTGGTTAAAAAATAAAAGTGCATGTTTTTTTAAAACCTGTAATTGTTTTTATTTTAGAAGTAAATTGAAAATAAAAGGTGGGTAATCTTTCTAAAATTATTTCTGGCACGATGAATTGGGGGCTTTGGGGGAAAAATCTCTCAGAAAAATTAATGACCCAATTAATTGAAGAAGCAATATCTGTTGGAATAAATTCATTTGACCACGCAGATATATATGGCGGCTACACAACTGAAGAATCATTTGGCAAAGCCCTTTCTGTAAGTAAAATTAATAGAGAATCCGTTTTTCTAATATCTAAATGCGGAATTCAATATCCCTCTGAAAAAAGACCTCTAAAAGTAAAATATTATGATTATTCCAAAAGACACATTAGATTCAGTGTTGAAAACTCTCTTAAAAATTTAAAAACAGAATATTTAGATTTATTTCTTTTACACAGACCAAGTCCATTAATGAATATAAATGAAATTTCTGACGAAATTAATAAACTAAAAAATGAAGATAAAATTAAATCATTTGGAGTTTCAAATTTTACTAATTTTCAAATTCAATTAATTAAAACCCAGACAGAAATTTTATGGAATCAAATCGAGTTTTCATTAACTCATAATTGTTCAATGTTTGATGGGACCTTAGATTATCTCAAAATTAATAATATAGGGGTAATGGCTTGGTCTCCCTTAGGATCATATTTCAAAAAAAAAGATGAAAAATATAAAAGAATAAATATTTTATTTAATGATTTATCTAAAAAATACAATTGTACACATGACCAACTTTTACTTGCATGGATTTTAAAACATCCATCTAATACTTATCCAATTATAGGTACTACTGAAAAAAAAAGATTAGAGTTAGCCGTAAAAGCAATTGAAATTAATCTTGAAATTGATGATTGGTTTTTAATATTAAAAGCTAGTGATGGCAAAAAAGTTCCTTAAAAAAGATTCAGATGAAAAATAAAACTATACTTATTACAGGTGCAACTAGTGGTATTGGGTATGCTACAGCAAAAGCCTTTGCAAAACTAGGAGCAAATCTAATTTTATGTGGTAGAAGAAAAGAAAAACTTAAAAAACTTTCCAAAGAAATTAAAATTCCTAACATAATTCTTCAATTCGATGTAAGAAATAAAAAAGAGGTGTTTAACTCCATAAACAATCTTCCTATAAAGTTCAAAAAAATTGATTTACTAATAAATAATGCTGGAAATGCCCATGGTTTAGACCCTGTTCATAAAGCTAACCTAGATGATTGGGATGCAATGATTGATTCTAATGTAAAAGGTTTAATGTATGTGTCAAAAGCCATAATTCCTTTTATGCTAAAAAATAAATCAGGTCATATAATCAATGTTGGTTCCATAGCTGGAAAAGAAGTTTATCCAAATGGTAGCGTTTACTGTTCAAGTAAATTTGCTGTTGATGCCTTCACTCAAGGGTTAAGGATTGATTTAAATAAATTTGGAATTAAGGTTAGTGCTATAAATCCTGGACTTGTTGAAACTGAATTCTCTTTAGTTCGTTTTAAAGGAAATGAAAATCGTGCAAAAAAAGTTTACAGTGGGCTTAAACCATTAGCTGCAGAAGATGTAGCCGAATCAATAATATATATAGCAAATACTTCTACCCATGTCACAGTTGCTGATATGGTATTATTGCCCTCTCACCAGGCAAATGCATATGTAAATATTCGAAATAAATAAAATTAAATTTTTTCCTTATCAACTAACTCCTCGGGATAAAGAAAATTATTATAGGGAAATCTAGTGACATGTATTTTTCTCACATCTTCGTATACTTTTTTTCTAAAAAAATCTAAATTTTCTTTTTTTAAAGCTGAAATAAAAATTGAAAAATTTTCAGATTTACTCATCCAAGTTTTTCTAAGCTCTTCCAAAGTTTGATGTTTAAAGCCTTTCTTTAAAGTCAAATCGTTATCATCCCAGGGTTGAGGACAATATTTGTCAATTTTATTAAAAACCATTATAATGGGTTTATTTAAACTTTTTAATTCCTTTAAAATTTGATTTACAGACTCAATATGTTGTTCAAAATTTGGATGAGAAATATCAACTACATGAAGTAATAAATCAGATTCTTGAACTTCGTCCAAAGTACTTTTAAATGACTCTATTAACTGTGTAGGTAATTTTCTAATAAACCCAACTGTATCACTAAGTAGAAAAGGAAGATTTCCAATTACAACTTTTCTAACAGTTGTATCTAGTGTTGCAAAAAGTTTGTTTTCTGCAAAAACATTTGTTTTTGCTATCGAATTCATTAATGTAGATTTTCCAACATTTGTATATCCAACTAAAGAAACTCTAACTAAAGCGCCTCTATTGCTCCTTTGAGTAGACATTTGTTTATCAATTAAAAGTAATTTTTTATTAAGTAATGAAATTTTATCTCTTACTATTCTTCTATCAGTTTCTATTTCAGTCTCACCAGGACCTCTCATACCAATACCTCCTTGCTGTCTTTCTAAATGAGTCCATAAACCTTTAAGTCTAGGAAGAAGATATTCATATTGAGCTAATTCTACCTGAGTTCTAGCATAACTTGTTTTAGCTCTTTGAGCAAAAATATCCAAAATCAAACCTGTTCGATCTAAAATTTTACATTTTAAAAATTTTTCGATATTTCCTTGTTGTGTAGGTGTTAATTCATCATCAAAAATTACAGATGATATATCATTAAGTTTATTATATTCAAAAATTTCATTTAATTTTCCTGAACCTATAAATGTTTTAGGATTTGGTTGATTCAAATTTTGAATAAAACGTTTTAAAACCCTTCCTCCAGCAGTATAAGATAAAAACTCTAGTTCATCTAAATAATCATTTGAAGTTTCAATATTTTGATTTGAATTAACTATTCCTACAAGAACAGTTTTTTCATAATCTAATGACTTCTTTTCAATCATTATTCAATCAAATTTTCCACTTTTTTGTTTCAAATTTTTTTCCATCAAAAACTCCATATGTATAATGACTTATCCAGTCTCCCAAATTAATATATTTGGAATTTTTATTTAATTCAATTTGAATTGGTAAATGCCTATGACCAAATATAAAATAATCGCGATGTTTTACTTCAAGTTTTTCTTTCGAATATTCAGCCAACCATTCTCTATCATTATCAAGAAAATGAACATTCTTATCTCCAGAAATAAGTTTATTTTTTTTAGAAAGATATTGTCCCAAACTAATTCCTATATCTGGATGAATTAATTTATATAAAAATTTTATAAAGGGGTTAGTAAAAACTTTTTTTATGATTTTATAGCCCTTATCATGAGGCCCTAATCCATCACCATGTCCAATATAAAATGTACTTCCTAAAATAGTAAAATCTTTAGGTATATTATAGACCTTAATACCTAACTCCTTTTGAAAATAATCATCCATCCATAAATCATGATTGCCAACAAAATAATGAATTGGTATGCCAATATCCGAAATTTCAGCTATTTTACCTAAAACTCTGACAAAACCCTTTGGAACA
Source organism: Bacteroidia bacterium (assembly GCA_963580575.1). GTDB lineage: Bacteria > Bacteroidota > Bacteroidia > Flavobacteriales > Flavobacteriaceae. The sequence goes on along the minus strand of CAUZKB010000010.1, from coordinate 14,978 downwards.
ACTTTCTTATATTCAAACCAAAAATCAAAAATATCTCCTAATAAAAATATTTCTTGGGCATCTTTCTTTATAAAATCCAACCACTGAACAAATTTTTTTTCTCTTTCTAAACTTGATTTATAATCTGGAGCGCCAAGGTGATTATCTGATGCAAAATAAATTTTTTTGTGATTATTAATTCCCATACTAATTAAAAACTATCCTATTGCTTTTTCTAAATCCAAAATTAAGTCTTGTACATCCTCAATTCCAACACTCAATCTTATTAACGAATCAACTACACCACTTTTTTCTCTCTCAATTTTAGGAATAGATGCATGAGTCATACTTGCAGGGTGACCAGCCAAGCTTTCGACTCCACCAAGTGACTCAGCTAACGTAAATAAATCAAAACTTTCTACAATTTTAACTGCAGATTTATAATCAGATCCTTTTGGAATAAAAGATAACATTCCGCCAAAATCCTTCATTTGTTTCTTAGCAATATTATGATTTGGATGAGTCTCAAATCCAGGCCAAAAAACTTTCTCTATTTTAGAATGATCGTTTAAAAAATTTGCTATTATTTTAGCATTTTCACAATGTCTCTTCATTCTTAAATGAAGAGTTTTTATTCCTCTTAAAGTTAAAAAACTATCCATAGGACCACAAATTGCACCACTTGCATTTTGTATAAAGCCAATTTTATCAGCTAAAATATTATCTTTTACAACTATAGATCCCAGAACCACATCTGAATGTCCAGCAAGATATTTTGTAGCTGAATGCATTACAATATCAGCCCCAAGATCTAATGGCATCTGAAGATATGGAGAAGCAAAAGTATTATCTACAGCTAATAAAATCTTGTTATTTTTAGATATATAAGAAATTGATTCTATATCGATAACATTCATCATTGGATTTGTTGGTGTTTCTACCCAAATTAATTTAGTTTTTTTTGTTATAAAATTCTGAATTAAAGAAACTTCATCCATTGGAACAAAATGAAATTTAATTCCAAACCCCTTAAAAATTTTATCAAATAATCTATATGAACCTCCATAAAGGTCATTTGTTGATATAACCTCATCTCCAGGTTTCAATAATTTCATTATGGCATCCATAGCTGCTAATCCAGAAGCAAAAGCAAATCCATGATTACCATTTTCTATAGATGCCAATGCCTTTTCTAGCGCTGTTCTAGTGGGGTTATGTGTTCTACTATATTCATACCCTAAATGTTTACCAGGAGAAGTTTGAGCGTAAGTTGAAGTTTGATATATAGGGGGCGTTACAGCACCATAACCTTTTTCTAATGACTGACCTCCATGAATGACCTTGCTATTAAAATTTAATTTTTTTTTCATTTAATAAAGATCTCCAAATCAGTACAAATGTATTGGATTTTGCATCAAATCATCTATTTTTTAAGAAAAATGAATTTTATTTGTGTAATTAATTATGAGAGTATTCTATTATCTAAAATCATGCAATACCTGTAAAAAAATTATTAAAGAACTTAACTTAAGTTCAAAAATAAAACTTGTAGATATAAAAACAAATCCAATTAATAAAAAACAATTTGAAATTATATATTCTATTTCAGGAAGTTTTAAAAAAATTTTCAATAAAAGATCTCTATTATACAAACAAAGAAATTTAAAAAACAAAACCTTATCTGAGTCTGATTATAAACCATTAATTTTAGAGCATTACACCTTTTTAAAACGTCCAGTTTTATTGTATACTAATAAACTTTTTATTGGTAATAGTAAAAACACAATTAATGAAATAAAAAAGTTTCTAAATGAAAAATAGAATCTTTGCTTTATTTGCAGCTTTTGGTGCTACAACTATATATGGTTTAAACCATACAATTGCAAAAGTAGTAATGCCTGATTATGTTGGTGCTTTTGGATTTATAATGTTAAGAGTTGTTGGTGCCTCAATTCTATTTTGGACAGTTAGCGTATTTTTGCCAAATGAAAAAATTGATCAAAAAGATTATTCGAGAATTGTAGGAGTGTCATTTTTGGGCATGTGCATTAATATGCTTATGTTTTTTAAAGGACTAGAACTTTCAACACCAATCAATAGCGGAGTTATTGTTACACTAACTCCAATAATAATTCTGATCTTATCTTCAATTTTTTTAAAAGAAAGTTTAAATCTTCTTAAAATTTTGGGAATTTTAATGGGATTTGCTGGAGCTATAGTTTTAATAATTTATGGAAATAAGTCTATTGTAATAAATGCCCCAAATGTAAGTCTTGGAAATATTTTATTATTAGGAAACTCTATTAGTTATGGAGCATACCTAGTTTTTATAAAAAAATTAACTGAAAAATATCATACTGTTACAATAATGAAATGGATGTTTTTAGTTGGTTCTTTCATGACTTTTCCTGTTACATTTTCTGATTTCATGGAAATTTCATGGCATAACTTACCTTTCTATGCTATCTGGAGAATCGGATTTGTAGTTATCTGTACAACTTTTTTAACCTATTTTTTAAACGTTTATGCTCTAAAAACTCTACCAGCTACTACAATTGGAGCTTTTGCTTATCTTCAACCAATAATTACAATTATTTATGCAATTCTAACAGGAAATGACACCCTTGATTGGGTAAAAAGTCTTGCTTGTGGACTTGTGTTTTTTGGTGTTTATCTGGTTTCAATGAAAAAAAAAGAGATTAAAACTTAATTATATATCAAGATTAAGTCTTTGATTTTTACCTGGAATTCTTGTATCCTTAGATGAAATTATTTTGAAATTTTTTGTTTTATGAATTTTAGTAAGACTTTCACTAAATTTTTTTGGTAATACAGTTAATTTTCTTTTAACTAAATCCATCCAAGCTCCAGTCATTTCATAAAATGCAACATTTTCACCATCACTATTATAAAAATTATGCTCATATTGAAAAAATTTTCTATCATCACTAGTTCCATTAATTTCGAAAGAAACTTTAATTTTTTGATCAAGAAGGACTTCTTTATAATAATAAATATGTTCATTAAAAACTACTGATCCCAAATTCATCTCTTTTAAATTGTTATGATTTAAACCAATTTTTCTTAAAAATTCCATTCGGGTTTCTACAGCATAAGTAATATAAGATATATTCGATAGATGTTTATTAGCGTCAATATCAGAACATCGAATTTCAAATTCTTTTAAAAACATAAAAAAATTTTTATAAAAGTATTCTTTTTCTAATTTTAGCAAAAATTAATTAATTATGAAAAAAATTATATTCACCCTTTCAATTTTGTTCATTATAAATTGTGGAGGAGAAAAGCAAAATAAAAAAGGATTCGAATATAAAAGAATTCAACAAATTGAGAAAAAAAATAATTCTATAACAAAATCATCCATAAAAATAGATCTTAATAATAAAGGAATTGGTCCAATAAAATCCTTTAATTTTAATGATAATATAGATAATAAATTAGTTGAGAAAGGATCTGCTATTTTTAAACAAAAATGCACTGCATGTCATATGCCTGATAAAAAATTAATAGGCCCTTCTATGAAAGGCATATATGAAAGAAGAAGTCCTGAATGGGTTTTAAATATGATTTTAAATCCTATTCAGATGATAAAAGAAGATCCTATTGCCATTGATCTTCTTAAAAAATACAATGGAATAATTATGCTAAATCAAAATATTACTGAAGAAGAAGCTATAGCTCTTTCAGAATATTTTAGATCATTTTAAAGACCAAACTTTACCTCCAGTAGTTTCATTAAGATCAACACATCCTCTTTGTTCTCCAGGAATTGGTGAATAAGCCAAAACATTTTCACCAACATATTCACTAAACTTAAATGCATTTACTGTTAAAGTTCTTAATTCTTGAATAATTTCTGTTGAAAGACCTTTGTTTTTTTCCTCTTTAAGATGATTATTTAATTGCATCTCCCACTGATTTATGGTTACAGAGCTTATACTTTCTTGTTGAGTATCTAATTTTACTTCTTTAAAAAATTGACTTAAACCATCTTTAATTCTTTGTTGAGAATTTAAATCTAATACTTCTTCTATATATGCATCCACAAATTCTGGTAACTTAAGTGATGTTGATCCTGGTATATCTGTCTCTGGAATAATTATCTCCATAAGTTTTAAAATCACTAAAAACTGTTCTTTATTAAAAAAAACTGGATTCCATGAAGTACTCTTTTGACAACTTTGAAGTAAACTTAAAATACTTGGCGTAACAGTTATTACACTGAAACTAATTCCTAAATTTTTAAGAGCTTTTCTTCTATTCATCTTTTAAATTATAAATTCATTTTCTTAAGTTCATTAACAGCATGATTAGCTGCTCTAGCAGTCAGAGCCATATATGTTAAGGAAGGATTTTGATTTCCTGAAGATGTCATTGCAGCCCCATCTGTAACATAAACATTAGGGACACTATGAATCTGATTAAAACGATTTAGCATTGATGTTTTAGGATCTCTTCCCATTCTAGCAGTTCCCATTTCATGAATACCCAAACCAAAACCATATTCTCTATCAAATCCTTTAACGTCTCTAAAACCGGCATTTTCAAGCATTTCTTTTGCCTCTTTAACCATGTCTTTTCTCATTTTTAACTCATTTTCCTTTAATGTAGCATCAAAAGTAATTGTCGGGAGATCCCATTGATCTTTTTTATCGTAATCAAGTATCATTTTATTTTCATGATAAGGAAGAATTTCTCCAAAACCACCTATTCCCATTTGCCAATCTCCGGGTTTCATTATCTCTTCCTTAAACTTTTCCCCATATGCTAATTCTTTAATTGATTTAGACCAATCCGACCTACTTCCTCCTCCTTGATAACCATATCCTCGAATAAATTCTTTGGAATCAGTATTTCCTCCCAAATTCTTAAATCTTGGAATGTAAATTCCATTTGGTCTTCTACCAGTATAGTATTTTTCTTTAAAACCATCGTAATATCCAGAAGCTCCAACACCAAGATGATGATCCATAATATTATGTCCTAACTCTCCTGAATCATTTCCCATACCATTAGGAAAACGGTCTGATTTTGATTGCATTAGTATAGAAGCAGTAGGAATAGTAGATGCGCAAAGGAATATGATCTTAGAAAAATATTCATAAGATTGATTATTTTCTGTGTCTATAACTCTCACTCCTGAAGCTCTTTCTCTTTCTTTGTCATATATAATTTCATAAACAATACTATTAGGTTTAAGAATCATATTTCCAGTAGCTTCAGCTGCTGGAAGTGTTGAAGAGTTGGAACTAAAATAAGCTCCAAAAGGACAACCTCTTCTGCATCGATTTCTATATTGACAAGTACTTCTTCCTAGACCTGGTTTAGTTCCTTCAGTTATATGTGCAGCTCTTCCGATTGTTAGAACTCTGTCTTTATAATTTTTATTAAGAGATGATTTCAATACCTCTTCTACACAATTTAATTCCATAGGTTTTAAAAACTTTCCATCAGGCAATTGAGGTAATCCTAAATTTTCTCCAGTAACACCAATATATTCTTCAACATAATCATACCAAGGAGCTATATCTTTATATCTTATAGGCCAATCTACTCCAAATCCATCTTTTAAATTTGCCTCAAAATCAAAATCACTAAGTCTATAGGTTTGTCGACCCCACACCAACGATCTTCCTCCCACATGATATCCTCTCATCCAATCAAATCGATTAATTTCATTATAGGGATGCTTTATGTCATCTACAAAAAAATGTTTGCTTGACTCAGTTGTTGTATAACCTGTCCTACTTTGCTTTGCTTGTTTTTTCCTTGTCTCATTAGTTATTACATCACCTGTCTTATAATCCCACGGATCATTATTCATTGTAGAATAATCTTCAATATGCTTAACCATTGGTCCTCTTTCTAGAACTAAAGTCTTAAGACCTTTTTCACAAAGTTCTTTAGCTGCCCAACCTCCACTAATTCCGGTACCAACAACAATAGCATCATATTTATCATCCATAAATAGTTTTATAAGCTTTTAAAATATATATTCAAATATATAAAAAATATATAGGTCTGAAAATATTGATTATTTTAGAAAGATTAATAAAATTATATTTAATATGAAACGTAAAAAATTTATTGCAAAAATAGTTAGCTTAAGTCTGTGTGTTATTTTTCTTAGTAATTTAAGTTGTAAGGATATAAAAACTAAATCTAATAATAAAACAAAATCCTCACCTCTCTTCTTCAAACTATCTCTTGCTCAATGGTCTATCCATAGAATGATTAAAGAAAATGACTATGATCCATATAAATTCGCTTCTCTTGCAAAAAAACTAGGATTCGAAGGTATTGAATATGTTAATGCCCTATACGAAGATGTTATGAAAAGCGAAGATAAAAAAAGTGCCATTGAAGTTTTTATAAATAAAAACAAATCCTTAGCTGAAGAAAATAAAATTACTAATGTACTTATAATGATTGACGGTGAGGGTGATCTTGCATCTTCAAATTTGATAAAACAAAAAGAAGCTATTGAAAATCACAAATTATGGATTTATGCTGCTTCAAAAATTGGTTGTTCTTCAGTTAGACTTAATTTATATGGTGAAAAAGATCCTGATAAATGGATTTCAAATTCAATAAAAAGTTTATCAGAACTTTCAAAATATGCTAAAACACTTAATATAAACGTACTTGTCGAAAATCATGGAAGAATTACCTCAAACATTCCCCTATTAATGAAGGTTATTTATGGTGTTAATATGGATAATTGTGGGACTCTTCCTGATTTTGGAAACTTTTGCATGAGTGATGAAGGCTATGGATCTATCTTTGATGGAAGTTGTAAAGAAGCATACGAAATATACAAAGGTATATCTGAAATGATGCCTAAAGCATTTGGTGTTAGTGCAAAATCCTATGATTTTAATTCTAAAGGATTTGAAACAACTATAGATTATAAACGTATGTTAGAAATAGTAAAAAATCAAAATTATAAAGGATTTATTGGAGTTGAATATGAAGGAGAAAGACTCTCAGAACTGGAAGGAATAAAGGCTACCAAAGATCTTCTGATTAAAATTGGAGGTGAAATTTAAATAATTAATTTAATGAGTTTTAAAATTTCTTTTCAACTCTCTTTATTAATGTTTTTTCAATTTTTTATATGGGGAGCTTGGTTTGTAACAATGGGAACTTTTCTTTCTCAAGAATTTAATTCTTCAGGAAGTGAACTAGCCCTTGCTTATGAAACTCAATCAATTGGGGCAATTATTGCTCCTTTCATAATTGGACTAGTTGCAGACAAATACTTTGCAGCTCAAAAAGTTTTAGGTTCAATTCATTTGTTGGGAGCCTTTTTACTTTACAAAGCCGGTGTATCAGATAATTTTTCTGTTTTTTATCCCTATATTTTAATTTACATGTTGTTTTATATGCCAACATTAGCTTTAGCAAATTCAGTTGCATTTAGACAAATGAAAGACCCTTCAAAAGAATTTGCTCCTATAAGAGTTTTTGGTAGCTTAGGGTGGATTGTAGCAGGTCTATTAATTGGATATTTGTCCTGGGAAAGTTCTAGTACTTTAAAAAACACATTTTACATGTCCTCTTTTATTTCATTAATTCTAGGAATATACAGTTTTACATTACCTAATACACCTCCTACAATTGAAAAAAATAAGAGTAAAAGTTTTAGTCAAATAATTGGATTAGATGCATTAAAATTATTAAAGGACAAAGCTTATCTTATTTTTTTTATAGCTTCAATTTTAATATGCATTCCTTTAGCATTTTACTACCAACACGCAAATCAATTTTTAAATGAAATTGGAATGGAAGCTGCTGCAGGAAAAATGACTTTAGGTCAAATTTCAGAAATATTATTTTTATCACTATTGCCTCTTTTTATTAAAAGATTTGGTTTTAAATCAACATTAATAGTGGGAATTTTTGCATGGGGATTACGTTATTTACTTTTTTCACTTGGAGCAGATGGTGTAAATAGTTGGATGCTAATTTTAGGAATTATATTACACGGTATTTGCTATGATTTTTTCTTTGTCTCTGGTCAAATTTATACTAATATAAAATGTAAACCTGAATATAAAAGTTCTGCTCAAGGTCTAATAACTCTTGCAACTTATGGCTTAGGAATGCTTATTGGATTTAGAATAGCTGGATATCTAACCGATTTATATTTAATAAATGATGGACACAATTGGCAAAAAATATGGATTCAACCATCAATTTTTGCTTTTGTTATTTTAATCTTATTTATATTCACATTTAGAAATGAAAAAATCAAAATAAAAAATATATGAACAAAATTAGGCTTGGTATAATTGGTGGAGGTGGAGATTCACTTATAGGTGTTCTTCATAGGGTTGCATCAAGTATGTTTGATAAATATGAAATTATTGGCGGTGTATTTAATCCTGATTATGAACAAAATATAACTTTTGCTGAACAAATAGGAGTAAATACAGATAGAATTTATAAAAACTTTGACGAATTTATTAATAAAGAAACAAAATTATCAGAAAAAGACCGCATAGAGGTAGTCTCAGTTTTAACTCCAAATTTTTTACACTACCCAATGGCGAAAAAACTTTTAGAAAATGGTTTTAATGTAATTTCTGAAAAACCTTTAACCACAAATCTAGAAGAAGCAAAAGAATTATACTCACTACAAAAGAAAAATAATTCAATTTTTGCTGTTACATATACTTATACCGGATATCCAATGGTTAGACATATGAAGCAATTAATCTCCGAAGGTGTCATTGGAGAAATACAAAAAGTTGATGTTCAGTATTATCAAGGATGGGTAAACGGTTTTATTCATGAAAAAGAAAAAAGAAAAACTGTTTGGCGTCTTAACCCTAAAAAAGTCGGAATTAGTTCTTGTATTGGTGATATTGGGACACATGCCTTTAATATAGTTGAATATGTTACTGGAATGGAAGTTAAAGAACTACTTGCAGATTTAAATATGCTATATGAAGATAATAGTTTAGATATTGATGGAACAATTCTAGTTCGTTTCTCGAATAAATTAAAAGGAGTTTTAAGAGCTAGTCAAATTGCAACTGGTGAAGAAAATAATTTAACCTTAGCAATCTATGGAAGAAATGGTGCTTTTAAATGGGAACAAGAAAATCCAAATTGTTTATATCACTTAAAAGATGATGAACCTAGAAGACTTATAAAACCAGGTAATCCATACATTTCTGATTTTGCTAATGATGGGACAAAACTTCCAGCAGGTCACCCTGAAGGAATCTTTGATGCAATGGGAAATATATACAAAGGAGTTGCTAAAGATTTAAGAAATGAAAAGTCTTTTGGTTCTGAATATCCAACATTATATGAAGGCTTAAAAGGCATGAATTTTATAGAAAAAGTTGTTGAATCACATAATAAAGGAAATATATGGCTAAGCCTGGACAAACAATGAAAACAATAAAGGGACCTGCAATATTTTTAGCTCAATTTGTTGATAAAAAAGCTCCTTTTAATAGTCTAGACGGAATGTGCAAATGGGCTTCTGATCTTGGATATAAAGGTATTCAAATCCCTACTTGGGAAAATTTCTTAATCAATTTGGATAAAGCTGCAGAAAGTCAAACATATTGTGACGAATTAAAAGGTAAGATTAATTCTTACGGACTTGAAATAACTGAGCTTTCGACACATCTACAAGGTCAATTAGTTGCAGTTCATCCTGCATATGATTTGATGTTTGATAACTTCGCTCCAGATCAATTCAAGAATAACCCTAAAGCAAGAACTAATTGGGCAATTGATACAGTAAAAAAAGCTGCAGTAGCGAGTAAGCGTCTGGGCTTAAAATCTCATGCAACTTTTTCAGGAGCATTATTGTGGCATACATGGCATCCATGGCCTCAAAGACCAGAAGGTTTATTAGAACTTGGTTTTTCAGAATTAGCTAAAAGATGGAAACCTATTTTAGATTTCTATGATGAAAATGGGGTGGATGTGTGTTATGAAATCCACCCAGGTGAAGATTTACATGATGGTGTAACTTTTGAAAGATTCCTTGAAGCCACAGGAAACCATAAAAGAGTAAATATTTTATATGACCCAAGTCATTTTGTTCTTCAACAATTAGACTATATTGAATATATTGATCATTACCACAGTTTTATAAAATCTTTTCATGTAAAAGACTCCGAATTTAAGCCAAATGGTAAAAAAGGAGCTTTTGGAGGTTATAGTGATTGGATTGATAGAGCTGGAAGATATCGATCTCCAGGAGACGGTCAAATTGATTTCAAAACTATATTCACTAAATTAACTGAATACGGTTGTGATGTATGGGCAGTAATGGAATGGGAATGTTGCATCAAAAGTCCTGAACAAGGAGCTAGAGAAGGTGCTCCTTTTATTCAAAGCCATATAATTGAAGCAACACAAAAAAGTTTTGATGATTTTGCTGGTGGAGATATTGATAAAAATCAATTAAAGAAAATTTTAGGTATATGATAAAGTACAGAATAATTATAACCTTATTTTTTCTATTTTCAACTAGTGGCTTTTCTCAAAACTCAAAATCAGATAATGATTGGGAAATACTCTTCGATAGAAATTCATTTAATAGTTGGCATAGATTTAATGAAGATGTAGTTGGTAATGTCTGGATTATTAAAAAAGGAACTATGGAAATGGATCCGTCAAAAAGAGAAAGACGTGATAGAAGAAATCACGATATTTTAACTGATAAAGAATATACCAATTTTATTTTATCCCTAGAGTGGAAAATATCTAAAAAAGGAAATAGCGGAATTTTATGGGGAATTCAAGAAGGAAAAAAATATAAAGCTCCCTACAGAACTGGACCTGAAATACAAATAATTGATAATAATGATCATCCAGATGCAAAAGTAAGACCAACTTTTCGCCAAGCTGGAGCTTTATATGACCTTTCTGAACCGATAATTGATAACACCTATCCTGCTGGAGAATGGAGTAAAATAATTCTTACTGTAAATTATAAAGTCAATTGTGGAAATGTCTTTTTAAATGGTAAAGAGATAAATAACTTTCCTCTTTATGGAAATGAATGGGATAAATTAATAGCTAAGTCAAAATTTGCTCATCAAACATTTAAAAATTTTAGTAAAAGAAAAAAAGGGGAAATTGGTTTACAAGACCATGGAAATATAGTTTCTTTCCAAAATATTAAAATAAAAAAACTATAAAATAGATATGTTAATATCAATGACTGGCTTTGGAAAGATTCAAGCTCAAATAAATGATAAACTTATTAATATTGAAATCCAATCATTAAACAGTAAGCATTTAGATCTAAATATTAAAAGCAATTATTTTTTTAATAGTTTAGATTCTGAATTTCGAAAATTGATCACTTCAAAGATTAATAGAGGAAAAATTGATCTAAGAATAAATTACAAAAATAACACTGAAACTCTTCCTACTAAAATCAATACTAAAATTCTTAATAATTATATAAATCAACTAAAAAAAATAGATTACGATAATAAAGAAAACCTTCTATCTATTGCAATGAAACTTCCTGAAGTCATTAATTCTGAAAATATAAATGTAAGCCCATTTGAAAAAAAAGAAATATTAACTCAAATTAATAACGTAATAAATGATTTATCTAAATATCAATTAAATGAAGGAAAAGTTCATGAAAAAGAATTTAAGAAAAGAATAAAAATTTTAAACAAATTGCTAAAAACTGCTGAAAAAATTGATCCTTTTAGGATTAAAAAAATAAAGAAAAAAATAAAGAATAGTTTATCGAAAACTACAATATCAATTGACACTAATAGGTTTGAACAAGAATTAATTTATTATTTAGAAAAAAATGATATAACTGAAGAAAAAGTACGTCTAAAAAATAATTTAAATTATTTTTTAGACGTAATGAACGAAGAATCTCCTAATGGGAAAAAATTAAGTTTTATAACTCAAGAAATAGGAAGAGAAATAAACACAATTGGTTCAAAAGCAAATGACTCTGAATTACAAAAAATAATTGTTCAAATGAAAGATGAACTTGAAAAAATAAAAGAACAACTTCATAATATAGCTTGATTGAAAACTGGAAAACTCATAATATTTTCAGCTCCTTCTGGAAGTGGTAAAACTACTTTGGTTAAACATCTCTTGAAACAAAAAAAACTTTCATTATTATTTTCAATATCTGCTACCTCAAGATCTCCAAGAAACGGTGAAACTAATGGAAAAGACTATTTTTTTTTAACAAAAAAAGATTTTAAAAAGAAAATAATGAATGATGATTTTGTGGAATATGAAGAAGTTTATCCCGGATCTTATTATGGAACTCTCAAAAAAGAAATTAAACGTATTTGGGGATTAGGGAAGCATGTTGTTTTTGATATAGATGTTATTGGTGGACTTAACATCAAAAAAAAATATCCTAATCAAACTCTTTCTGTTTTTATAGAAACTCCAAATATAGATCATATTAAAAAAAGATTAATTAAAAGAAACTTGGATTCTAAAAAAAAGCTGAAATTAAGGATGCATAAAGCTCAAGATGAAATTAAATTAGCAAATAAATTTGATGTTCGTCTATTAAATAATGATCTAAATAAAGCCAAAATAAAAGCTGAAAAATTAATTCTGAACTTTATAAAAGATTGAAAAAAATTGGATGTTTTCCTGGAACTTTTGACCCTATCCATTTTGGTCATTTAAAACTTATAAATTTTTTTCTTGAAAAATCTGATTTAGATGAAGTTTGGATAATTATTACACCTTTAAACCCTCTTAAATCAAAATGTTTAACAACAGAAAATGTAAGATTTAAAATGTCTGAATTAGCAATAAGTCATATGAAAAATATAACTATTTCCAAAATTGAATTCTCTTTAAACAAACCAAACTATTCTATAAATACACTAAAAAAATTATCAAATTTGTATCCAGAAAAAAAATTTGTTTTACTATTAGGGGAAGATAATTTATCAAATTTTCATAAATGGAAAAATTATCAAGAAATTTTAAATTCCTATGAATTGTATGTTTATCCGAGAGAATCCTCTTTTTTTTTAATTCCTGAAAATCTTAAGAATAATTCAAAAATAAAATTTTTCAAAGCTCCTCAAATTAAAATTTCAAGTAGTCAAATAAGAAAAAATATATCTGATAATATTAAGGTCTCTAATTTAATACAACCTAAAGTATATAATTACATTAGAAAAAATAAACTTTATTTTATTTGATCTATATCTTTTTTTAACAAATTACTTAATTTTTCAGTTAATGCTTTTCTGCTAAAATTTTCAATATTTGGAAATGAATTTTTTAAAGGCTTATTTTTTATATATGCGTTAATTACTTTTTCTGTAAATGACCTCATTTTTGTTAAATCATTATCTAAAAATGTTTTAGCACAACTTCCCTTTAATAAAAATCTTGACAAATAATTATTAGTATTTCCAATTGAAAGTATTGGAATTCCAGTGGCAATATACTCTAAAACCTTTCCAGGAATCATTTTATTATTACTATCACCATAATAAGTAAAATTTAAAAGTAAATTAGCTTTTTTAATTAAATTAATTGACTGAATATGAGGAAGATAACCGCTATTAACATAATCAATGTTAACTAAATTTTCTCTGATAAATAAGTCCACATCATCTGAAATTTGACCTGCTAACGAAACTCTTATCTTTAACTTAGGATAAATTGACTTTAAATCTTTTAACATTAAGAAAAAAGGTTTGAATGAATGATTATTTGTAAGTAAACCTGAATAAACAATATGGAAAGTAGAATTTAATCTTTGATTAACATAATTAATTAAATCTGAATCATAACCATTTGGAATTGAAAAAAGTTTTTCTGAAAATATATTAGACTTTTGAATTAATTCATCATGAAATGAATCACCTATAGTAGTTAATATTTTATCAGCTTTAATCAAAACTTTCTTCTCCAACCTCTCATCTTTTTTCTGAGCATACTTTGTTCTATACATTTCTTTCAAATAAAACATGCTACTCCATGGATCTCGAAAATCTACAATCCACTTTAAAGAAAACTCTTGTTTTAAATTTAAGCCTATAAGATGAGATGAATGTGGCGGTCCTGTAGTAACCATATATTTAACTTCTTCATTTTTTATTATTTCTCTCCCTTTTTTTAAAGCATAATTAACCCATCCTTTTCTAGCATCAGGAATAAAAAAATTTCCTCTAATAAATGCTGCTAAATGATGAAAGAAATTTTTTTTAAATACTTCCCCTTTTTGAATTCCTTCATTAGAATTTCCAAAAATTAAATTTGAATAAAATTTCAAAGGTTCTATAGTATTGGTTCGATAAACAACTAGATCATCAACATAACCTTCTAAAGAATCATCAATAACTGAATAAGATGCTTTTGATTTTTTCACTGTTATTATAATTGGATGCCATCCAAAGTCCTTTAAATATTTTGAAAAATATAACCAACGTTGAACCCCAGATCCTCCAGAAGGAGGCCAATAATAAGTAAAAATTAAAATCTTTATTTTTTGCAACTTTAATTAATTTTTTGATCTTTTCCATATAGGAACAGAAGAACAAGCCTCTCCATAAAAAAGACTTTTAGAAACGGATTTTAACAAAATAATTAATTGAACATAAGCATTATCTGGAATAGAATTATCAGAACATCCTTTTATCATAACAGCTTCATCTTTAAAAGGGCTTAAATCAAATTTTCTAATAATATCATTAAAAATATCATTTTCTAATTCCGTTAAACTACCATGAATAATTTTTTTTGCAAAAGGTTCCAGATACGAAGTAACCAATAAAGGTGCCCACGATGGTAAAATAGCATTAGTCGAACAACCAATAGCTACAAATTTATCCTTGTATGAAATCCATTCATGAGATTTAATCTTTATTCTGAATTCTTTTTCTCTTAAAATTAAACCATTTTCTAACCACTGGGACAAATCAATAAACTCTCTTTTCCCTTTTGGATAAAATTCCTCCAGATCTATTGTTTTTATA
>CAUZKB010000009.1:0-40261 GCA_963580575.1 Bacteroidia bacterium | reverse complement strand
ATAATAATCATACATAAAGTTAAAAAATGGTCATTAAAAACTTTAGTTAATTTATTCTTTGGTTTTGTTTTTGGTCTATTTATAAGTTTTTCAAATCCTCTAATTGAAAATGATAATCTAATATTTATTTTTTTTTGTGGAATAATTAGTATTTCAGGAATGACCTTACCTGGTCTTTCTGGATCATTCTTATTATTGATTCTGGGAAACTATAATTTACTATTGGTTGACTCTGTGAACGTTTTATTCTATTCTATAATAAATACTTTAAAATTTAATTTTGATTTTATTCAAAACAAAGAAAATATTCAAATGTTAAAAATTTTATTTGTTTTTGTAATAGGATGTATAGTTGGAATAATAGGTTTTTCTAAAATATTAGCATACTTTCTAAGAAAACATTATAATAGAACTATGGCATTAATTATTGGTTTTATTTCAGGAACACTACCAATTGTTTGGCCATGGAAAAAAATTATTTATTTTTTAGACTCTGAAGGGAATCCAATAATTAATGAAATCGGAGAAATTGAAATTAAAAATTATTTATACTTTTTTCCTGAAATTAATAGTTTTTCCAATCTTTATACTTTATTATTTATAATTTCTGGTTTTATAATTATTCAACTATTAGAATATTATGGAAGAAAAAAAACGAATTAAATTATACGGACTTATTGGAAGAAACATAGATTATTCATTTTCAAAAGATTTTTTTAAGGAAAAATTTAAAAAAGAAAATATACTTAATTCATGTTACATAGATTTTGATATTAATAAAATTGATGATTTTAGGAAATTATTGAAAAAAGAAAAATTATCCGGATTAAATGTAACAATACCATACAAAAGAAGTATTATTCAATTTTTAGATGAAATCGATGATGATGCTAAAAAAATTGGGGCTGTTAATACATTAGTTTTTAAAAAAAATAGAAAGATTACCGGTTACAACACCGATTGCTATGGATTTGAAAAGGCCTTACTTGAAACAACAAAACAAAAACCAAAAGGAGCTTTAATTCTTGGCACAGGAGGAGCTTCTGCTGCTGTATCTTATGTTTTAAATAAAATTAAAATACCTTTTAAACTTGTATCAAGAAAACCAAAATTAAATCAAATTCATTACGAAGAACTTAACAATAAAATAATTAAAAATAATACCCTAATTATTAACACTACACCGCTTGGCACATATCCTAAAATTGAAAATTGCCCAAATATTCCATACTCAATCTTAAATGAAACCCACTATTTATTTGATTTAATATACAATCCAAAAACAACATTATTTTTGAAAAAAGGATCAGAAAAAGGAGCAAAAATCCAAAATGGTAACAGAATGCTTATTTACCAAGCAGAAAAATCTTGGGAATTATGGAATAATATATAATTTATTATCATTTTTTTTTCTAAATTAAAAAAAATGTATATTCTAACCTAATTAGAAAAAACTCATGTATGGAAAAGAAAACCATCAACCCCTCTGCAGGGACAATAAAAGAGGTGCAGAAAATGATTAATAAAAAAAAACTTAAGTCTTTAAAATTAAATGAGCTTAAAAATTTAGCCAAGAAAATTGGAATAAAAGGATTTTCTAAATTAAAAAAAGATTTATTGTTAGATTTAATTGAAAAAACAACTTCTAAGGAAACTTCTTCTAAGAAAACAACTTCCGAAGAAGATGATCAATCAAATACTAAACCAAAATCAAAAAAAATTTTATCGGACTTATCTGAAAATAACACCTCAAAATATGAAAAACTAGGATTAGAAAAAATTGCTAATAAATTAGAAGAAATCATTCAATCTTCTAATTGGATGTACAAAAATCTTGAAATACAAGATTTAATAAAAATATTCAAAGAAAAGTTTCAAAGAGAATTTAAAAAAGCTGAAAAAAAATATTTAATTGATAATTCAGAAAATAAAAAATTTAAATATAATCCTGAATACAAATCCAAATTTGACAAGAAAATAATTGAATATAGAGATAAAAAAAGAAAGTATTATAAGGAGTTAGATCATATTCAAAATAAAAATTACGATAAAAAACTTGAAATAATTGAGAACATTAAAAAACTAATTGATAAAAACAAAAAAAAATTTGAAGAAAAATATAAAGAATTTAAAAAAATTCAAGAGAGTTGGCATTCAACTGGGTCTGTTCCTAGATCAAAAGATCATAATATGTGGCAAACATATAAACATCATGTTGAAAGATTTTATGATTTTCTTCATCTTAATAGAGAGCTTAGAGATATTGATTATAAACATAATTATGAAGAAAAACTAAAAATTATTGAAAAAGCAGAATCACTTACTCAAGAAAATGATATAATAAAATCAAGCAGAAATATTAATATTCTTCATAAAAAATGGAAAAATGAACTTGGTCCTGTAGCAAAAGAGCATAGACAAATACTGTGGAAAAAATTTCAGATTGCAACCAAAACTATACAAAATAAAAGAAAAGAATTTCAAAAAAATGCGTTAAGAGTAATTAAAACTAATATAAATACTCGTAATGAAATTTTAATTAAAATGAAATCCTGCATAAATGAAAATCCTAACAATCATATAGATTGGCAAAATAAAATAGTTGATTTTAATAAATTAAGAGAAGATTTTAAAAAAATTGGATATATACCTAACAAAGATGCTAAATCATTATGGAAAAATTTTAGAGATATTAGTAAATCATTTATGATATCCAAAAACGAATTCTATAAAAAACAAAAAACAGAACATAAAACAAAAATCATACAAAAAACAGAACTAATAAAAATCATTAAGCAATATATCGAAAGAGATGATTGGGAAGAAAAAATAGATGAAGTAAAAAAAATTCAAATTAAATGGAAATCAATTGGATTTATTCCAAGAAAAATTGATAATAAATTATGGAAAGAATTCTCTAATTTAAATTCTATTTATTTCCAAAGAATTAAATCTGGATATAACAAATTAAATAAAGATGAAACAGAATTATACAAATTAAAAAATGAATATATAAATGAATTAAATAAATTAAAAATCAGTAAAAATCTAGAAGGAGCAATAAAAAAAATTCAAACCATAATAAAAAATTGGAATGAAATTGGTCAAGTTAATATAAAAGTTAATGAGAAACTCAACCAAAGCTTTAAAAAATCATTGATTAATACAATTGAAAATAACAAATCTTTAAATAAGATTAAAGAGGATTTAATCTTTGAATCAAAATTAATTCTAACAGAAAATAAAATTGATGTTACTAATTCTTTACAAGAAGAATTTATAAAAAAAGAAAAAAATCTTAAAAGCGAGTTAAATCAACTTGAAAACAACCTAGATTTTTTTACAAATTCTAGTTCAAATAATCCAATTGTTAAAGATGTAGAAAAGAAAATTAGAGCAATTAAAAATCAAATAGATTCAATAAAAGAAAAGAAAAAGAAACTATCAAAATCAAAAATATCTTAAAAAAAGATAAAGAAAATTTAGAATTAGAAAAAACTAATTAATCAAGATTTTTTTTTGACAAGTCCCAATATTCTTCCATCTGATCTAAAGATAGATCTTTTAATTGCTTATTAGATTTGGTTGCCTCTTTCTCAATAAATTGAAATCTATTAATAAATTTTTTATTCTTCTTTTCTAATGAAACTTCAGGGTTAATTTTAAGAAATCTCGCATAATTAATTAAAGAAAAAAGAACATCTCCAAATTCCTTTTCAATAGAAGGTTTATTTCCCTTTTTAACTTCATTCTGAAATTCTTCTAATTCTTCTATTACTTTTAACCAAACTTTATCTTTATTTTTCCACTCAAATCCAACTCCTGATGCTTTTTCTTGAATTCTATAAGCTTTTATAACTGATGGCAAAGTTTTAGGAACACCATCTAAAACAGACTTTACTTTAGACTTTTTTTCTTTAAGTTTTGAACTTTCCCAAATTTTTTTAACATCATTTGAATTTTCAATTTTAACATTACCAAAAACATGGGGATGCCGAAAAATTATTTTTTTAATAATCCCATCAATTACATCTCCTATATCAAAAGAATTCTTTTCGCTTGCAATTTTAGAATAAAAAACAATGTGCATTAACAAATCCCCTAATTCATTTTTTATTTCATCTATATTATTATTAATAATTGCATCAAAAAGCTCATAGGTTTCCTCAATAGTTAAAAGACTTAACGACTCAAAAGTTTGTTCTTTATCCCAAAGGCATTTCTGACGAAGTTCATCCATTAAATCAAGCAGTTTTTTAAATAATTTTAATTTTTTGTTCTCAAAATTCATTATACAAAATTTATTTGTTTAAAAATTTCATTAAATACTCTATGTCAATCTTTCCTTTTGAAATATTATTAAGCTTGTTCTTCAAAATTCTTTTCTTTAATGGTGAAAGATGATCAGTAAATAAAATTCCCTCAATATGATCACATTCATGTTGAACTACTCTTGCTTTTATACCTGATAAAACCAATTTTTGAGATATAAAATTTTCATCTAAAAAACTAATTTTTATTGATTCTTTTCTAGATACATCTTCTCTAACATCAGGAATACTTAAACATCCTTCATTAAAGTCCCAGTTTTTTCCATTTTGATCAATGATTTTTGGGTTAATAAAAACTTTTTTGAAAGAAGCTAAATCCTTTGATTCTTCTTCAGAGATTTCTTCTTCTTTAGAAAACGGAGATGTATCAATAATAAAAAGCCTTATAGAAAGTCCAATTTGAGGAGCAGCAAGTCCAACCCCATTAGCAGAATACATAGTTTCCCACATATTTTTTAATAAATCATCTAACTGAGGATCATTCTCATCAATATCTTTCGCTCTAGTTTTCAAAATTGGATTTCCATAAGCCAAAATAGGTAATATCATAAATTTTTGGATTTATATTCTAAAAAGGATTGTAAAATCAAGGTCGCACTTATTTTGTCAATTAGCTTTTTATTTTTTCTTTTATTTTTATTTATTCCACTTTCTAAAATAATTTTAGATGAAATTTTAGATGTATATCTTTCATCATATCTATAAATAGAATAAGATGGAAATGATTTTTTTAGTTCATTTATAAACATCAGAATATGTTTTTCAACATCTGATGGAGAACCGCTTTTTTGAAGAGGTTTTCCAATAACAAAAGCTTCAACTTTTTGATTTTTAATATATTTTTTCAGAAAAGGTATCAACTTTTTAGTTTCACAGGTATCTAATGGCGATGCTATAATTTGATTTGGATCAGTACATGAAAGACCTGAATAATTAATTCCATAGTCTACTCCTATTAAACATGCCATTTTAAAAAATAATTATTGACAAATATATTAAGGTTTTGATTCATTTCTATTCTTTACTTTTGTAAAAAAAAATAAATGAAAGATATTGTAGAAAAAGCTTGGGTTAAGAGAGAATTATTAGATGGAGATACTACTAAAAAAACCATTAGAAAAGTAATTGATTTACTTGATAAGGGTGAACTTAGAATAGCTGAAAAAGTAAATTCAAAGTGGATTGTTAATGAATGGATAAAAAAAGCTGTGATCTTATATTTTCCAATTCAAAAAATGAAAACAATTCAGTCTGGAGATATAGAGTTCTATGATAAAATTGATCTTAAAAAAAATTTCAAAGAAAAAGGAATAAGAGTGGTTCCTAGCGCTATTGCTAGGTATGGTTCATATGTGTCAAAAGGTGTGATATTAATGCCAAGTTATGTTAATATAGGAGCCTACGTTGATTCAGGAACAATGATAGATACCTGGGCAACTGTAGGAAGTTGTGCTCAAATTGGTAAAAATGTCCACCTTAGTGGTGGTGTTGGTATCGGTGGCGTTTTGGAACCTTTACAAGCAACTCCTGTAATTATTGAAGATAATTCATTTATTGGGTCAAGGTGTGTAATAGTTGAAGGAGTAAAAATTGAATCTGAAGCTGTATTAGGAGCAAATGTAGTAATTACCTCTTCAACCAAAATTATCGATGTTAGTGGATCAAACCCAATTGAAAGTAAAGGAATAATTCCAGAGAGATCAGTAGTTATACCTGGAAGTTACACCAAAACTTTTAATGCGGGTAAATACCAAGTATCTTGTGCATTAATTATAGGAAAAAGAAAAGAATCTACAGATAAAAAAACTTCTCTAAATAATGCACTTAGAGAATATAACATCTCAGTTTGAAAATATATAATAAACTAAAAAGAAAAACAAAAGTAATCTTGTTTATTCAGGCACTTGGAATGCTTATGGCTAGTTTTACTCATCTATTTTGGATTTCACAAAATGGTTTTATGTCAGATAAATATAATGCTCCTGTTTTCTCTAAATTCTTTTGGGATAGTCTAACTTTTATTGATCCATTAGCCTCACTATTATTAATAATTAAGCCTAAAACAGGCTTGTATTTAACTTTAATAATTTTAATTATTGATATTATCCATAACAACATTTTCTATATGAAAGATTTATATTTTAGTGAAATACGATTAAACGAATGGATAAATAACTATTGGATGATACTAGGTCAAATTATTTTTGGGGCATTTGTCATTTTAACTTTCAAAGAAAACATTCAAGAAATAAAAGATAAAATATAACCAAAGATCAATATGTCTTTTAAAAAATTATAAAATTATTTTTTTAAAAACTCTTCAACAAAATTTGAATTTATTTGGCTACTGTAATGAAAGTATTTTTCTAAAACTAATAATGAAATTAAATCTTCTCTTTTTTTATTTTGAAACTGCTTAATATATTCATTTGCATTAATTTTTATTTTTAATGCCTCTGATTCATTTTCTGTATAATAATTTAACCTTTCCTCTAAATCAGAAAAATTGTCTTTTATAAGAATGTAATGATAATTGGGTATCAATTCAGCTTCCATAAGCCAACTTTCAAATTTTGGTTTTGGCATTACAGCTATTGAGTTTGAAGACAAAACCCATTTTAAATTAGTTGCTACATCAAAACCTTCAATACAAAGAATAAACTTGTATTTAAGTTGTTCTTTCATTGAAATCGTCTTCTTATACCATTCATCATGATTTGTTCCCTTATTAATTTGTCCTAAGTTACATAAAGGATGATTAAAATATTTTTTAAAAAAATCAATTCTTTGTTCTTGCTGAACGGCATTTCTGCCAATTAACAAATTTAATTTTACAGAAAAATCAACTCTATCTTTTATGTATGTGAAATGCCTTACTTTATTAAGTTTAAAAATAACAGAATTTTCATTTTCACCTTCAATTGGTCTTGTTTTTACAAATGATGGAGATTTTGGAATCTTAATTATATCTCCAAAAATAAATCTTACCAAAAATTTACTAGGATAAAATCTTACATATTCTTTTAAATCGAAAAAATATACAGTTCCTTGTTTTGGAATTTTCATGCTAGATGTAGATATCCAATCTATATCTGGTTTAAATTTATCTTCAATTTTATTATAATAGTTTACCCTTATCTTAATATTATCATGCTCTTTACTAAACAGCTTCATTAATCTTCTTATGTAATTTTTTCTATTTTTTAAAAGTGGGAAAACTAATCTTAAATATCCACCCATATAATAAAACAACTTAATATTTTTATGGCTATAAAGATTTCTAATTATCATAATTTTATTTAATTGCCTATAAAATTGATCAACTAATTCTTTTTTAACAAATTTTTTCTTTGCAATTATTTAAAAAAAAAATTAAAGAGAATGATTATTTTTGATAAAAAATTAAATTGATTATCAAAAAAACTTTAGATCATTTATTTAAAGGACATACAATTCTTTATCCAACTGATACTTCATGGGGAATTGGAGGTGATTCTGGAAATGACACAGTTGTTCAAAAAATTTTTAATCTAAAAAACCGAAAAAACAACAAAGCTTTAATATGTCTAGTATCATCTTTTGAAATGCTAGAAAAACATGTAAAAATAATACCTAATGAATTAATTAAATTTATTAATTCAGATCACCCTACAACAATAATTTTTGATAATCCAATAGGTTTTAGTCCTCTTCTTATTAATTCTGATAACACTATTGCCTTGAGAATTACTAAAAACGAATTTTGCAAAAAATTAATTAAAAACTTTGGAAGACCTATAATATCAACTTCAGCAAATATTAGTAAAGAAGCAACTCCCTATGAATTTAAATCAATTAGTAAAAGTATTTTGAATGGTGTTGACTTCATAGTACCTTTAGACAATAATAATAAAACTCAAAAAGTCTCAAGAATAATTAAACTTAATAAGTTAACTGGCAGAGTTGAATTTATTAGAAAATAAAAATTTTGAAAAAAGATATAATCAACATTTTAAATAAGCAACCGTTTCTTAAGATATCTAAGACCATTGATGAAATGAACATTGAATCTTACTTAATTGGTGGATTTGTTAGAGACATATTACTTCAAAAAAAAGAAAAAAAAGATATAGATATAATGGTTATAGGCTCTGCAATAGAAACAGCTAAGAATCTTAAAAAAAAATTAATTGGAGCTGAAAAAATTCAATTTTATAAAAATTTTGGTGCTGCAATGATAAAATGGAGAAATTTTATTATTGAAATTGTAGGAGCTAGAAAAGAGTCTTATAATCGTAATAGTAGAAAACCTGTCGTTAAGATTGGAACATTAGAAGATGACCAAAACAGAAGG
The DNA here is from genome assembly GCA_963580575.1 of Bacteroidia bacterium. GTDB lineage: Bacteria > Bacteroidota > Bacteroidia > Flavobacteriales > Flavobacteriaceae. The sequence goes on along the minus strand of CAUZKB010000009.1, from coordinate 31,597 downwards.
GACTTTACAATTAATTCTATAGCTATAGGATTAAATAAAGATAATTTCGGTAAGGTTATAGACCCATTTAATGGAATTAAAGATATTAAAGACAAAATTATAAGAACACCTTTAAATCCAGAAAAAACATATTCTGATGATCCATTAAGAATGTTCAGAGCTATAAGATTTTCATCTCAACTAGAATTTGAAATTGAAACACAATCTTTTGAAGCGATTAAAAATAATATCAACAGAATTAAAATAATAAGTAAAGAAAGAATAGTTGATGAATTAAATAAAATTATATTATCAAAAAAACCATCTATTGGTTTTTTAAATCTAGATAAATCTGGACTACTAAAACTAATTCTACCCGAACTTACTAATTTAAAAGGTGTAGAAGAAATAGAAGGAAAAAGTCATAAAGAAAATTTTTATCACACACTTGAAGTCTTAGACAATATTAGTTTAAAATCTGAAAATTTATGGCTTAGATGGGCTGCTCTCCTTCACGATGTAGGAAAAGTATCAACAAAAAAATATAATCCAAAAACTGGATGGACCTTTCATGGTCATGAATTTGTTGGTTCAAAAATGGTATATCAAATCTTCAAAAGATTAAAGCTTCCTTTAAACGAAAAAATGAAATACGTTCAAAAGTTAGTCCTACTTAGCTCAAGACCAATTATAATTGCTGAATATTTTATTACTGATTCTGCTGTTAGAAGATTAATTTTTGATTCTGGAGAACTTTTAGAAGATTTAATCTGTCTTTGTGAAGCTGATATAACAACAAAAAACCCTAAACTTTTCGAAGATTATCATAAAAATTTCAAAATTGTCAGAAAAAAGATTAAATATTTAGAAGAAAAAGATAATCTTAAAAACTTTCAACCTCCAATTTCTGGTAAAATAATTATGAAATATTTTAATTTAGGACCCTCAAAAGAAATTGGAATAATTAAAGATTCCATAAAAGAGGCTATTATTGAAGGAGAGATTAATAATGAATATGAGGCTGCTTTTGAATTAATGAAAAAAGTTGGTAAAAAATTAGGCTTAAATTTTAATGAAAAATAAATTCAAGCTATTTTCAAAAATTAGTTTAATACTAATTTATTTAGTTATACTTGCTGGTGCAACTGTTAGAATGACTGGAAGTGGAATGGGTTGCCCTGATTGGCCAAAATGCTTTGGTTATCTAATACCCCCAACAGATAGAAATCAATTAAATTGGAAAGAAAATTATCACTATAACAGAGGGCAAATAATTATAATAAATAATAAACTATATAGTTCAAAAAATGAATTTAAAAGTGGAATATATTTAAATAAATTAAATTGGAAATTATATACAAAACATAATTATTCATTTTTTAATCCTCACCATACATGGATTGAATATATTAACAGACTTCTTGGTGCTATTTCAGGTCTTTCAGTATTAATTATGACTATTTTCTCTTTTTCATTTTGGAAACAAAAAAAATTAATTTCAATTTTTTCAATTTTAACTTTATTTCTAATGGGGTTTCAAGCTTGGTTAGGTAAAATCATCGTTGACTCAAACCTTATGCCAATTAAAGTCACCATTCATCTTTCATTAGCAATACTACTAGTTTTAATTATGATTATTTTGATCAAATTAGCTGAAAATAAAAAATTTATTTATGATTTTTCAAAAAGATTTAAAACAATTATAATATTAGGTTTCATTATAACTTTAAGTCAAATTTTTATGGGAACCCAAGTAAGAGAACATGTTGATCAAATAATTAAACTTTCTAATTTCAAATTTCCCAATACCTGGCTTGAAGCTCCTCCAATTATTTTTTATTTTCATAGAAGTTTTTCTATTTTAGTCTTAATTATTCATTTTTATCTTGGATATAAGTTGTTTAAATCTGGACACATACCATTTATTTTTAAAATCATTATGTCAATGATAGGTTTCGAAATTTTAACTGGGATATCGATGCATTATTTTAATTTTCCTTTTTTTACACAACCCCTACATTTGCTTTTTGCTACAATTTTACTCGGAGCGCAAACTTATTTTTTAATTGACGTATATAAATTAAAACAAAATGATATATAGATTCAGAGTTATATTAGATACTAAAGATGATGTCTTCAGAGATATTGAAATTGATGAATCAAGCACTCTTGAAGACCTTCATAATTCAATTATTCAAATTTTTGGTTTTTTAGGCAATGAAATGGCTTCCTTTTATAAAACGGATGATAATTGGAGACAAGGAGACGAACTTCCTTTAACTGAATTTGGTCCTGAAAATCCAGCTATGAATGAAAAAAAATTAAACACTTTATTTGACTCTAAAAACCACAAGTTACTATTAGTATATGATTTTTTAAATTTGTGGACTTTTTTTATTGAACTAATGGAAATTGGAAAAGTTAAAGTTGGGGTAAGTTATCCAAATTTAATTAATGCTCAAGGTGAAATTCCAGAAGAGGCTCCCGAAAAAAAATTCGAAAAAAACTCGGATACAATAAATGATTTAAATAATGAAGAAAACTATTACTGAAATAAATCATAAAGATCAACATTTAAATAGTGTTGTTTAACAAAATCAAAAGTCGCTCTAATTATATCACCCATTGATTTACTTTTTTTAAATTTTTCGTCATTTGTAAACTTATATAATTCTAATTTGAGTTTTTTAAGATTTTCTGGTTTAGTTAAGGTTTGTTTCTGCATTATATTAACTAATTCATTTAATCTTTTTCCGGAACTCATTATTCTTCTTGCTACTATAGACCTCTCTTCTATTTTATATTGATTAATTGAATTATGATTTAATTTTGACTTAACCAAATCCATCATAGGAAAATTTTCTTTAAAAAACTGAGGTCTATAAACAGAAAACTTCCCTTCAAATGATTGTTGATCAAAATCAATAGCTCTAATTTTGTAGACAACCTGATCAAAATCATGAATAGGAACAACAACATAATTGTAAGATCTCATGTCTCCAAGAAGTCTTATCATACTTCTCTCATTAAATTTAACGTATTCTTTAGCAATTTGTGCTTTTTCTGACTCACTACAATTAGGAAGAAATTCTTTAATAAAAAGATCCCCTGGGATACCAGAAATATGCTCTTCAATAAGAGAATTATTATTGAGTAAAAAATTTAAATTATAAGGAGATAACATATGTTCAAATTCCAATCCATAAACTCTTGAAGCATCTGTTTTTTTAACATAGAAATAAGTAAAATTATCATTTAATATATTACGAATTTTTATTCTAAATGGTTTTGAATTTCCAAATGTGCAATAATCTATAGCATCAATATTTAAATACTGAATTCCAGATTCATTTCCATCGGAATGTAAAAGAGTATATATTTTTTTTAGATTAAAATCAATTTCATTTCTCTCTGAATCCTGATAAAAAACTCTAATCCATAAAGTATCCTCATCTTTTTTATCAAATACAGAAACAGATCCAGAAAATCTTATCAAATCAGAATAGAATATTGGAATTTCAATCCATCTATTGTATATATTTAAATATCTTTCTAATGATTTAGAAATAGAAAAAAAAGGTTTTTTTTGAGAAATAAGTTTATCTAACACTTTTTTTTCAAAAATACTATCTTTTTAAATAATAACTACTATTTAATAAAGGAGTTAAAAAGACATTATCTTAGTAAATTCGCACTTTTATTTATTATAATGAAATTTGAGATCGTTTCAGAATTTAAGCCAAAAGGAGATCAACCTGAAGCTATTAATGAAATTGTTAATAATTTTAATCAAAATTACTCTCATATAACACTTAAAGGTATAACTGGTTCAGGTAAAACTTTTACTATGGCTAATGTTATTAAAGAATTAAATCGTCCTACACTTATTTTAGTTCATAACAAAACCCTGGCGGCACAACTATACTCTGAGTTTAAGTCATTTTTTCCTAAAAACGCAGTGGAATATTTTGTCTCATACTATGATTACTATCAACCTGAAGCCTATTTGCCTGTCACAGGAACTTACATTGAAAAAGATTTATCAATAAATGATGAAATCGAAAAATTAAGACTTAGTACAACCTCAACACTACTATCAGGAAGAAGAGATGTTTTAGTAGTTGCATCAGTTTCATGCCTTTATGGAATTGGAAATCCGATTGAATTCAAAAAAAATATTATTCAAATTAAATGTGATCAAATTCTTTCAAGAACAAAATTTTTATATGATCTAGTTCAAAGTCTATACTCTCGTTCTAATGATGAATTCAAAAGAGGAACTTTTAGAGTAAAAGGTGATATTATTGATATTTTTCCTGGTTATACTGACATCGCTTATAAAATTCATTTTTTTGGTGATGAAATAGAAAAAATTGAATCTTTTAATCCTTTAAATTTTCAAATAATTGAAAGTTACAATGAGCTAAATATTTTCCCAGCTAATATTTTTATTACAACTCCTAATTCTATTCAAAATGCAATTAAAGAAATTCAAAATGATTTAGTCAAACAAGTTGAATACTTTAATAGTATAAGTAAAACTCTTGAATCTAAGAGATTACTTGAAAGAACAGAGTTTGACATTGAAATGATGAAAGAACTAGGATATTGCTCTGGAATTGAAAATTATTCACGTTATCTTGATGGAAGGAAACCAGGTACAAGACCTTTTTGCCTTTTGGATTACTTTCCTAAAGATTATCTTATGATTGTTGATGAAAGTCACGTTACAATCTCCCAGGTTCATGCTATGTATGGTGGAGATAGAAGTAGAAAAAAAACACTTGTAGAATATGGTTTTAGATTACCCGCAGCAATAGATAATAGACCTTTAAAATTTGAAGAATTTGAATCTTTACAAAATATGGTTCTATACACAAGTGCAACTCCAGCAGATTATGAAATGGAAAAAACCGAAGGATTAATAATTGAACAAATAATTAGACCTACAGGACTTTTAGACCCAACAATAGATGTTAGGCCAACACTAAATCAAATAGATGATTTGATTGAAGAAATTCATCAAAGAATTGAAAAAGATGAAAGAATTCTTGTAACTACATTAACAAAAAAAATGGCTGAGGAACTAACAAAATATTTAAGTAAAGTAAATATAAAATGTAGATATATTCATAGTGATGTTGAAACACTTGAAAGAGTTGAAATAATGCAAGACCTTAGAAAAGGTGTTTTTGATGTATTAATTGGAGTTAATCTATTAAGAGAAGGACTTGACCTCCCTGAGGTTTCTCTTGTTGTAATATTAGATGCTGATAAAGAAGGGTTTTTAAGATCAAATAGATCATTAACTCAAACTATTGGTAGAGCTTATAGACACGTCAATGGAAAAGCAATTATGTATGCAGATAAAATAACAAATAGTATGAAAAAAACTATTGATGAAACAAATCGAAGAAGAAAAATTCAAATTTCTTTTAATAAAAAAAATGAAATTACTCCTAAACCAATAAAAAAATCATTAGAAAACCCTCTTTCTAAAAAATCATTAATCACAGATTTAAATAACCTAGATACATTAAACAAAATTGAATTTAATAATCAAAATCTATCTAGAAAAGGGTTAAACAAAAAAATAAAAGAAACAAGAAAAGAAATGGAAAAGGCTTCTAAAGCACTAGATTTCATTGAGGCAGCAAGATTAAGAGATCAAATAAATTATTTGAAATTAAACTATTCAAAATTCGATTAATAAAAATTAATAAACATATATTTTTAATAATCTTTACTTAAAATTTTAATTTACATTTTCAATCTTAAACTCTTTAAGGATCTGACTAGGTTCAACTATATTGTATCCCTTCCAAAAGTTTGGATCATATTCATTTAATTTAAAGGGTAAATCCGAGTCAATTTCTTTAAACTTTTTAAAATCCTCTACTTTTAATAGGTTTATTTCAATAAAAATTACTTCAGTTTTAACTCTATTATTTCCAGTAAAATTAATTTGCATATTAAGTTGGTTTTGTTTTCTTCGACCTCTTACATTTTTATTTTTTTCTATAATTTTTAAAGGTCTATCTAGTCCAAAAGAACTTTGATAATAATTTTCGCTAAAATAAAGGTCATATTTACCCTTATCATTCTTTTTAAAAATTCGTTTTACTAATCTTTTTTCTAATCTAAAGAAAACCCCTAATAAATTAAAATCTCTTAACAACCCAATACTTTGATAGTCAATTCTAATAAGTGCAAAATCATCTGCATGAATAAATAGTCTTCCTCTATATTTTCCTTTTGAAGATTTTGGATAATAATCAATAACATAAACAGGTTCATAACCTAAATATGAAAATTCTACAAATTTAAAATTAAATTTTCTTGATTTTTTAAAAACTTCAAATTTAAGTTCTTTATTCTCATAGTCTAAATAAGAATTAGATATATCCTTAATAAAATTTCTATTATTTAAATTAAAATCCTTCCTTTCGTCAAGTTTTTTATTTTTAATTTTTTCTAATTGAGCATTATCCGTTGAGTCAATAGACATAAAATCAAGTCCTTCTAGATCTATATCAATTGGAAAAATTCCTGATTTAAATTTAAAATAAGAATCAGGCTTGACTCGCATATCTACAATAGGCTGAATTTTATTTTGAATTGTTTTAAAACTTATTTCATTTTCTTTATTTATTAACTCTGCTGATTTTAGAATATTTATTTTTTGATTTTCAGGGTTTCTGTTTCCATAAAACTCTGAAAGGATCTCATTATAAAAATTATTTTTTTTAGGAATGGTTGAGGCTATACTATCCATAAAACTTTGATCAAACTCCTTTATTGATGATTTTTTAATACTAATCTCTGCTCTCTCAACCTCAGCCATAATAGTTTTTCTCCTAAAAATCTTTTTATTTTTATAATCAAAATCAAAAACATCTTTAACATTCTGATTAACTTTATTTATAATTTCAATAGCACTTAATTTTTCTCTATTAGTTACAATAACAGTTTCAAGTGCAATTATTTTTGGGGAAAGAGGAATTTTAAGCTTATCAATTTTATTAACCGATACAGATAAAGAGTTATATCCAATTGATGAAATATAAATACTGTCTTCGTCGATAAATGAAACATCTTTAAACAATCTAAAACTTCCCTCTTCGTTAGTAATAGTATTCTTGTTAAAATTAGATGTTATAGTAGCAAATGATATCGATTTTTGATTTAAACTATCAATTACGATGCCTGAAATCTCTTGTGAATTTATCTTTAAAAAAACAAGAAAAAAAATTACAATAAAAATTTTTATACAAATCATTTTTACTCAATTCAAAACTATATAAAACTTTTAAAAATGAAAATTATAATTAATAGTTTTCCTATATTACATTAATTTAAAAATAAATTTTTTTAATATATATTTTAAATAATCTGTTGTATGAAATATCTAAACTTGTTTTTTTTCATTTTAATAACTTTTTCTTGTGGTGAAAATAAAACTTTAAAAATAGACAATCCATTAGTATATACTATTGAAGAATTTGATCTAGATAGAGATCAAATGAAAATAAATCTTGAAATTACAAATACATCTAATGAAACTTTAAAAGAAGGCAAATGGTCTTTGCATTGGAACCAAATGAAGGATATGTATCAAGGAATAATTCCAGAAAGCCTTCCTGAAGAAATCTCATTTAAGTATATTAATGGAACAGCATATTTCATACTTAATTTTGGTTCAGGCTACTCAATTAAACCGAATCAAAAAATTAATTTTTCATTTTTACAAAAGGGAATTATAGAAAGAAAACCCTACGGGCCTCTTGGGGCATTTATAAGGAATCATGAAACTAATGAATTATTTAATATCCCTATAACCTTTAATTGGAGAAATGCTATAGGAATTGAAAAACTTAATCATGAGTCACCAAAAGATAAATATAATTCAATGAGTGGTCTTTCTGTTTTATCAAATAATCAACTTAATTGGATAATTCCTAGCCCAAAAGAATTAGTTTTTAAAAAAAAATATAGAAGGCCTCTTAAAGAGTTAATTATAAATTATTCAAATAAAATTAGCATTGATACCTCTTTAATATCTAAAAGGCTAAAAAATAATACTTCTGTTAAAATTGAATTTAATAACAAAACTAATGCAAATACTTTTGTAAAATATAATAAGAATTTTGATAGTGAAGAATATTCACTTGAAGTAAAAGATAATTTAATTGAAATAACTGCCAGTGATTACTCTGGTGTATTCTATGCTTTAGAATCTCTCCACCAATTATTATTAATTTCAGAAAATGAAAATAAGGGATTACCTATCATATCAATTAAAGATAGTCCAAGGTTTAAATACAGAGGATTTTTACTTGATGTTAGTAGAAACTTTTATGGGATAGATAAAGTTAAGCAAGTCATTGATTACATGGCTCATTTTAAATTAAATAAATTAGATTTTAGACTCACAGATGATGAAGGCTGGAGACTAGAGATTCCAGGAATTCCTGAACTAACGGAAATTGGAGGAAAAAGAGGTTTTACAGAAGATGAAACTGATAAATTAATACCTATGTATGGTTCAGGAGCATTTTCTGATAATAGTGGCTCTGGGTATTATACAAAAAATGAATTTATTGAAATTTTAAAATATGCTAAAAAAAGAAATATTGAAGTTATTCCACAAATTAGTTTCCCTTCTCATGCAAGAGCAGCTATAAAATCTATGGAAGCTAGATACAAAAATTATATACTTAAGAAAGATACGGTTTTAGCTAAAAAATATTTATTAAATGATCTTAAGGACAAAAGTGAATACAGATCAGCTCAACAATATAATGACAATATAATTTGTATATGCCTTGATAGTTCATATGATTTCTTTGAAAAAATTGTTCATGAAGTAAAGAAAATGTATGAAAAAGCTAATGTTGAAATGAAAATTTTCAATATTGGAGCTGATGAAGTTCCTTTTGGAGCATGGCAAAAATCACCAATATGTGAAGAATTTATTTCGAAAAATAAAGAAATCGAAAATATAAATGATTTATATAATTTAAATCTTTCTAAACTTAATAATATTATTAATAGATATGGAGCAAAAATGGCTGGTTGGGATGACATAATTCTAAAACTATCAGATAAAGGTCATAGTGAAATAATAATTAAAAAAGAAATGAAAAAAATTAATCCAAGAGTTTATGTATGGAATAACACATGGGGTGATGGAAGAGAAGATATGATATATAAAATCACTAATATGGGTTTTGAAGCCGTTATGAGTAATTCTTCTGCATTTTATTTTGATATGGCCAAAGATTATGATTTTGAATCAAAAGGGCTTTCTTGGTCAGGATATATAGATTATAAAGACACATGGGGAACTGAGCCTTTGAATGTTTTTAATAATATTCAAACCATTGAAAAAAACAACTTAATTAATAAAATTGATGAAAGTATCGAATATAAAAATATAACTGTAGAAGATATTATAAATCAAGAAATATCAAATAAAACATATATTAATGAAAAAGGTAAAATAAATTTTATAGGAATTCAATCTCAACTATGGTCAGAAACTATTATTAATGAAAAAATATTTGATGCTCTTTTTATGCCTAATCTAGCTGTATTTTCTGAAAGAGCATGGGCTAAAAAAGAATCATATACTTATATAAAAGATCCAAAAAAACAGTCAAAAAAAATAGATAAAAACTGGAATTTATTTGCAAACACGCTTGCACAAAGACATTTTAAATCAATGAACTCTCTTTATGGAGGTCTATCTTTTGATCTTGGTAAACCTGGAGCTATTATTTCAAATGACAGTCTTTATATACGTACAAAATTTCCTGGCCTAATTATTAGATATACAACCGATGGAAGTATTCCAAATAAAACATCAAAAAAATATAAATTTCCAATTAAGGTAAATCCTAATGATCAGATTCTTCTTAGAATATTTGATGGATTTGGTCGAGGTGGAAACTATATTAAACTATAAATAATAAAATTTGGAACTATCAAATAAAAGATTATTATCCTTAGATGTATTAAGAGGAATTACAATTATTTTTATGATAATTGTAAACGATCCCGGTTCATGGGATCATGTATATGCTCCTCTATTACATGCGGAATGGAATGGCATTACGCCAACCGACTATATTTTCCCCACTTTTTTATTTGTATTGGGAACCTCAATAGTATTATCAATAAACAAACAAAGGGAAAAAGGGATTGACAATAATAAAATCCTTAGAAAAGTCTTATGGAGATCAGCTAAGATATACTTGGTTGGTTTGTTTCTATGGGTATGGGGAAAATTTTTTCATCAATTTTCCATCACGTTTGATGAAATCCGATGGGTTGGTGTCCTTCAAAGGATATCAATTGTTTTTCTTATTTGTTCTATAATTTATATGTACACTTCATTAAAGACCCAAATCTACATCTGCCTTTTAACTCTAGTTGGATATTTAATTGTAATGTGTTATGTCCCTATACCGGGAATAGGTCTCCCTGACTTAAGTGTGCCGGAAAAAAATTGGGCCCATTATATAGACTCATTATTTTTACCCGGAGTAATGTGGCAAAAAACTTGGGATCCTGAGGGGATATTAAGCACCTTACCTTCAATAGTTACTGGTATTTTTGGGATGTTTGTTGGATACATCATCACAAAAGCGTCTGAATTAAAAGAAAAAATAATATATCTTTTCCTTTTAGGATTTTGTTTGCTTCTAGCAGGAGACATATCAAGTTATGTTTTCCCACTTAATAAAAATTTATGGAGCACCTCTTACACTCTTTTAGTAGGGGGAATATCTAGTTTAGCACTTGCTTTTTTTGTATACTTTATAGATTTAAATAATAATGGACGCTATTTTAAATTTGCAAAAGTTTTTGGTGTAAACTCAATATTTTCTTATGTGCTTGCTGGCATGCTAACAGTCCTCTTTTATGATGACTCTTTATGGGGATTTGGATTTAATGACCTTTTTGTAGAAAATATTTCGTCACTTGGGATATCCAAAAAGCTTCCTTCTTTTATTTATGCTTTATTATATATTCTTATAATTTGGATCCCAACAAATTATCTTTATAGAAAAAAAATATACATCAAGCTCTAATATTATGTATAAATACTTTTCAGCTTCTAAATCTCTCCTTAACAAGATCATAGAAAAAAATGATTTACAGATTCAAAAAGCCTCTAAGCTTTTAAGTGAATGCATTTGCAACGATAATCTAATTCATACATTTGGTACGGGTCATTCTCATCTGATCGGACTTGAACTTTTTGTTAGGGCGGGTGGTCTTGCGAATGTCAATTCCTTTCTAGATTCATCTCTAATGACTTCTGAAGGGGCAAGAAGAAGCGGTGAAATAGAGAGAATAGAAGGATTTTCAAAAATTATTTGGGATCAACACCAAATTGAAAAAGAAGACATTTTTATAATCATCTCAAACTCTGGAAGAAACGCAATGCCCATTGAAATTGCCATGCTAGCGAAAGAAAGAGGACTCAAGATAATTGCAATAACCTCCATAGAACAATCAAAAAAATATCCTTCACGGCATAGTAGTAATAAAAAATTGTATGACCTTGCTGATATTGTAATAGACAATTGTGTCCCTTCAGGAGATGGGATGATTAATGTTGGGGGAAATAAAATTGGAGCAGCTTCAACGTTGTCAGGAACTTTTATTGTTAATCTTATATCTACAGAAGCAATGATTCTAGCAGACAACAAAGGAATTAAATTACCAATTTATTACAGTCAAAATATTGATGGATATAGTAACGAGGAATTATACGATAGATACAAGAAAAGAATAAAACACATGTAAAAAAACTGCTCCAATTGGAGCAGTTTTTATAATCAATTTAATTATTTAATTTTTATCAGTTTCTTTGGTAACGGTTGAGCTTCTTTCTTTTTTGGTAAATTAATATTTAAAACACCATTTAAATATAAAGCTTCAATCTTTGATATTTCTACACTTTCAGGTATTGTAAAACTTCTTTTAAAAGAATTGTAATCAAATTCCAATCTATTAAAATCAGTACTATTTTCTGTTTTTTTATTGTTATTTAAAACTTCTATTGAAAGTGCATTTTCTTCACAGCTAACTTCAAAATCTTCTTTAGATAATCCAGGTGAAGCAATTTGAAGTGAAAATTCTTTATCAGTCTCTTTAATATTTACAGCTGGTAATGAATTTGAATGAGTTGGAATGTTAATATTCCAATTTGTACTAAAAAAATCATCCATTATAGATGGATACCATGTATTTTGTTTTCTAATTAAGTTCATAATATTTATTTTAAATTAAACATTTCATTTTCAACTTATATTAGGACAAAATTTATGCCTTTATCTGTTTAAAGACATATTGGCATAAAAAAAAGAAAAATACATGACTTTTTGTCAGTTATAAAAGAGCTTCTTGTACTTTATCGGCTGCTTCTTGAAATTCAATTGCTGAAAGAACATTTAATTCAGAGTTATCAATAATATTTTTAGCGATTTCAGCATTAGTTCCTTGAAGCCTAACAATTATTGGAACTTTTATAGCATCACCCATATTTAAATAAGCATCAACTATCCCCTGAGCGACTCTATCACACCTAACAATACCTCCAAAAATATTTACTAATATAGCTTTAACATTTGGGTCTTTAAGAATTAATCTAAAAGCAATTTCAACTCTAGAAGCATCAGCAGTCCCCCCAACATCTAAAAAATTAGCAGGATCACCTCCAGCTTGTTTAATTAAATCCATAGTGGCCATAGCTAATCCAGCTCCATTTACCATACATCCAACATTACCCTCTAAATCAACATAATTTAAACCAACGTCTCTAGCTTCAACTTCTGTAGAGTTTTCTTCACTTAAATCTCTTAAATCTTCAAAATCTTTATGCCTAAATAATGCATTATCATCAAGTGTAACTTTTGAATCAACAGCAATAATATTATCATTAGATGTTTTTAAAACTGGATTAATTTCAAATAAAGAAGCGTCTATACCTATATATGCATCATATAGAGATTTAACAAATATTGTCATCTCTTTAAAAGCTAATCCTGATAAACCTAAGTTAAATGCAATTTTTCTAGCCTGAAAGGGCTGTAAACCTAATATTGGATCAATATTTTCATAAAAAATAAGATCTGGGGTTTCCTCTGCAACTTTTTCAATATCCATTCCTCCTTCTGTTGAATACATTATCATATTCTGTCCATTCGATCTATTCAATAAAACTGACATGTAAAATTCATTCGGTTCAGTCTTACCTGGATAATACACATCTTCAGCAATTAAAACCTTGTTAACTTTCTTTCCATTTTTAGGTGTCTGAGGAGTAATCAAATTCATGCCAATCATTTGATCACAAATTAATTTTAACTCATCAAAATTTTTTACAACCTTAACTCCCCCGCCTTTTCCTCTACCACCAGCATGAATTTGAGCTTTTACAACAAATATGCTAGACCCAGACATTTCAGCCAATTTCTTTCCAGCTTCTAATGCTTCAGATGAATCTTTTATAACTATGCCCCTTTGAATATTAACGCCATATTTTGAAAGAAGCTCTTTTCCTTGATATTCATGTAAGTTCATATTCTATTATTTTAGATATAGACAAAAATAAAAAATCATATTTTATAAATAGTGAAAAAGGATTAATAATCTTTATGTTATATTCATAACATTTTATAATTATTTTACAAATATTGTTATTATTATAAATAAAAAATTATATGATTATTATTTTTGATAAAAAATTATATTGTGAATAAATCAATTCTATTAAATATCTCTAAAAAATACAAAAGCCCTGTATATGTTTATGATGGAGAAAACATTAAAAATCAATACAAAAGACTCACAAACGCTTTTTCTGGCATCAAAAAACTAAAAATTAATTATGCGTGCAAAGCGCTCTCAAACATTTCAATTTTGAATTTCATTAGGAAGCTTGGATCAGGGTTAGATACAGTTTCAATTCAAGAAGTTAAATTAGGTCTTAAATCAGGGTTCAATCCAAAAAATATAATTTTTACTCCTAATGGAGTATCTATTGAAGAAATTGAAAAAGTTTCAAAAATGGGAGTTCAAATAAATATAGATAATTTGTCAATCTTGGAGCAATTTGGAACAAAATTTCCAAAAATACCTATTTGTATAAGAATAAACCCCCATGTGATGGCTGGAGGAAATAACAACATATCTGTAGGACATATTGACTCTAAATTTGGTATTTCCATTCATCAAATCCCTCATATATTAAGGATTGCTGCAAACACTTCCATGAGAATAAATGGAATTCATATGCATACAGGAAGCGACATTCTTGATATTGATGTTTTTATTCATGCAACTGAAATTTTATTTAATGTAGCTATGAAATTTAAACATCTTAAATTTATTGATTTTGGGAGTGGATTCAAAGTTCCATATAAAGAGAGTGATATAAAAACTAACATTGAAGAATTGGGTGAAAAACTAACGAAAAGATTTAATGAATTTTGTAAAGCTTATGGGAATGAATTAGAACTTGCATTTGAACCTGGAAAATTTTTGGTAAGTTCTGCAGGGTTCTTTTTAACAAAAGTAAATGCTATAAAGCAAACTACATCTACCGTTTTTGCACAGGTAGACAGTGGTTTTAACCATTTAATAAGACCTATGTTATATGGATCATACCATGAAATAATTAATATTTCGAATCCTAAAGGAAAAAATCGATTTTATACAGTTGTAGGATACATATGTGAGACAGACACTTTTGGAAACAACAGAATAATATCTGAAATTTCTGAAGGTGATATTTTGGCTTTTAAAAATGCAGGAGCCTACTGTTCCACAATGTCAAGTAACTACAATTCAAGATACAGACCCGCTGAGGTATTATTTTATAATAACAAAAACTATTTAATTAGAAAAAGGGAGGACATAAAAGACATCCTTAACAATCAAATACTTGTTGATGTAAATTAATTGATTTTTTTTAAATGACTAAAAACCTTATTATAATCTTTAATAAATTCATCAATTATCAATTCCACTGAAATTATTTCATCAATTTGACTTGCTACTTGACCTATTTCTAATTCACCTTCAATTAAGTCCCCTTCAAATATTCCTTTCTTTGCTCTTCCCCTACCCAACATATTCTTTAATTCATCTACACTACCACCTTTATCATATATTTCTTTAAGTTTAAAATAAAATGAATTTTTAATCATTCTAACAGGTTTTATCTCCTTTAATGTAAGTACAGTACTTCCCTGTTCAGATCTTAGAACTTCATTTTTAAAATTTATATGCGAAGAAGCTTCATTTGAAGCAACAAACCTTGAACCAACTTGAACACCATCTGCTCCTAATGCCATTGCAGCAAACATAGACTTACCTGAAGCAATTCCTCCAGCCGCTATCAAAGGAATTTTTATAGCCTTTTTTACTATTGGGATAAGAGCCATTGTAGTTGTTTCTTCTCTTCCATTATGGCCCCCTGCTTCAAAACCCTCTGCAACTATAGCATCAACTCCAGATTCTTGGGCCTTTAATGCAAATTTTACAGAACTTACAACATGTACGACTATCCTGTTTTCATTCTTTAAATGTTCCGTCCATATTTTAGGATTACCTGCAGCAGTAAAAATTACAGGAACTTCCTCTTCAATAATAACCTTCATCAATAAATCAATATCTGGATATAATAATGGAACATTAACCCCAAAAGAGTTTTTTGTAGCTTTTTTACATTTTTGAATATGTTCACGAAGTATCTCTGGATACATTGATCCTGCCCCTATAAGTCCTAAACCTCCTGAATTTGAAACTGCAGATGCTAGTTTCCAACCACTAGTCCATACCATACCAGCCTGAATTATAGGATATCTAATTTTCAACAATTGAGTGATAGAATTTTTCAACTTAAATTAATTTTACCTCATAAGCGTTTACAGATCCATTTTCAATAAATGATTGAATTACATTTGATATATCTTTTTTATTAACCATTGCAACAATACATCCCCCTCCACCAGAACCAACAATCTTTGCCCCAATAGCTCCAGTCTTAAGAACTCCAGCAATCATACTAGCCATTTTTTTCGGAGTGTTTTTAATATAATTATCAAGTATATATTGATGCTTATTCATAAAATCTCCTAAAGTTTTTCTGTTAATTTTTTTAGACAAAATATGATTTTTAGCCCCTAATGTTATAGTATAATTAAAGATAGTTGAATAAAAATAGGTTTGATACTTAACTGGGATTATACTCTTATATTTTTCATAGTCTTCCTGTTTAAATGATTTAATTTTAAAATCAGGGTATACTTTCAAAAGAGATTTAATTGAATTTTGGGCATATTCCCTAGCCTTTTTTAAAACACTTAAAGTTTCCTTTTTCATACCTGACTCTGCTACAATCAAGTGTCCTAAATTATTCGGAAGTTTAGAGATTTTAGCAAATTCTGTATCAATAAAAACTAGCCCTCCATGAGCAATAGTATATTGATCCATTAATCCCCCTGGTTGATTAAAATATAAAGCCTCTGATTCATGAGCCCACTTTCCAACCTGAATATCACTTATTTTCTTTAAATCTTCCTGAATACTTATTAAAAATCTGATCCAAGCCACTACTAAAGCAGAAGAACTTGACAAACCTGCATTAACAGGAATATTTCCAGTTATATTAATATCATATCCTCTAGAAAAAATAAACCCTTTGTTTTTAAGAATATCCATTGATGATAAAAAATAATCTCCTTTATTAACTTTAAAAGTGGACTCTTGAATATTTATAATTCTTTTTTGTTTAACATCAGGCATATCAATGTTAAAAGTCAAATTATTATTCTCCTGAGCATAAATTTTAATAAAACGATTAATTGTTCCCGCTATTATAGGGAGACCAAGATAATCTTGATGATCTCCATAAAAACAAATTCTAGCAGGAACTTTTATAAATATTTTTTTCAAAGACTTAAAATATCTTTTAAATATATTAATTTATTACACCTGAACCAATAAGCTCTTCTTTAATGTACCATGCTGCAAATTGACCAGATGTTATTGAAGATTGAAGTTTATAAAAAGATATATAAAGCTCTTCTTTAGTTTGATAAAGAATTGCTTTCTGTAAAGGTTGACGATATCTAATCCTTACATCAAAATCTGCACTTTCGCCTATTTTTAATTTTAAATCTCTTCTAATCCAATGAATATCCTTTTTTAAAATTTTAAGTGCATATCGAAATAAACCTGGATGACTTTTTCCTTCTCCAACATAAACTCTATTAGTCCTAACATTTATATCAATAACAAAAAGAGGCTCAGATTTTCCCCCAACTGACAATCCCTTCCTTTGACCTATTGTAAAATAATGAGCTCCTTCATGAATTCCTATTAATTTACCATCCTCAGGATTAAAAGAAAATTTTGAAGCTAATATTTCTAGTGATTTAGAATTATGATCCTTTAAATAATTTTTAAAAATATTATGAGCAGCTGATATTTCAATAATCTCACCTTTTTTTGATTTAAGTTTTTGTTTTAAAAATTCTGGCAAACTAACTTTTCCTATAAAACAAAGACCTTGTGAATCCTTTTTCTCAGCTGTAACAAGTTTTAAATCCCTTGCAATTTTTCTTACTTGACTTTTTTTTAAATCCCCAATAGGAAATAAAACTTTTGAGATTTGTTTTTGATTTAATTGACATAAAAAATAAGATTGATCTTTATTTTTATCTTTTCCACTTAAAAGTTTAAAAATCTTTTTATTTTCACCAATCTCAACAAAGCTTTTTCTACAATAATGACCAGTTGCAATGAAATCTGCTCCAAGAGAAAAAGCAACTTTCATAAAAAGATCAAATTTAATTTCTCTATTACATAAAACATCAGGATTAGGTGTCCTTCCAAGAGAATATTCTTTAAACATATAATCAACAATTCGAGTCTTATATTCTTTACTCAAATCAACAGTTTGAAAAGGAATGCCAATTTTATCGGCGACTAACATTGCATCATAACTGTCTTCAAGCCAAGGACACTCTGTCGACAATATAACTGACTCATCATGCCAATTTTTCATAAATAATCCTATAACCTCATAACCCTCATTTTTAAGAAGATATGACGCTACACTCGAATCTACTCCACCTGAAAGACCAATAACAACTCTTTTATTATTCATCTAACAAAGATATTAAGTAATAAAACTATCGACGATAACCTTTTCTTGATTTTTTTTGTCTTTCAGCCTCTTCCATTGCCTTTTGAATTCTAGCAGAGAAGCCTCCTGGTTTCCTAGGTTTATTTTTATTTTCCTCAATTTTAGTAAGAATTTTATTATGATCAATTATATAATTTTTTATTACTAACATCAATAAAATAGTTAAAAGATTTGAAACGAAATAATATAAACTTAATCCACTTGAATAATTATTAAAAAAGAACAACATCATTAATGGCATTAAATACATTATGACTTTCATATTCGGCATACCTGGTTGTTGAGGCATAGGCTGTTGACCCATAGTCATTTTTGTATAAAAGAAAATTGCTATAGATGCTAAAATTGGAAACAAACTAATGTGATCTCCATAAAAAGGAATATTAAAAGAAAGATCATATATAGAATCATAGGAAGAAAGGTCATCAGCCCAAAGGAAACTTTTTTGCCTTAAAACAAAAGCTACCGGAAAAAATGTAAATAAAGCATAAAAAATAGGAAGCTGTATTAAAGCCGGAATACATCCAGATAATGGATTTGCTCCTGCTCTGGTATATAAAGACATCGTTTCTTGTTGTTTCTTTACTGCATCATTTTTATATTTTGATGCAATTTCTTCTACTTCAGGTCTTAAAACTTTCATTTTTATTTGTGAAACATATGATTTATATGTAACTGGAGACATAGCTAATCTCACAATTATAGTCATTATTATTATTGAAATACCATGTGGCAAAAAAGATGATAAGAACCCAAATAAAGGAAGAAATACATTACGATTAATCCATCCAAAAATACCCCAACCTAGCGATATTGACGCCTCTAAATCACTATCAAGATTCTTTAGAGTTTGATAATCAGATGGTCCAAAATAAAATTTAAATATTGAATTTAAATCACCCTTTTCGTTTTGCAAATAAAACTCACTCTCAAATGATTTTGTAAATTTTCCTTTCAAAGATTTATTTTCAGATAAATCAGCAGATTTCATCAAAACTTTGTCAAAGGGACTTTCTGGAACAATTATACTACTAAAGAAATGTTGCCGGTAAGAAATCCATCTTATTTCCTCCACCAATTCTTCATCTTCACCAGCAAGAGAAAGATAATCTACCTTATCTTCCTCATACCCATAAGTCAATTCTGTATATCTGTTTTCATAATCTATACTTTTAGAATTTCTAAAAACATTTGATTTCCAATTAACTTTTGGATAGTTTTTACTACTCAATAGATTTGACATCCCTTGAGTTTTTATTTTAAAATCAAGAATATAATTATCCTTTTGTAATGAATAAATAAATAAAATGTTTTGATTTTTTGAAATTTCAGCTTTTAAAGTCAAAACATCTTTATCCCCCTTTTTTTCTAGATATGAAACAAAATACATCTCAGATGTATTTAAAACACGCCCATCAGAAAGGGTAATTTCCACATTAAAATCAGTATTATTTTCATCAACTAACAAAAGAGGTTCATTTTTATAATTATCAAACTCTATAAGTCTAAGTTTAGAAATAATAGCTCCTTTTGTAGATATTACTAATTCTATTTTTTTATTTTCAATTTTTTGCGAATCAATTGATGTTTTATTAAAAAGATTTGCTAAATCACCAAAGGAATTATTAAAACTACTAGTTTCGGAAACAGAATTCTTTATTTCAACATCTTTATTTTCAGACTCCTGAACATTAGTCACTTTATTTTTATCAACAGGATTATTTTCGGGATTATTTCTATAAAGCATCCATGTCAATATCAATGCAATAAGAATAAACCCTATAAGCTGATAAGGATCAAATCTTTTTTCTTCCATTAGCTTTTATTTAAAATTATCTTCATAATTCAAAATACAAGATTTAACAAAATCAACAAAAAGAGGATGTGGATTAGAAACACTACTTTTATATTCTGGATGAAATTGAACCCCTACAAACCAAGGATGATTTTTATTTTCAATTATTTCAACTAATCCAGTGTCAGGGTTTATTCCAACAATTTTAAATTCATTATTAAAAATTTTATCTCTGAACTTATCATTAAACTCATATCTATGTCTATGTCTTTCTGATATTATATCAGCTTTATAAATTTCTTTAACCTTTGAACCTTCAGAAAGCTTACAACTCCATGCCCCTAAACGCATAGTCCCTCCTTTTAACTTTATTTTTTTTTGAGATTCCATTAAATCAATTATTGGAAAATTACATTTAGGATCCATCTCTGTAGAATTTGCATTATTAAATTTTAATTTATTTCTAGCATATTCAATTACTGCCATTTGCATACCTAAACATATGCCAAAAAAAGGAATATTTTTTTCTCTTGAAAACTTTATAGCTTCAATTTTTCCTTCTACACCTCTTTGTCCGAATCCTGGAGCTACTATTAATCCATTTAATGAAGATAATTTTTCAGAAATACTATCCTTATCAATATGTTCAGAATGAATAGTTAAAACTTTCACTTCAGTCTCGTTTACAGCACCTGCATGTATCAATGATTCTAATATTGATTTGTAAGAATCTTTCAACTCTACATATTTTCCTATTAAACCTATTTTAATAGACTTCTTGGGATTTTTAAACTTTTCCAAAAACAAATTCCAATCTTTTAAATTTGGATTACTAACAGATTTAATTCCAAGTTTTTTTAAGACAACCTTGTCTAATCCCTCATCTAACATCTTAAGAGGAACATCATAAATAGTTTCAACATCGATTGATTCAATTACAGCTTCAGGTTTTACATTACAAAAAAGTGAAAGCTTTAACCTTATTTCATTAGATAACTCATGTTCTGTTCTACAAACAATTACATCTGCTCCTAACCCGCTCTCCATAAGCGTTTTAACAGAATGTTGTGTTGGTTTAGTTTTTAATTCACCGGTAGCAGAAAGGTATGGAATTAGTGTTAAATGAATAACAACAGTATTTTCTTTACCTAACTCCCAAACCAATTGTCTAACTGATTCAATGTATGGCAAAGATTCAATATCTCCAACAGTCCCTCCAATTTCAGTAATCACAAAATCATAATTACCTGATTCTCCTAGAAGCATCATTCTCTCTTTAATTTCATTAGTTACATGAGGAATCACCTGAACTGTTTTACCTAAAAATTCACCTTTTCGTTCTTTTTCAATTATACTTTGATAAATTCTACCTGTAGTAACATTATTTGCCTGTGAAGTACTAAGATTTAAAAATCTTTCATAATGACCAAGATCAAGATCTGTTTCAGCACCATCATCTGTTACAAAACATTCACCATGTTCGTATGGATTTAATGTTCCTGGGTCCACATTAAGGTAGGGATCAAACTTTTGTATTGTGACTTTAAACTTTCGAGCTTGAAGTAATTTAGCCAAAGAAGCTGCTATAATACCTTTTCCTAAAGACGATGTAACTCCACCAGTTACGAATATATATTTTGTTATGGCCATTCCGGTTAAATATTTAATTTACCGGACTCAAATTTACAAAATTCAATTAGAACTCTCTCCTTCATCTTCCCAATCTTTTATTTCTATAACTTCGTAACCAGAATGCTGAAGAATAAAAAATGCTTCATTTGTATAACTTTCATTCTCAGTCTTATTATATAAAAATCTACTTTCAACATATTCAGTTTCTCCAATATCAATAGATTTTTTCATTTTTTGCCTAAAAGCAATTCTTAAAATAATATCTAATGTTAAATCATAAGCTCTTGTAGATTCTTTATTCGGTGGTTTGCCATAAAATTCAATATATTCTTTTTGAAAATTTGACAAAGTCTCAAATGATGATTTTTTATAATAAATTGGATAAGTAAAATTAATTCCTCCCATTACTTTATTTGATATATTGTCAGTCTCATATGCATTCCCCCGATACGTTGTAAATAATTGGACTTTTCTTTCAGAAGTGTTCTGAGCATTCATTTGAGAAATAACACTTGCAATTAATGGAAATGATTCAGACTCTAAAATCACCTTATTAGGAATAGAGTCAACTAACAATGAGTCAACTAACTCTGGCAACAAATAGTCTTCTTTTTCTGGTCTCATAATTATTGAAGATCGGAACTTTTTCTTTAATTGATTTTCTACATCTCTATTAAATGAATCTACAACTAAAACTATATTTTGTGTTGAATCTAACTTTGTTTCCAAATATTTAATCATTTTCTTTCTTAAAAACTCTTTTCGAGGAATACTTTGGTAAACATTTTTTCTTAAAAGAACATTATTAGTTGACAAAGGTGATATTTTAGGAATATCCATTAATTCTCTTCTAGATGTTAAATAATCAAAATTTGACGGAATTAAAGGACCTATTATTGCATCACATTTAGATAAGTCATTTGATCGAATCAAATCATTAATAGTTATAATATCATTTTCAGTGTCAAAAACTGATAAATCAATAGAAATTCCATTTTTAAATGCCGTTTTTATGGCATATTTAACTCCAAATAAAAAATCTAAAGAAATTGTATGCAAGTTTCTAGTAATTAATAGAGACCTTGTTTGATCTATTAAATCTAAAATTATCTCATTTGCTTTGAAAGGTAAAAATAGGACCAGTTTAATTTTTTTTGATTTATTTATTGAATCCAGAAGATTAATCCTTTCAATTAATAAATCATTTTTAACTATCATTTTTCCAGAATTAACAAAAGGTATTTTCAAAATTATCCCTTCTTGCAAGCCTTTATCAATTAAATTTGGATTAAGTGAATCTAATATTCGTCTAGATACACCTAGTTTTTTTTCAATTCTATAATAGCCTTCTTTTGGAAGTACTTTATAATAATTGTATAAAGAATCTTTTTCTGGAACAATTAATATAGCTTTAGATTTAGGTATACGAATTTTCTGTCCAATTTTTAAACCATTAACAATTTCTGGATTAAGAGAATCTAAAATATTTATACTAGATTGATTTTGATAAGCCAACCTCCACTTTGTTTCTTTTGGTTTTACATGATGAATTATATATTTTGTTATATCTATTGTTTTAATTATTGATGATAAAGAATTATAAACTGGAATCTTTAAAACCATTCTTCTTTTTAAACCAACTTTTTTAATTAATGGGTTATAAAGAATTATTTCTTCTTCAGTCACATTATATTTTATAGTTAAAATTTCTAGAGATTCTATCCTTTTAACTTTATGATTAACAAAACTTTCAGGATTTTGTCTCTGTGCAAATGAATAATAGTGAATCAAAAAAAATAAAAAAAAATATTTTATATATCTCATAATAATTATTATTCCCACTCAATAGTAGCTGGTGGTTTAGAACTTATATCATAAACAACCCTATTTATTCCTTTAACATTATTAATTATCTCATTAGAAACTTTTTGAAGAAACTCATAAGGTAAATCAACCCAATCTGCGGTCATACCGTCTGTTGATTCAACTGCCCTTAATGCAACACAATTTTCATAAGTTCTCTCATCCCCCATAACTCCAACACTATTAACTGGCAACAAAATCGCTCCGGCTTGCCAAGCTGAATCGTATAAATCCCAAGATTTTAATTCATTTATAAAAATAGAATCCACTTCTTGTAATATTTTAACTTTTTCTTCAGAAACATCTCCCAAAATTCGAATTGCTAAACCAGGACCTGGAAAAGGATGCCTAGATAAAAGTTTTTTATCCATTCCTAAACTTTTTCCTACTCTTCTTACTTCATCCTTAAACAACATTTTTAATGGCTCAACTACTTTTAATTTCATTTTTTTTGGGAGACCTCCAACATTGTGATGAGATTTAATAGTTGCTGAAGGACCATTAACTGAAATTGACTCTATAACATCAGGGTAAATAGTTCCTTGTGCAAGCCACTTTACTCCTTCAATTGAACTTGAAATTTCATTAAACACATCAATAAATACCTTGCCAATAATTTTTCTCTTATGCTCAGGCTCTTTAATATTATTTAAAGAACTCAAAAATTTTTGAGAAGCATCAACACCCTTTATATTTAAACCCATTCCTTTATATTGATTTAGAACTTGTTGATATTCATTTTTTCTTAAAAGACCATTATTTACAAAAACACAATTTAATTGTGAGCCAATTGCCTTATGAAGTAAAAAAGCTACAACTGATGAATCGACACCTCCCGATAATCCTAAAAGAACCTTATCAGAAAGAATTTCTTTTTCTAATTTCTTTACAGTCATTTCTACAAAAGAATCTGGAGTCCAATCTTGATTAAAATCAGAAATGTTGACTAAAAAGTTTTCTAAAATCTTTTTTCCCTCAGATGAATGATATACCTCTGGATGAAATTGAATACCATATGTCAACTCTCCCTCTATTCTAAAAGCAGCATTTTTAACATCATCAGTACTTGCAATTAAAACTCCATTATTAGGTAAAATATTAATTGTATCACTATGACTCATCCAAACTTGACTTTGATTAGAAACATTCTTAAAAAAATTATCCTTAAAATCTATATTTGTCAAATTTGCCCTTCCATACTCCCTTTTATTAGACGAAGTTACTTCTCCTCCATAAAAATGAGCTAGATACTGGGCTCCATAACACAATCCAAGTAAAGGAACTCTACCTTTTATTCTAGACAAGTCAACTTTAAGAAAATTTTCAGATCTAACTGAAAATGGTGAACCAGATAAAATAACAGCTTTATATAAGTTAAGACTTTCAGGAATATTATTAAAAGGATAAATTTCACAATAAATAAATAATTCCCTAACTCTTCTTGCTATTAGTTGAGTATATTGAGAACCAAAATCAATTATTAAAACTTTTTCTTGCATGAACAAAAATACAATTTAATGATTACTGTTTATATACTTAATTTATAATAATCAAAAAAATTAATTAATTGTTAAATACTGTGAATTTATTCTCAAAAGGATCAAGATTTTCCAGCAAAAATGACAATATACTAAATCCAAACTCTTCATAAAACTCAAAAAAATTAACTTGTCTTTCCTGCAAGTCATTGTTAGGAAAAATATTTTCATGTAAAATATTAATTCTATTAACAAGATCATTCATTTTTCTTTTCTGAGATTTTAATAATTTTTTTTCAAGATTTAAAATTCCTTTAAGCTGTTTTTTCTTCTGAGCATTCACTGCTCCTATGAAAGACTTATCAGTTTTCTTTATTAAACTTTCTAAAAAATTAAACTGTGAATTTAATTGGTTTTTTAAAAATTGAAGATCCAAATTAATTTCACTATGTTCTTTAATAATTTTTGAAACAAGAATATTTTTATCAAGAAACAAATCCTTAGTATTAATTTTTAAGTTTTTTAACTTTTTAGAGAGTTTTGAATTAATTAACAAAACAGAATTTCTTAAAATTAAAATTGGAAACATAACCTTTTCATGGTCAAAATATTTACTCAATTGAAACCAATAAGATAATTCTCCTCCACCACCAACATATGCTATATTGGGTAAAATTACTTCTTGATATAAAGGTCTTGTAAGTACATTTGGAGAGAAATTTTCAGGAAAATTTTCAATTTCATTAATTAATTCACTTTTTGAAAATTTTTTATCACTACCTTTTAAATAATATATATTTTTTTCTTTTTCGATTCTATATCTTTCATTTTCGGTTAAATAAAATAAATTGATTAATCTAGGATTAACCTGAGGTTTAAATTTTGAATTATATTTATTTTTTAATGAACTAATCTGATCTATTACTAAATCATGACAATTGTTTTTTATAATTTCTGACTTCATATGTTCAATAAAAAGCTTTTTTAAAGAATGCGTGTTCCCATCTACTATTATTAACCCATATTGACTAAATAAACTATTTACAATTTTTCTCGTAGCTTCTGCTAAATTTTTTGATGAACGATAACTCAAATTAATTAATTTCTTTATTTCTTCAGAATTCTTAGAGTTAGTTAATTTTTTTTCGAAATAATTAAGAGCCAATTCTAATTCATTAAGATCCATTTTTCCTGCAGATCCCTTTTGATTTGTTTTCCACTTAATTTCTTCTAATTTATAATTAAATGAACATATCTCTTGAAAATCATGGTCTTCAGAAGCCATCCAATAAACAGGAATAAAATTTATCTCTGGAAATAGAGAATTAAGTTTTTTACAAAGATTAATCGTAGAAATAATTTTTATAATAAAATACAAAGGACCTGTCATCAAAGATAATTGATGACCGGTTGTAATTGTTACGGAGTTACTTTCACTTAATAATTTTAAATTATTTTTTACTTCCTTAGAAATCTTAACCCCTTTATACTGATTTTTTAAATTATCTAATAATATTTTTCGATTTGATTCTGAAAAATTCTTAATTTTTTTCTCAGCCTGGAGTTTTAAATTATTCTTCAATGGAAACTTACTATAAAAAGGTTTTAAATTCTCATTTTTAGATAAATAATCAATAATTATCTTAGAAAATCTACCCGTTTTAATGTAAGAAATATGGTCTTTTATCATCGATATATTTATGTAAATATATATTTGTTTTTTAAAATGAACTTAGTAGTTATAATTGTATATACTATCTTTATTAATATACTAATTTAATTAAATGAAAATAAGTTCATTTATAATCACAGTTTTAATTGGTTTTCAAGTAACTCAAAGTCAGCAAATAAAATCTCCGAGTGATTTTCTTGGATATGAACTTGGAAATAAATTTACAAGACATCATCAAGTAGTAGATTATTTTGAGTACTTATCTAAATCTTCAAAATTAGTTAAGATAACTCCTTATGGTCTGACTAATGAGGGAAGAAAATTAAATTTAATTTTTATATCAACTGAAGAGAATTTAAATAAATTAGAATTAATACGTAAAAACCATTTGCAAAATACCGGTATAATTAATGGTCCTAAAAATAATGATTATGTGATTATTTGGTTAAGTTACAACGTACATGGAAATGAATCTTCAAGTACTGAAGCTTCAATGAAAACAGCTTATACAATATTAAGTGAACATCAGCCATGGTTAAAAGAGGCCATTATCATTTTAGACCCCTGTATTAACCCTGATGGAAGAGACAGATATGTTAATTTTTACAAACAATCTAAAAGTTTTCCAAATGATACCAAATCATTTTCAAGAGAACACTTTGAACCATGGCATAATGGAAGAACCAACCATTACATTTTTGATTTAAATAGAGACTGGGCATGGTTAACACAAGTTGAATCTCAACAAAGAATTAAAATGTATAACAAATGGCTTCCTCATATACACGTAGATTTTCATGAGCAAAGTATAAACAATCCATATTATTTTGCCCCTGCAGCAGAACCTCTTCACGAAAAAATCAAACCATTTCAAAAAAATTTTCAAGATGGTTTAGGCAAAAATCATGCGAAATATTTTGATAAAAAAGGTTGGCTCTATTTCACAAAACAAACTTTTGATTTATTATATCCTAGTTATGGTGATACTTATCCAATGTTTTTAGGATCAATTGGAATGACCTACGAACAAGCTGGTGGTGGAAGAGCCGGTTTAGGAATAAAAAATGACAATTATCAAATATTGACTTTAAAAGAAAGAATTGATCATCATTTTACAACTAGCATATCAACAATTGAATTTTCAATAAAAAATAAATCAATACTTAACGAAAACTTTTATAAATTCTTTTTTAATAAAAAAACAAAATACAAATCATATATCCTTGAAGGAAATACTGATGTTTTAAATTCCCTTGAAAACTTGCTTGCTAAACATGAAATTGTTTCTAAAATTCTAACTAAAAAACAAAATGTTAAGGGATATGATTACCAAAAAGAAAAAATTATAAATAGAAATGTAAATCCAAATGCATTAATAATTTCTACAGATCAAATCAAAGGAAATTTGGTAGAAATTTTACTAGAATCAAACACAAAATTAAACGATTCACTAACCTATGATATAACTGCATGGTCATTACCATACGCATATGGTCTTAAAGCTATTGCTACTAATGACAAAATCTTCTCAAAGCCAAAAGAAAATATAGAAATTAAAGAAAAAAAATTAAATAATGATAATTACGGTTTTGCTTTTAATTGGAAAAGCTTTGAAGATGGAAAATTTTTAGCTTCATTATTAAAAGAAAAAATTCGTGTTAGATTCAATAAAAAAGAATTTACAAATAACAATAAGAGATGGAATCTTGGAAGCTTATTCATTCTTAGAGGAGATAACAAACACATTAAAAAGAAACTAACCAAAACTGTAGATTCTTTAGTCAATAAATTCAAAAGAAATGTTATAGAAATTAATTCCGGTTATTCTGATTATGGTATTGATCTAGGTTCAAGTGATATAAAAATGATTAAAAACCCTAATGTTGGTGTTTTAAGTGGATCAAAAGTCTCTCCATATAATTATGGGGAAATTTGGTATTTTTTTGAAAAACAATTAAAGTACCCTCTTATTCAAATACCTGAAAACAATATCTTAAAAGCATTAAAATCTATTAATACGTTAATTCTTCCTAGTGGTTCTCATAAACTTTTTAAATCTGAAGAAAAAACAAAGTCATTAATTGATTGGATAAAATCAGGAGGTAAATTAATTGCTATTGGAAATTCTTTAGACAATTTTCTTTTAAATAAAGTTTTTGAAATTAAAAAAAAATCAGATGAATCTAAAAAAGATCCATTAATTTCTTACAAAGAAAACAAACGAAATAAAATAAGTAGTTCTGTTACTGGATCAATATACAAAGTGCGTACAGACCCTAGTCATTTTCTCGCCTATGGATTAGATTTATATTACACACTAAAATTATCTGGAAAATCATTTCACTTTTTACCTAAAGGCTATAACGCTGGATATTTATCAAAGAATGCTTTACCTACTTCTGGTTTTGTTGGCCATAAAGTAAAAAATATGCAGAAAGAATCTTTAGTATTTGGGGAACATAAAATGGGAAGAGGTAGCATTATTTATTTTGTTGACAACCCACTTTTTAGAGGCTTTTGGTATAGCGGAAAAATCCTTTTTTCTAACGCAATTTTTTTTAAATAAAACTAGCAAACAATACCTGTTAAATCATAATTAGTTGCATCAATTATTTTAATTTTTGAAAATGAACCTATTTTTAAAAAATTTTTAGTTGCATCAATTAAAACCTCATTGTCTACATCTGGTGAATCCATAAAGGTTCTACCAATATAAAATTCACCTTCTTTTCTGTCAATTAAACAATTAAATGTTTTACCTATACATTTTTTATTAAACGCCCATGACAACTTTGACTGTAAATTCATTATTTGATTGACTCGATCTTTTTTAACCTTTTCCGGAACATCATCGTCATAATTATAAGCATGAGTATTTTCCTCATGACTATATGCAAAACAACCCAATCTCTCAAATTTAATTTCATTTAACCATTCTTTCATGAGACTAAAATCTTCTTCAGATTCTCCTGGATAACCAATAATTAAAGTTGTTCTTAATATGATATTAGGAACTTTTTCTCGGAAAGTTTCAATTAAACGATTTATTTTAAGGCTATTAGAACCCCTTCTCATAGATTTTAAAACATTATCAGATATATGCTGTAGTGGAATATCTAAATAATTACAAATTTTATCATTTTCATTCATAAATTTAATTACATCTAAAGGAAATCCTGTAGGAAATGCATAATGTAATCTAATCCAATAAATTCCTTCAATTTCAACAAGTTTATTTAAAAGCTTTGTTAGAGATCTCTTTTTATATAAATCTAATCCATAAGAAGTTAAATCTTGAGCTATTAATATAAGCTCGACAACTCCTTCAGATGCTAACATTTTCGCTTGGTATATTAAGTTCTCAATAGGAATAGATCTATGTTTACCTCTCATTAAGGGAATAGCACAAAAAGAACAGGATCTATCACAACCCTCAGAAATCTTTAAATATGCATAATGTTTAGGAGTAGTCAAAATTCTTTCACCGACCAATTCATGCATATAGTTAGCATTTAAAACTTTTAACAAACTTGGTAGATCTGTAGTCCCAAAATACTGATCAACCTCAGGTATTTGTTTAATCAAATCAACTTTATACCTCTCACTTAAACACCCTGTTACGTATAATTTATCAATATTACCAGCTTTTTTATTTTTTACTTGTTCTAAAATTGTATTAATTGACTCCTCTTTGGCGTTATCTATAAAACCACATGTGTTAACAACAACGATATTGCCTTCTTTTTCGTGAACTACATTTTTTTTATTCGCTTTTAACTGCCCCATTAAAACCTCTGAATCATATATGTTTTTTGAACAGCCAAGAGTAATAATATTTATTTTATTTATAGTTGTTGATTTAGTTCTCATATTACTCAATTAAAACTGTAATTAAGATTAGAAATATTTTTTATATTTTTTTTCATAAAAACAAATAATCGCTTTAAGCTAGCTAAAAATTGTAGCTACAAAATCTTCACTATCAAACAATTGTAAATCGTCTATCTTCTCACCAATACCAATATATTTCACTGGTATTTTAAATTGATCTGAAACACCCAAAACTACACCTCCTTTAGATGTACCATCTAATTTTGTAATCGCAAGGGCATTAACATCTGTAGCTACAGTAAATTGTTTAGCTTGTTCGAATGCATTTTGACCTGTGGAACCATCTAAAACAAGTAAAACTTCATGTGGTGCATTTGGAATAATCTTATCCATAACTTGCTTTATTTTTGTAAGCTCATTCATAAGATTTATTTTGTTATGAAGTCTTCCAGCTGTATCAATTATAACTACATCTTTATTATTAGATTTCGCAGATTGTAAAGTATCATAAGCAACAGAAGCAGGGTCACTTCCCATCTGTTGACTGACAATTGGTACATCAACTCTATCAGCCCATATCTTTAGTTGATCAATAGCTGCAGCACGAAAAGTATCTGAAGCTCCTAATATTACTTTTTTTCCTGCTTTTTTATATTTATGAGCTAATTTCCCTATAGTTGTTGTTTTACCAACGCCATTAACTCCAACAACCATTATCACATATGGTCCTTCAATATCATCATTAATTAAATCAAATGAATCTATGGTTTGCTGTTTTAATAAAAGCTCTATAATTTCTTCTCGTAACATTTCCATTAATTGATTAGTGCCAACATATTTATCTTTTAAAACTCTAATTTCTAATGCTTTAATTATTTTTAAAGCTGTACTAACCCCAATATCAGAAGTAATAAGTACTTCTTCCAAATCATCTAATACATCAATATCTACTTTACTCCTACCCAATAAAGCTTTACCCAACTTAGCAAAAAAAGATTTTTTAGTCTTTTCTAAACCCTTTTCTAGCTTAATCTTAGTATCTGACAATTCTTCTTTTGTTGATTTATCCTCAACTTGTTGTTGTGATATCCCAAAATTTTCAGTTTTATTTTCTTCTT
>CAUZKB010000008.1:0-42417 GCA_963580575.1 Bacteroidia bacterium | reverse complement strand
TTTATATTGTTAATTCAGTGAAATTATTCTTTCCACAAAACATTTCATTATCTCCAATTCTAACATGATTTACTCCATTTTTTAAAGCGTAAAAACAATTTTCAAGTTTAGGTAACATACCATTAGATATGTTTTTATTACCTTTTAATATCTTGTAATTTTTCCAATCAATTTTTTTAAGAAAAGATTTATCATCTTTAATATTTTTTAAAACACCTTTTTTCTCAAAACAATAAAATAATTTAACCTTGTGAATTTTACTTAAGTTTATAGAGATTGCAGAAGCAATTGAATCAGCATTTGTGTTTAAAAGTTGCCCTTTAGAATTATGAGTTATAGCACAAAAAACGGGAGTGAGATTATTTTTTATTAAATCTATAATAAATTTGGAGTTAATAAATGTTATGTCTCCCACAAAACCATAGTTTATTTTTTTGACTTCTCTTTTTTTAGAAACTATTGAATTTCCATCAGCTCCAGATAATCCAATAGAATTACAATTTAATTCTTGAAGTTTACTTACAATTTCTTTATTTATTTTACCAGCATATACCATAGTTGCGATATCAAGATTTTTTTCATTTGTAATTCTTCTACCATCAATAACATCAACTTTGACATTAAGTTCTTTACTTATTTCTGTAGCTATATTTCCTCCTCCATGAACTAGAATTTTTGGTCTATTTAATTTAGAAAACTTTAATATAAAATCATTTAGTAATGATTTGTTTTCAATTAATTTCCCTCCGATTTTAACAACAGTTATATTATTCATTATTGATCAATTTTTTTATAACATATTGAGCTGAATAAATTCTATTTTCAGCTTGTTTTATAACAAGAGAATTTTTATTATCTAAAACTTCATCTGATGCAATAATATTTCTCCTAATAGGAAGGCAATGCATAAATTTCGCATTATTTGTAAGGTTCATTTTTTCTTTATTAATAATCCAGTCATCGTTACCATTTGAAATTTGTCCATAGTTCTTATATGAGCTCCAATTTTTTGCATAAACAAAGTCTACATCTTTAAAAGCATTTTTTTGATTATAGTATAATTTAATGTTTTCCGAAATTTTAGGATTAAGTTCAAATCCTTCAGGTTGAGCTATAATAAATTCAACATTCATATGTTTCATTATTTTGGTAAAAGAATTAGGAACTGCTTGAGGTAAAGCTTTGGGGTGAGGAGCCCAGGTTAAAAGAATTTTGGGTTTTTCTTTAGTTTTATTTTCAAAAATTGTTATTGCATCAGCTAATGCTTGAAGAGGATGTGCTGTTGCGCTTTCCATATTTATAATTGGTACTTTACTATATTTTATAAAGCTTTTTATAACAATTTCTGACTCATCTTTTTCTTTATCATTTAGAGAAGCAAAAGCTCTAATAGCAATTATATCACAATATTCAGAAATTACAGCAGCAGCCTCTTTTATATGTTCAGATCTAAGACCACTCATTTTTGTTCCATTTTCAAATTCAAGGGCCCAAGCTTCATTGGTAAAATTCATAATCATTGTTTTTACTCCTAGATTTTGTGCTGCTTTTTGAGTGCTTAACCTCGTTCTAAGACTAGGATTAAAAAAAATCATTCCAAGATTTTTTTTAGTTTCTATTAATGATTTTTTTTCTTTTAGATAAAGCTTTTTTAAAGCTAATGTTTCTTTTATTGCCAGATTAACATCATTAAGGTCTTCAAGTGTTACAAATTGTTTCATTTATTGAGAAGATATTTCATTTATTTTATTATATGATGCATTTAAACCTTTAATTAATGAAGAGCTCAAGCCTTGATGTTCCATTTCATTTAAACCAGTTATAGTACATCCTCTAGGTGTTGTAACTTTATCAATCTCTTCTTCAGGATGTGTTTTTAAATCAAAAAGTAAGCTTGAAGCACCCATTGCTGTTTGAATTGACATTTTTAAAGCAATATCTGCATCAAAACCTAGTTGAACGCCCCCCTGTGTTGTCGCTCTTATTAGTCTCATCCAAAAAGCTATACCACTAGCACAAAGTACAGTAGCAGCCTGCATAAGGGATTCTTCAATTCTTATTGTTGTTCCTAGGCCATTAAAAATTGCTTCTGCAACGGGAGTACTTTTTTCTCCTATCTTATTTGAGCATATGCATGTCATTGATTTAGCAACAGAGATAGCTGTGTTTGGCATAGCTCTTATTATAGGGATTGATGATCCAGTAATTTTTTCTATTCTTTTAATTTTAAAACCAGTAATTGTTGATATAAT
The DNA here is from genome assembly GCA_963580575.1 of Bacteroidia bacterium. Taxonomy (GTDB): domain Bacteria; phylum Bacteroidota; class Bacteroidia; order Flavobacteriales; family Flavobacteriaceae. The sequence goes on along the minus strand of CAUZKB010000008.1, from coordinate 40,165 downwards.
TATATGCTTATAATTAAGTTTTGAAGAAATTTCATTTAAAATTTCTTCAAATTGATTTGGTTGAACTGAAAATATTATAATATCAGAATTAGAAATTGCTTTTATATTATTATTTGAAATATATAATTCATCATATTTCTTCCATTTATTTATAGGTTCAAGGTTTCTTTTAGTAAGGTAAAGAGAAGTATAAGTGTTATTTTTAATTAGCCCTTTTGCTATGCTCAATCCTAAATTTCCTGTTCCTATTATTGCTATTTTCATATGAATTGTTTTTAAAATATTGATGCTTTTAATTCTAGACCTAAATTTTCATTCCAGCCCATCATTAAGTTTAAATTTTGTAATGCTTGCCCTGAAGCTCCTTTTATTAGATTATCTAAAACACTTGTGATTAACAGAACATTTTCATGTTTAAATAAATGAATGTGACACTTATTAGTGTTGATAATTGATTTTAATGAAATTTCTTCATCAGAAATTTCTGTAAAGGGATGGTTTTTATAGTACTCTTTGTAATGTTTTTTAACTGTATTTAGATTTCCATTATATTCTGTATAAGTTGTAGAAAAAATTCCTTTTGTAAAATTTCCCCTTTGAGGAATAAAAAATATTTTTGAATCTTGTCTTAATTCGTCTAATGTTTGTTTTATTTCTGAAAGATGTTGATGATTAAATGCTTTGTACCAAGAAATATTATTATTTCTCCAACTAAAATGATTAGTTTCACTCATTTTTACTCCAGCCCCTGTACTACCTGTTATTGCATTTATATGAATAGATTTTCCTATTAAATTTTGTTTAGCCAAGGGGATTAAGCTAAGTTGAATTGCAGTGGCAAAACATCCAGGGTTAGCTACAGCATTCGAATTTATTATTTTTTCTCTATTAAGTTCGGGTAAGCCATATATGAATTTATAATTATATAATTTGTTTTGTTTTGTAACCCTAAAGTCATTGCTTAAATCTATAATTTTAGTTTTATTTGAGAATTTGTTTGTTTTAAGAAAATTTAATGAATTTCCATGACCAGCACACAAAAAAAGAATATCAATGTTTTTTTCAACTTTTTTATTAAATTCTAGATCAATTATTCCTAACAAATCTTTATGAATTTCATAAATTTTCTTTCCAAAATACTGAGTGCTATAAACAAATTTTATTTTCAGCTTTGGATGATTAATAATTAGTCTAATTAATTCTCCTCCGGTATAACCAGACCCTCCAATAATACCAACTGTTTTCATTTTTTTTTATTTATTTTATGATAAATTTTTCCCGCATTAGTATTTAATTTTATGAATCCTTTTACATCGTCAGCAGTCCAATTATTATTTATTTCTCCGTAGCTTCCAAAAGCTCCATGCATCAAGTCATACTTTGAGTTAATTCCTTCAAGATCAAAACTATAAGGTCTTAGTTTTATGTAAACTGTTCCATTAACTGTTTTTTGACTATTTATTAAAAAAGATTCTATGTCTCTCATTACTGGGTCAAAATATTGACCTTCATGTAATAACATTCCATAGAAATTTGAAATGGATTCTTTTTGAAATAGCTGCCATTTAGATAAGGTGTGTTTTTCAAGAAGATGGTGAGCTTTAATTATAATTATAGGTGCAGCTGCTTCGAAAGCAACTCTTCCTTTTATCCCTATAATTGTATCTCCAACATGAATATCTCTCCCTATAGCATATTTTTCTGCCAAATTTTGTAAGTATTTGATTAAATTGACTGGAGAATCTTTTATTGAATTAATTCTTATTAATTCTCCTTTTTTAAATTCTATTTCAATTTTTTTATCTTTTTTTGATTTTAATCGATTAGGGTATGCGTTTTCAGGTAAAGGTTGATTTGAAGTTAATGTTTCACTTCCACCAATAGATGTTCCCCAAAGACCTTTATTTATTGAATATTTAGCCTTTTTCCATTCTATTTTTAATCCTTTAGATTTTAAATATTTTATTTCATCTTCACGTGAAAGTTTATTATCTCTTATTAAAGTAATTATTTCAGAGTCAGGTGCTAGTATTTGGAATATTTGGTCAAATCTTACTTGATCATTTCCTGCTCCAGTTGAACCATGTGAAATGTATTTTGCTTTAATTTTATTTGAATAACTTACAACTTCTATCGCTTGAATTATTCTTTCTGAACTTACTGATAATGGGTAAGTATTATTTTTTAAGATATTTCCAAAAATTAAATATTTAACTATCTTTTTATAAAAAGGGTCAATTGCATCTATGCATTTATATTTATTTGCGCCTAGTTGAAAAGCTTTTTTTGAAATTTGATTAACTTCTTTGTTTGTAAATCCTCCAGTATTAATTGTTATTGCATGAACTAAATAGCCATCAGATGATAATTTCTTTAAAGAGTAGGAGGTGTCTAATCCACCACTATAGGCTAACACAACTATTTTATTTTTCATTTTTTATTTGGATCATATAGCATTCCTGTACAAAGACATAAGGAATGATTTGTTCGAGTTAATATATCATAGTTTCTACAAGTTTGGCATCCTTTCCAAAATTCAGGATCATCTGTAAGTTCGGAAAAAGGAACTGGTCTGTATTCGAGCTCATAATTAATTTTCATTACTGCCATTCCTGTAGTAATTCCAAAGACTTTTGATTTTGGGTATTTTTTCAATGAAAGATCAAAAACTTTTTTCTTTATTTTTTTTGCAAGACCTTGATTTCTGTAATTAGGAGCGACAATTAATCCTGAATGAGCTACATATTTTCCATGTCCCCAAATTTCAATATAACAAAACCCGGCTAAAACATTATTATCAATAGCAATAACGGCATTTCCATTTTCAATTTTTTTTGAAATATATTCAGGAGTTCGTCTAGCTATACCTGTACCTCTTATTTTTGCAGCATCGTTAATATGACTGCTGATTATTTTGGAGTATTTTATATGTTTAGCTTTTGCTAGAATTATTTGCATTTGTTTTTTTTAAAATTAAATATTTGAAAATCCTTTTAGATTTGAAAATTGGATTATCCAATTTTCACGAGTATATTAAACCCACAAGGGGCGAAAAGGAAAATGACGAACAAAAGTTTTTGTTCGAAGATTTAAATTAATATTTATTAATTGCTCTAGCATTTCGATTGCAAATTTGAGTTTTTTTTAGTTTACTACCAAAAAAAATAACAATTTTTAATTAAATAAATCAATTTAACTTTTGAGAAAGTTTATATTAAATTTGTTTTGTGAATAATTTTTTAATAGAAAAAGTCGGTAAAGATTTAACAAAATTTAAATCAAAAAAAATTCTTTTAGCTCATAGTGGAGGAATAGACAGTAGTGTTTTGGCTGATATTTTATTGAAGTTGAAAATAGATTTTTCTATAGCGCATTGTAATTTTCAGTTAAGAGGTGCAGAAAGTGATAATGATTCAAAATTTGTTTCAGTTTGGTGTGATAGATATAATATTCCTTTTTTTTATTCTAAATTTTCAACGAAGGAATATTGTGAAATTAATAATATAAATATTCAATTAGGAACTAGAGAGTTAAGGTATAAATGGTTCTTTGAGTTGCAAAATATTTTTTATTTTGATTTTATTTTTACTGCTCATCATCTAAATGATCAATTTGAAACTTTTCTTATAAATTCATCTAGAGGTTCTGGATTAAAAGGTCTTCTTGGAATTATTAATAAAAATAAAGTGGTTAGACCATTATTGTTTATTTCAAAAAAAGAAATTATTAATTATGCAAAGAAAAATAATCTTTCATGGAGAGAGGATAATTCAAATATTGAAAATTATTATTTGAGAAATAAATTTAGAAACAAAATTGTTCCAGATATTGAAATGATGATTCCTGATTTTTTGAATAAATTTAGAACTACACTACGAAATCTTCATGAAACAAGAGAATTTATAAATAATTCTATAGAAAAAATTAGAAAAAAAATATTTGTATATGATAATTCACTAATAAGAGTAAATATTGATCAATTATTAAAATTGAAAACTTTAAATTTTTATTTACATGAATTATTTTCTTTGTATGGATTTAAATCTAAGGATATTTCAAAGTTATTATTGTCTTCCACTGGAAAACAATTATTTTCTAAAACTCATAGAATGTTAGTTGATAGAGGAGAATTAATTATAAATAAGATAAAAGAAATAGAAAAGAGCAAATATCTATTAGATTTAAATGATAAAAAAGTAAAATTGCCTATAAATCTTGATTTTAAATATATTAATAGTTATGATAAAAAATTATTAAACCATAGATTTGCATGGATTGATTTAAATAAAATTAAAGATCCATTATATTTAAGAAAACCAGAGTCAAAAGATTATTTTTATCCAATAGGAATGAAAGGGAAAAAATTAGTTAGCAAATATTTTAAGGATGAGAAATATTCAATTTATGATAAAGAAAACCAGTGGTTATTAGTTTCAAATAAAGATGTAGTTTGGGTTGTTGGGAAAAGACTTGACAGTCGTTTTGCTGCTGATAAAAATTCAACAAAAGTTTTACAAATATCATGTATTTCTTAAGATTCTTTTCTTTTTATTTTTTATTAAGCTTTTATTGTTTTTCACAGATTGAGGAACCTGTAATTTGGAATTCAAATATTCAAAAAATATCTGATCATAATTATTTAATAACCATTGAGGCTTATATTGATGATAATTGGCGATTATATTCTCAAAATCTCCCCAAAGGAGGAGCAGAACCGACCGAGTTTGTTTTTAGAGATAAAAAGGGTTATGAATTGTTAGGAGTTTTTCGGGAAAGTGAATCTTTAAAAAAATATGATAATCTTTTCCAATTAAATTTAAATTTTTTTGAGAATGAGGCAATTTTCACCCAAGAAGTTAAATTGGTTGATCAAAAATTACAAAAAATTGATATAGAGGTAAATTATCAAGCTTGTGATGACAAGCTTTGTATTTTTAGATCTGAAATTTTAACCATATCTCTTAGTGATAATTTTGTTTATTCAGAACAATTATTGGATAAAAAAAGTGTTTTTAAATCAAAAGAATTATTGTTAGATTTTAAAAACAAGCAGTTTAAAGAGATAAAAGAATCTAAAAAGGATGAGATTTCTTATTTTAAAACTTTTCTTCTTGGTATTATTGGTGGCATATTAGCACTTTTAACCCCTTGTGTTTTGCCAATGATGCCTTTAACAGTATCATATTTTTTAAAACAGTCAAACAATAAAAGTAATGGAGTATTGAACTCATCACTTTATGGGTTTTTTATAATTTTAGTTTACTTTATTTTAAGTCTTCCATTTCATTTTATTGATTTTTTAGATCCTGGAATTCTAAATACAATATCAACTAATGTTACCATTAATTTTATTTTTTTTATTGTTTTTGTTTTTTTTGCTTTTTCATTTTTTGGATATTATGATATTTCTTTACCAAGTTCATGGGCTAATAAGACTGAATCATCTTCAAATTTAAAAAGTATTTTAGGCATCTTTTTTATGGCATTAACTCTATCAATTGTTTCATTTTCATGTACAGGGCCAATCTTAGGGTCACTTCTTGCAGGATCTTTTAACACTAATGGTCCTATTGAATTAACTTTTGGTATGCTTGGTTTTGGCTTTGCATTAGGGGTACCATTCTCTATTTTGTCTTTTTTTCCAAAATTAATTAAGAGTATTCCTAAATCAGGAGGGTGGATGGAGACTTTAAAGGTGACTCTAGGTTTTTTTGAACTGGCTTTAGCATTAAAGTTTTTGTCTAATGCTGATTTAATAGGTGAATGGAATTTGCTAAAAAGAGAAATTTTTATAATTCTTTGGGGTTTAATAAGTTTATTATTTGGATTTTATTTGGTTGGTGGTTTTAATGTATTTAAAAATATTTATTCTAGTTTAAAATTAAACTTGTTTAGTTTTATACCATTCTTTTTTAGTTTTTATCTTTTTTTTAGTTTGTTTACTGAAGAGAATGAATTAAAATTTTTAAGTGGTTTCCCGCCTCCAGAGTTCTATACAATAAAGAAAAATAATAATGGTTGTCCTTTAAATTTAAATTGTTTTAAAGATTATAACGAAGGCTTTAAATATGCGAAAGAAATTAATAAGCCTATTCTAATTGATTTTACAGGTTGGGCATGTGTTAATTGCAGAAGAATGGAAGAGAACGTATGGTCTGATCCTGAAATATATAGTATGTTGAAAAATGATTTTGTTCTAATTTCTTTGTATGTTGATGACAGAAAAAAATTGGAAATAAAAGATCAATTTAGTTTTAGATTTCCAAATGGAAGAGTGAGAAAAATTGTATCTTATGGTCAAAAGTGGGCAACTTTTCAGGCAATTAATTTTAATTCAGCGTCACAACCTTTTTATGCTCAGATAAATACGGATTTAGAATTATTAAATTCATCAATACAATATTCTAGTAAAAATGAATTTAAAGATTGGTTGATAAAAGGTTTAGAAAGATCAAAGCAGTTTTCTAAAAAAAAAGGAGTGGAGATTTATCGTTACAATTTATGGTAAATTGAATCTAGAGGAACCCTAAAACGTTTTCCATAAATTCCTTTTTTAGTTCTTATTCCACAGCTAATTACCATATTGATTTCTGATTTTTTAGAAAGTTTTAAAATTTTCATTATTCTTTTAGAGTCAAAACCTTTTATAGGGCATGTGTCGTAGCCGTAAGAGGCCATTGATATCATAAAGTTTTGAGCTGCTAGAGCAAGGCTTTTGTGAGCAACTATTCTTAAATCGTTTGATTTGACTTCTCGATATGTAGGTTTAAATAAACCTCTATATTTCATAACTACAGAATGAATAAAACCTCTAAATGGAGAAAATCCTTTGTACAATTTGGGCATGATTTTTTCATAGTATTTAATCGCACTCATTATATTATCCTCAGAACAATCTTTATTTATTTTTATAAAATCAATATTTGCTTTTAATCTGTTTTTCCACAAATCAGATCTAACAACAGGGATTACAAATTGTTTAGAAGTTTTAGCAGAAGATTGATTAAAACAATTTTTTGCTATTTCAGTACAATTTCTTTTAGATATTATATGATAAAATTTCCATAATTAAAGATTACAACTGTTAGGGGCTAATGTAGATAGCTCAACACATTTTTTGACAATTTTTTCATCAATTTCTTTAGACTTGTCATAAACTCTAACCGATCTTCTATACAAGATTGATTCACTTACATTTTTTTCTTTCATAGTCTATTCAATAAAAATTTTAAAAATTTTAATGATTTTGGATATGGAGCAAAACGCTGAGGAAAATCAAATATAAACGATCTTTTTACAATGGGTTTTAAATGAGAAAAAAGTTTAAAACTGTGCTCTCCGTGATAAGCACCCATTCCACTAGATCCTATACCTCCAAAAGGTAAATTGATGTTTGCGAAATGAATTAAAGTGTCGTTAATAACACCTCCTCCAAAGGAGAATTTATTTAACATTAGATTTATGAAATCTTTGTTTTTACTAAAAACGTAGAAAGCAAGAGGTTTTTCTAAACTTTTAATTATCTGAAAGATTTTGTTATTATTCTCATAGGAAATTATTGGAAGAATGGGGCCGAAAATTTCTTCTAACATTAATTCACTATTTAAATTAGGTTCATCTACAATGGTTGGACTTAAATAAAGATTCTTTTTGTCACTGATTCCTCCATATATAATTTTTTGATTTTTCAATGATTTTAATAGTTTATTCAAATGATTTTTATGGATTATTCTTCCATAATCTTTTGAATTATTAATTTTTTTGGAAAAAGCGATTTCAATTTCTTCGATAATATTATTAATAAGATCTTTTTTAATACTTTTTTCAACTAAAATATAATCAGGAGCAATACATGTTTGTCCGCAATTAATAAATTTACCCCATACAATTCTCTTTGCGGTTTTTTTGATAGGAACAGAACTATCAATTATACAGGGACTTTTTCCTCCTAATTCAAGTGTAGTTGGGGTTAAATTTTCAGCTGCAGCTTTTGCAACAATTTTTCCTACTCTAGTACTTCCCGTATAGAAAATATAATCCCATTTTTCTTTTAATAGATTTTGCGCAGTATTAGCATCACCTTCAATTACTTTCACCCATTCATCTGGGAAAACAGAGCTAATTATTTCATTAATTATTTTTGATGTATTTGGAGCAGATTCTGAAGGTTTAAGAACAATTGTATTTCCTGAAGCAACAGCTCCAATTAATGGTGTAAGAGAAAGTTGAAAAGGATAATTCCATGGAGAAATCATTAAAATGTTTCCATAGGGTTCAGGAATTAAATAGTCTTTTGATGGAAAATTTATTAAAGAACTGGAAATTTTTTTGGGTTTAGACCATTCTTTCAAATTATTAATTATAGTATTAAGCTCTTTATTTACCAGTAAAGTTTCACTTGTAAAAGCCTCAAAATTTGATTTTTTTAAATCTTTATATAGTGCTTCAAAAATATTTCGGGATTTTTCTTTTAAAACATTTTTAAGTTTCTTTAAGTAATTAATTCTTTTTTTAACATTCAAAGTTTCTTGATTTTCAAAAAATGTTTCTTGAATTGATTTTATTTTTTTAATTGTCACTTTATATAATTTAAAATCAAATATAATTTAAAATGATATAATAAAAGAGCATGATTGAATGTGTTAAAAAAAACGATAAAACTAATTGAAAATCAATTCTTTAACTATAGTTAGATTAATTTGACTATAATTCTATGTGGTATTATAAAAACAAATAGAAATAGTCTAAGATTTAATTTTGTTAATTATCTAGTATAATGGAGTTAAATAAATATAGTAAAATAGTTACTCAAGACCCTACTCAACCAGCTGCTCAAGCGATGTTACATGCTATAGGAATGAGAGGTGATGATTTTAGCAAACCTTTAGTGGGAATTGCTTCAACTGGATATGAGGGAAACCCTTGTAACATGCATTTAAATGATTTGTCTAAGATTATTAAAAACGGAATAAATAATGAAAATTTATTAGGATTAATTTTTAATACTATTGGAGTAAGTGATGGAATATCAATGGGAACCCCAGGAATGAGATATTCACTCCCATCTAGAGATATAATATCAGATTCTATTGAGACTGTTGTACAAGCAATGTCTTATGATGCTTTAATCACTGTTGTTGGTTGTGACAAAAATATGCCTGGTGCATTAATAGCTATGTTAAGATTAAATAGACCTTCTATTTTGGTTTATGGAGGAACTATAGCTCCAGGTTGTTTGGGTGAAAAAAAATTAGACGTAGTTTCTGCATTTGAGGCTTGGGGAGAAAAAGTTGCCGGAAAAATAGATGAAAAGTATTATAAGTCTGTGATTGAAAAGGCATGTCCTGGTCCAGGAGCTTGTGGAGGAATGTATACTGCAAATACTATGTCATCTGCTATCGAGGCTTGCGGAATGTCTATACCCTATAATTCTTCAAATCCTGCTATAAGCAAAGACAAAGAGGAGGAATGCGAAAGAATTGGTTTTTATCTTAAAAATTTGTTAGTAAATGACGTTAAACCAAAGGATATTGTGACTAAAAAATCTTTAATAAATGGACTGCGGTTAATAACAGTTTTAGGTGGTTCTACTAATGCTGTACTTCATTTCTTAGCAATTGCTAAAGCTGCTGACGTTGATTTAACTCTTGATGATTTTCAAAAAGTTAGTGACTCTACTCCATTCCTTGCAGATTTAAAGCCAAGTGGAAAATATTTAATGAACGATCTTCATGAGGCTGGGGGAGTTCCTGCAGTTCTTAAATATATGCTTGAAAATGGAATGTTGTATGAGGATTGTATAACAGTTACATGTAAAACTCTTGAGGAAAATTTAGAAAAAGTATCTTCATTAAAAAAGAATCAAAAAATTATTAAAACTATTGATGATCCTATAAAGAAAACAGGTCATATAAGAATATTAAAAGGAAATTTAGCAAAGCAAGGTTCAGTAGCAAAAATTACAGGTAAAGAAGGATTAAAATTTGAAGGACCTGCTAAGGTTTTTGATAGTGAGTTTGAAGCAAATGATGGTATAAAAAATGGTGATGTTAAAGAAGGGGATGTTATAGTCATTAGATATGAAGGTCCAAAGGGTGGACCAGGAATGCCTGAAATGTTAAAACCTACAGCAGCAATAATGGGGTCTGGTTTAGGAAAAAGTGTTGCATTAATAACTGATGGAAGATTTTCTGGTGGAACTCATGGATTCGTTGTTGGACATATAGTGCCTGAAGCTCAAGAAGGAGGAGTTATAGGTTTAATTAAAAATGGAGATATAATAATTATTGATGCTGAAAAAAATTCTTTGAATGTTAAATTAACTGACGATGAATTAGATAAAAGAAGAAAAAAGTGGAAAAAACCATTATATAAATTTAATATAGGTGTATTATATAAATATATTAAATCAGTATCAAATGCATCTGAAGGATGTGTAACTGATCAAAATTAACTATGGAGAGTACTGAAAAAATAAGGAGAGATAAAAATATAATAAAACAAATTTCTGGAGCTGAGGCTGTTATTCATTGTTTGCTTTTAGAGGGAGTTGATTTAATTTATGGTTATCCTGGAGGGGCTATTATGCCTGTTTATGATGAATTATTTAAATTTCAAGATAAAATTCATCATATTTTAACTAGACATGAACAAGGAGCGGTTCATGCAGCTCAAGGATTTTCTAGAACTTCAGGAAAGGTTGGTGTAGCTGTTGCAACTTCAGGACCAGGTGCAACTAATTTGATTACGGGTATAGCAGATGCTTTAATTGACTCAACTCCAATAGTTTGTATTACTGGACAGGTAGCTTCACATCTACTCGGGACAGATGCCTTTCAAGAAACTGATATTATTGGAATTTCAATACCTGTAACTAAATGGAGTTTTCAAATAACAAAAGCCAGTGAAATTCCTTCAGCAATGGCAAAAGCATTTTATATTGCTCGTTCTGGTAGACCAGGACCTGTATTAATAGATATTACCAAAGATGCTCAATTCGAATTTTTTGATTTTGAGTATGAAAAGTGTTTAGGAATTAGGAGTTATAATCCTTTTCCTGAAATTAATCTTGAGAAAATAGATGAAGCTATCAATTTTATAAATAATGCAAAAAAACCTTTAATTGTCTGGGGTCAAGGAGTTTTATTGGGAAAAGCTGAGGATGAGTTAAAAAGTTTTGTTGAAAAATCTGGAATACCAGCAGTTTGTACTATATTAGGATTATCTGCTCTTCCAACATCTCATCCTTTAAATATGGGCATGGTTGGAATGCATGGTAATTATGCACCTAATTTATTAACAAATGAGTGTGATGTTCTAATTGCTGTAGGAATGAGGTTTGATGATCGAGTAACGGGAGATCTTAAAACTTATGCCAAACAAGCAAAAGTTATACATTTAGAAATTGATCCTTCAGAAATAAATAAAAATGTAATAGCTGATACATTTATTCTTGGTGATTGTAAAAAAAGTCTTGATTTATTACATAAAAAAGTTAGACAAAATGATTTATCCTTGTGGATTAATCGCTTTAAGAAATTAAAGAAAATTGAGTATAAAAAAGTAATTAAGGATGATTTATTTCCAACTAAAAAAGGTTTAACAATGGGTGAAGTTATTGAATCTATAAATAAATATTCAAAGGGTGATGCCATAATTGTATCAGATGTTGGACAACATCAAATGGTTGCATGTCGTTATGCTAAATTTAATAATTCTCAAAGTAATATTACTTCTGGAGGTCTTGGAACAATGGGTTTCGCATTGCCTGCCGCAATTGGTGCAAAGATGGGGGCTCCAGAAAGAGAAGTAGTTGCTATAATTGGAGATGGTGGATACCAAATGACAATTCAAGAATTAGGTACAATTTTTCAAACTAAAGTGGCTGTTAAGATAGTTGTTTTAAATAATGAATTTTTAGGAATGGTTAGACAATGGCAGCAGATGTTTTTTGATAAAAGATATGCATCTACTAAGATGGTAAATCCTGATTTTGTTACTATTGCAAAAGGTTATAATATTGATTCTATTAGAGTTAAGGAAAGAAATCAATTAGATTCAGCAGTAAAAGAGATGATTTTATCTCAAAAACCTTTTTTTTTAGAAGTTTGTGTTGAAAAAGAAGATAATGTTTTTCCTATGATCCCTTCAGGAGCTAGTGTTTCAGAAATAAGACTTGAATAAAATGAAATTAAAAACATATACAATTTCTGTTTATAGTGAGAATAATGTTGGATTATTAAATAGAGTTTCAGCAATTTTTCTTAAAAGACATATAAATTTAGATAGTTTTTCATCCTCAGAATCTGAGATAAAAGATGTTTTTAGATTTGTAATTGTTGTAAAAGTTAGCTTTGATAAAATTGATAATTTAGTTAAGCAAATAGAAAAACAAGTTGACGTTATTAAGGCTTTTTATCATACTGATGAAGAGACAATTTTTCAAGAATCTGCTCTTTATAAAGTTAAGTCTAACTCTTTATTTGAAGAGAGGCAAATACAAAATATTATTAAACAAAGTCATGCTAATATTGTTACTGTTTCACCTGAATTTTTTGTTATTGAAAAAACAGGATTTAGAGATGAAACGGAAAAATTATATAATGATTTAAAACCACTTGGACTTCTTCAATTTGTTAGATCTGGAAGAATATCAGTTACTAAATCTAAAATGGGTATATCAGAAATATTAAATACTTTTAAAGAAAATAATAAAAAAAATTAATCAAATGGATAATTACTTTAATCAGCTTTCATTGCGAGATCAATTGTATCAATTAGGACAGTGTAGATTTATGGATTTATCTGAATTCGATAATGGAATTTCAGTTTTAAAAGGAAAAAAAATTGTAATTATTGGATGTGGAACACAGGGATTAAATCAGGGGCTTAATATGAGAGATTCAGGTTTGGATATTTCTTATGCATTAAGAGATGATGCTATAAAAGAAAAAAGAGATTCATATCTTAATGCAATAAAGAATGATTTTAAAGTTGGAGGTTTTAAAGATTTGATTCCAAATGCTGACTTAGTTTTAAATTTAACTCCGGATAAGAATCATACCCTAGTAGTCTCTTCTGTAATGCCTTTAATGAAAAAAAGGGCCACATTATCTTATTCTCATGGTTTTAATATAGTTGAAGAAGGAATAAAAATAAGAAAGGATTTAACTGTTATAATGGTAGCGCCCAAGTGTCCAGGATCTGAGGTTAGAGAGGAATATAAAAGGGGTTTTGGTGTACCAACATTGATTGCTGTTCATCCAGAAAATGATTCTAATGGAATTGGTCTTGATCAAGCAAAAGCTTATGCTTATGCAACTGGAGGACATCGTGCAGGAGTTTTGGAGTCTTCATTTGTTGCTGAAGTAAAATCAGATTTAATGGGTGAGCAAACAATACTTTGTGGGATTTTGCAAACGGGTTCAATTTTATGTTTTGACAAGATGATAGAGAAAGGAATAAACGGTGGATATGCTGTTAGGTTAGTTCAATACGGTTGGGAGACGATAACCGAAGCTTTAAAGCATGGAGGAATCACTAATATGATGGATAGATTATCTAATTCTGCAAAAATAGAAGTATTTGAACTTTCAGAGCAATTAAAAAAAATATTAACTCCTTTATTTCAAAAACATATGGATGATATTATGTCAGGAGCTTTTTCTAGAAAGATGATGGAAGATTGGAATAATGGTGATAAGAACTTGTTGGAATGGAGAGCTGCAACTGCTGAGACTACATTTGAAAAAACTAAAATTACTACTGATGAAATAAGTGAACAGAATTTTTTTGATAATGGACTTTTAATGGTTGCATTTGTTAGAGCTGGAGTTGAATTAGCATTTGATACAATGTTAGCATCTGGTATTAAAGAAGAATCAGCTTATTATGAATCATTACATGAAACCCCATTAATTGCAAATTTAATTGCAAGAAAAAAATTATTTGAGATGAATAGAGTAATCTCTGATACTGCTGAATATGGATGTTATTTATTTGATCATGAAGCCAAACCTTTGCTTGCTGATTTTATGAAAAAAATTGATGCTAGTTTAATAGGTGATGGCTCTAAATACACTAAAGAAACGTGTGTTGATAATAAAAAATTGATTGATGTAAATGAAATTATTCGATTTCATCCCGTAGAGATTATAGGTTATGAATTACGTAATTCAATGACTGCAATGAAAAAAATCATATAGTATTGGTTGTTATAATCTGATTTATGATAAAATTTGTTTAGTTAGAAAGGTCCCCACATCACTAGTTTTAAAAGCTTTTTCTTTATTATCGATAAGATCTTCAGTTAGAATTTCTTTTTCAAGTGATTTTTCTACAGCCTTTTTTATACACTTTGCTTCATCTTTTAGATTAAAAGCCATATCAAACATCATTGAAGCAGAAAGTATCATTGCTAGGGGATTGGCTATATTCTTACCTGTAGCCTGAGGAAAAGATCCATGAATGGGTTCAAAAAGACTATTTTTATCACCAATTGATGCAGAGGGCATCAATCCCATTGATCCAGAAATTACGGATGCTTCGTCAGTTAAGATATCTCCAAAAAGATTTTCAGTTATTAAAACATCATAAGTAGTTGGCCATTGGATAAGCCTCATAGCTATGGCATCAACAAATTCATAACTTACTTGAACTTCAGGGTAATCTCTTTCCATTGATTGAACCGTTTCTCTCCATAGTCTAGAGCTTTCTAGGACATTTGCTTTATCAACACAACATAATTTTTTTGATCTTTTCATTGCTAATTCAAATCCTTTTCTTGCTAATCTAATTATTTCATTTCTTTTGTATGTACATGTATCAAATGCAGTATTCCCATTATCTTTTCTTCCATTTTTACCAAAATAAATACCACTAGTTAATTCTCTAACAAAAATTAAATCTGTTCCATTTATTATTTCCCTTTTCAAAGGAGATTTATTTATTAATGATTGAAAAGTAAATGTTGGTCTAATATTAGCGAAAAGACCTAATTTTTTTCGCATTTTAAGAAGACCTTGTTCTGGACGAATTTTTGCAGAAGGATTATTGTCATATTTTGGATGTCCAATTGCACCAAAAAGAATTGAATCAGCTTCTTTACAAATTTCATGAGTTTCATCTGGATATGGATCATTATATTTATCAATTGCAGCAGCACCAGTTAAAGCTTTTTTCCAATTAATATTGTGATTAAATTTTTTCCCAATTGCATTACAGACCTTTATAGCTTCATTTGTAATTTCAGGACCGATACCATCTCCCGCAAGAATAGCAATATTTAGATTCATGTTTTATTTTTAGAATAAAGAATATTTAACATTTTTTCAGTAGCTTTAATTGCAGATACAGTTTGATCTGAGTCTAATCCTCTTGTTGTAAACTCATTACTTTTATTTTTCCAAGAAATTGAAGTTTCACATAATGCATCAGAATTACTTCCGGGAGGAATCCTTACAGCATAATCAATTAATATTGGTAAATCAATTTTTTGTTTTTTGTATATTTTGTTTATAGCATTCCAAAAAGCATCATATTGACCATCTCCTGAACTGTTTTCTTCAAAAATTTTATCTTTTATTTTAATAGCAACTGAAGTTGAGGCACTTAATCCTTTTGCATGAGACAGAACATATGATTGAATTTTAACTTTTTTCCGTATACTTTCACTACCTAAAATATCAGATATAATGTATGGAAGGTCTTCTGTTGTTACTCTTTCTTTTTTATCACCTAATTCAATGACTTTTTTTGTGACAATTTTAATTTCACTATCATTTAGAGTTAAACCAAGGTCTTGTAGATTTTTTTTAATATTAGCTTTTCCTGATGTTTTGCCTAGAGCATATTTTCTTTTTCTGCCAAATCTTTCTGGAATTAAATCATTATAATACAAATTTTTCTTAGTATCACCATCAGCATGAATACCCGAAGTTTGTGTAAAAACATTTTCTCCAACTATTGGTTTATTTGCTGGTATTCTAAAACCAGTTAGAGTTGATACAAGTTTACTAACTTTATGTAATGACTTTTCATTGACTGAATTTTTTATTTCTGGAAAAAAATCGTTTATAGCAGCAATTACACTAGCCATTGGTGCATTACCAGCTCTTTCACCCATACCATTAACAGTCAGGTGTAAACCTTTAACACCTGCTTTTAATGATTCAAGAGAATTTGCTACTCCTAAATCATAGTCATTATGACCATGAAAATCAAAATGAATATCAGGATGTTTATTGATTATTTCCGATAAATAATCAAAAGTTTCTCTTGGATTTAAGATGCCTAGAGTATCAGGGAGTAAAACTCGTTTAATTTGCTGATTTGAAATGAAATTTAAAAATTCAAAAACGTAATTTTTTGAATTTCTCATTCCATTGCTCCAGTCTTCAAGATAAACATTTGTTTCAATTCCAAAATTATTAGCCGCGGATATATTTTTTGATATAGATATAAAGTGTTCTTTTGGTTTTTGTTTTAATTGAAATTTAAGGTGATTCAAAGAACCTTTGGTAAGAAGATTTTGAACTTTTGCGTTAGTTTTTAGCATCCAATCTAGAGAAATACCATTATCAACAAAGGTTAGAATTTCAATCTTATTTAGAAGATTATTTTTTTTAGCCCATTCCGTTATACTTTTCACAGCTTTAAATTCCCCATCAGAAACTCTAGCAGAGGCAATTTCTATTCTATCTACTTTTAATTCATTTAAAAGAAGTTTAGCGAGAGTTAGTTTTTCTGATGCTGAAAATGAAACACTAGAGGTTTGTTCTCCATCTCTAAGAGTTGTATCCATTATTTCTATCACTCTATTCTCCATTAATAATTTTAGTTAAAGAGGTGATCTATTTGCAAAAGTAATTATATCATCTTTAAGACTAGTTAAATAATCGATATCATCATAACCATTTAACATATTTTCTTTTTTGTAAGGACTAATATTAAAATTTTCATATTTATTATTTTCAATATTTGTAATTATTTGATTTGGAAGATCAATTTTAAATTTAGATTTTGGGTATTTTTCTATACTTTTAAAAATATTTTCTAAAAAAATAACAGAAACTTGAACTGGTAAAACTCCAATGTTTAAACAGTTATTTCTAAAAATATCTGCAAAAAAACAAGATACCACACATCTAAAGCCGTAGTCATAGATTGCCCAAGCGGCGTGCTCTCTTGATGACCCAGAACCAAAATTTTTTCCAGTAATAAGAATATTACCTCTAAAATTACTGTTGTTTAAAATAAAATCTTTTTTAGGAGTGTTGTCTTGAAAAAACCTCCAATCTCTAAAAAGATTATCTCCAAAACCTTTTCTTTCAATAGCTTTTAGGAATCTAGCTGGAATTATTTGATCTGTATCAACGTTTTCAACTGGAAGAGGGATAGCTGTACTGGTTAAAACATTAAATTTATCGTAGGCCATATGTTGTTATATAAAATTTCTTGGATCAGTAACTTTTCCAGTTATAGCAGCTGCAGCTGCAATTATAGGACTTGCCAATAGAGTTCTTGAGCCTGGTCCTTGTCTACCTTCAAAATTTCTATTAGATGTGCTTACTGCATATTTTCCTTCAGGTATTTTATCATCGTTCATAGCTAAGCAAGCAGAGCATCCAGGTTCTCTTAATTCAAAACCAGATTCATTTAAAATCTTTAATAAACCTTCATTTTTAATTGATTCTAGAACTTTATGTGATCCTGGAACTAACCAAGCAGTGACATTTTTAGCTTTTTTTCTTCCCTTTACAACATCTGTAAATGCTCTAAAATCCTCAATTCTACCATTAGTACAACTTCCTAAAAAAATAAAATCAATTTTTTTACCTATCATTTTTTCACCTTCATTATATCCCATATATTCAAGAGCTTTTTGATATGTTGTTGAGTCTCCAGTGACTGAAGAAGCTTTAGGAATAATTTTTGATATTGATATGCCCATTCCTGGGTTTGTTCCAAAAGTAATCATTGGGTCAATTTTACTTCCATCAAAAAGATATTCTTTATCAAATGTTGCATCATCATCAGATTTTAACTTTTTCCAGTATTCCATAGCTTTTTCAAATTCTGAATTTTTTGGAGTAAATTCTTTATTTTTTATATAATCAAAAGTTTTTTCATCTGGAGCAATTATACCACCTCTCGCACCCATTTCAATGCTAAGATTACAAACAGTCATTCTACCTTCCATAGATAAAGACTTAAAGACTTTTCCAGAATATTCAACAAAATATCCGGTAGCTCCAGAGGTAGTGAGTTTAGATATAATAAAAAGAGCTACATCTTTTGGTGTTACACCTTTACTTAAATCACCATTTATTGTAATTCTCATTTTTTTTGGTTTATCTTGAATTATGCATTGAGTCGCTAGGACCATTTCAACTTCAGAGGTTCCTATTCCAAAAGCTATTGCTCCAAATGCTCCATGGGTAGAAGTATGTGAATCACCGCACACAATTGTTGCACCAGGTAGAGTTATACCATATTCGGGACCAATAACATGTACTATTCCGTTCTTTTTATGGCCTAATCCCCAATATGATATATTATGATCTTTTGCGTTTTCTTCTAAAGCTTTTAATTGATTTGCTGAGAGTGGATCAGAGACTGGAAGGTGTTGATTTATTGTAGGGGTGTTATGATCTGCAGTAGCAAAGGTTCTATTAGGGTACAAAACCTTTATTTTTCTCTTTTTTAAACTCAAAAAAGCAACAGGACTAGTTACTTCATGAACCATATGACGGTCGATAAAAAGGACATCTGGTCCATTTTTAATTGACTTTACTATATGAGAGTCCCATACTTTATCAAAAAGTGTTTTTTTCATTTAAAAAATTATATGTTGCTAGATTTAATAATTTTTGAAATATCTTCATCGCATACTTCTTTTTGAATATCTGCAACTTTTAAGAATTCTTTATAAACTTTATCTAATTGCAATTTATTTAATTCATAACCAACGTGTTTAGCTCTGTAAGCAAGAGCGGCTCTTCCACTTCTAGCAGTCAGAACGATTGAGGATTCATTAACACCAACGTCTTTGGGGTTGATTATTTCATAAGTTTCCCTTTTTTTTATAACACCATCTTGATGAATTCCTGAACTATGTGCAAAAGCATTGGCCCCTACAATAGCTTTATTCGGTTGAACAGGCATCCCCATACTTTCTGAAACTAGTTTGCTAATACCATGAAGCATTTTAGATTTAATTTTTGTATTTAAGCCTAAATTTGGATGTTGTCTCATAATCATAACGACTTCTTCAAGTGATGTATTTCCAGCTCTTTCTCCAATTCCATTAATAGTACATTCAATTTGTCTCGCTCCATTTTGAACTCCAGCTATTGAGTTAGATGTTGCTAAACCTAGATCATTATGACAATGACAAGAAATTCTTGCTTTGTGAATACCCTTAACATTTTCCATTAAAAATTTAATTTTTTTACCATATTCTTCAGGTAAACAATAACCTGTTGTATCAGGAATATTGAGAACAGTTGCCCCAACTTTAATAACTTCTTCACAAACACGAGCTAGAAATTTATTTTCTGTTCTTCCAGCATCTTCAGCATAAAATTCTACATCTTCGACATATTTTTTTGCGTGACTTACTGCACTAACAGCTCTTTCAATAATATGTTCTTTATTAGTTTTAAATTTGTATTTTATGTGGTTATCTGAAGTTCCTATTCCAGTATGAATTCTTGGTTTTTTTGCTCTTTTAAGTGCTTCTACTGCAACATCTATATCTTTTTTCACAGCTCTTGTAAGCCCACAGACCGTAGCATTTTTAATTATTTTTGAGATTTCATCCACAGCTTTGAAATCTCCTGGACTAGATATTGGGAAACCTGCTTCTAAAACATCAACACCAAGAAGATCAAGTTGTTCCGCAATTATTAATTTAGTTCTAGAGTCTAATTTACAACCAGGCACTTGTTCACCATCTCGAAGGGTAGTATCAAAAATTTCAACGTACTCCATAAATTCACTAAAACTATTGTTATATAACTAGCACAATATACATATTATCTTAATAAATTCTTTAAAATATATATATTTGCATTACAATATTCGATGGTGTTATTAATTTTTTAAGTAATTAATTTACAGGTGCTTAAACTTTAACTATTTACAATGACAAGTGATCAAAAAGATAATTTATTTGTTTTAATTAAATCGTTGACAAAATCTGAAAAGAGACAATTTAAATTATATGTTGGACGTATGGATTCAAATGAAGATTCTAAATATTTAAGTCTTTTTAATTTGATGGAAAAAGTGAATATTTATAATGAAGAGGTTATTCTAGAAAAAGGAATTGTAAAGAAACAGCAATTATCTAATTTGAAAGCACATTTGTATAAACAAATTTTAATTAGTTTAAGATTAAATCCAGTTCTAAAAAATGTTAGGATACAAATTAGAGAGCAATTGGATTTCGCTACCTTATTATATCAAAAAGGATTATATAAACAGAGTTTAAAGGTCTTGGATAAGGCTAAAATTTTAGCTCTAAATCATGAAGAAAAATATATCGCTTATGACATAGTAGAACTTGAAAAGGTTATTGAATCTCAATATATAACTAGAGGTTTATCGAATCGAGCGGAGGAACTTATTAAAGAAGCTGATTTACTGGGTAAGCAAAATTATATATCTACACAGTTGTCTAATCTTTCTCTAGAATTGTATCAAAGACTAATTAAGGCAGGTTATGCTAAAAGTGATAAAGAGTTTCGAGAAATAACTCAGTTTTTTTATGAAAGAATATCAAAAATTCAGGAGAGGGATTTAGGTTTTAGAGAAAAATTGTGGTATTACAAAGCATATGTTTGGTATAGTTTTTTAATTCAAGATTTTCTATCTACTTATAAATATTCATCAAAATGGGTGAAAATGTTTGAAGAATTTCCAAAAATGATTTCAGTTCATCCAGTATTTTATTTAAAAGGTAATAATTATTTAATGGAAAGCCTTGTGCTAATTAAGTATCCAATTAAATTAAAAAAAGTATTAAATCTGATGAAAAAAAGAGTTGAAAGTAAAACCTTTCCAAAAAACGATAATTTAGGGGCCTTAGTTTTTCAATTTAACTATAGCAATTTAGTTAATCTTTGTTTTTTGGAAGGAAATTTTGACCAAGGCTTAAAGTATATTCCATCAGTCTTACAAGGTATTAAGGATTATAAGAATCAAATTGATGCTCATCGCGTAATGATGTTTTATTATAAAATAGCATGTATATATTTTGGTAAAGAAGATTATGAGAACTGTATTTTTTATTTAGATAGAATAATAACTAATAAAGACCTTAAGATGCGTGAGGATTTATTATGTTTTTCAAGAGTTCTTAATATCTTTGCACATTATGAGGCTGGATTTGATTATCATCTAGAAAAACAATTAAGGGATACTTATAAGTTTTTGATTAAAATGAATGATTTACATGAAGTTCAGAAAGCAATGATTAGGTTTGTAAGAAGACTTGGAGAGATATATCCTCAAGATTTAAAACATGCTTTTAAGGATTTGTTTATTGAATTAAAAAAATATGAAAATGATCCATATGAAAAAAGATCTTTTCTTTATTTAGATATTTTATCGTGGCTTGAAAGTAAAATAGAAAGGAAACCAATTGTTGATATAATAAAGAGAAAAGCAGTTCAATTTAATCGAAAAGAACGTCTTGCCATATCCCATAATTCGGTTTTGAAGCAATAAATTCAATAGTATTTTTAGTTATTGGGTGATTAATATTGAGTTTGTAGGCGTGTAGACCTATATAGCTGCCAATATTTGATCTTTTAAAGCCATATTTTAAATCACCCATTATAGGAAAACCTATTTTGCTTAGTTGTGATCTTATTTGATGATGTCTCCCAGTTTCTAATTCAATTTCTAGAATTGAATAATTCTTAAGTTTTTGTCTCTTTCTGTAGTGAAGAATACCTTTTTTACTATTCTCAACTTTTTTATTGTATGAGATAGATTTATTTTTGAGTCTATTTCTTAACAACCAATGTTCAAGAGATCCGTCATTATTAGGAAATTTATTAGACACAATAGCAATATAAATTTTTTTAGTTATTCTATTTTTAAATTGATTATTTAATCTTGTAAGAGCTTTAGACGTTTTTGCAAAAATTACAACACCACTTGTTGGTCTATCAATTCTATGTACTAATCCTAGAAAAACGTTTCCTGGCTTTGAATATTTAATTTTCAGGTGATTTTTAACTTTTTCAAATAGAGAAATATCTCCTGTTTTATCATTTTGAACTAGCTCACCCGATTTTTTATTAATTACAATTATGTGATTATCTTCAAAAATTATTTTTTCAGGTTCCACTAAAAAAGCTAGTATTGTTCTTTTTTATTTGGAAAAGTAGAGTTTTTAACATCTAGGGTGTATTTTTTTACAGCATTCTGAATTTCATCACCGAGATTTAAATATCTTCTTAAGAATCTTGGATTAAATTTTTGAGTCATTCCAAGAAAGTCATGAAGAACTAGTACTTGCCCATCTACCTGGTTTCCAGCTCCAATTCCTATTACTGGAATTTTGATTGCCTTTGAAATTTTATTAGCTAAAGCTGCGGGAATTTTTTCTAAAACAATACTAAAACATCCAATTTTTTCTAAAATTTTAGCATTTTTTATTAATTGATTAGCTTCTTTCTCTTCTTTAGCTCTAACATTGTATGTGCCAAACTTGTATATTGATTGAGGGGTAAGACCAAGATGTCCCATGACAGGAATTCCTGCTTGAAGAATTCTTTCAATTGATTCAACAACTTGATTTCCTCCTTCTAACTTTACAGAATGGGCTCCTGATTCTTTCATAATTCTAATAGCTGACCTTAAAGCTTCTTTTGAGTCCGATTGATATGTTCCAAATGGTAAATCTACAACAACTAATGATCTTTTTACAGCTCTAATCACACTGCTGGCATGATATATCATTTGGTCTAAAGTTATTGGTAGTGTTGTTTCGTGACCAGCTATAACGTTTGATGCAGAGTCCCCGACTAGTATAATATCTATACCAGCTTTATCTATAATTTTAGCTAATGTATAATCATAAGCAGTAAGCATAGCTATTTTTTCACCGGAAATTTTCATTTCAGACAAAGTATTAGTTGTAATTCTTTTATATTTATCTGAGTTCATATATTATAGAAGGTTTACATAAATAAATATAAAACTAATACTTTATTATTAAGTAAATTTTTTCTGTCAGACTGTCAGTTAATTTTTTTTGGCATAATGCTTGTTATTTTATAATTTAAAAATTAATTATGAGTAAAATTATTGGAATAGATTTAGGAACAACGAATTCATGTGTTTCTGTTATGGAAGGCAAGGAATCTGTCGTAATACCAAATGCTGAAGGAAAAAGAACTACCCCATCGGTAATTGGATTTGTTGATGGTGGAGAAATTAAAGTTGGGGATCCTGCTAAGAGACAAGCTGTGACAAACCCGACAAAAACTATAGCTTCTATAAAGAGATTTATGGGAAATAAATTTTCCGAATCAAAAAAAGAAGTTTCTAATGTTGCATATAAAGTTGTAAAAGGAGATAATGACACTCCAAGAGTTGATATTGATGGACGATTATATACGCCTCAAGAGCTTTCTGCAATGACACTTCAAAAAATGAAGAAAACAGCAGAGGATTATTTAGGTCAAAGTGTAACAGAGGCTGTAATAACTGTTCCAGCTTATTTTAATGATTCTCAAAGACAAGCTACAAAAGAGGCTGGAGAAATTTCAGGATTAAAAGTTCAAAGAATAATAAATGAACCTACTGCTGCTGCTCTTGCTTATGGTTTAGACAAAGGAAAATCGGATAAGAAAATAGCTGTATATGATCTCGGAGGTGGAACCTTTGATATTTCAATTCTAGAATTAGGAGATGGAGTTTTTGAAGTGTTATCAACAAACGGTGATACACACCTAGGTGGTGATGATTTTGATCAAGTTATAATAGACTTTCTTGCTGAAGAATTCAAAAAAAACGAATCGATTGATTTAAGAAAGGATCCAATGGCACTTCAAAGGTTAAAAGAAGCTGCAGAAAAAGCAAAAATTGAACTTTCATCATCAGCTCAAACAGAGATAAATCTTCCTTATGTAACAGCTACTGATTCTGGACCAAAACATCTTGTAACAACTCTTACTAGATCTAATTTTGAAAAATTAGCTAATAGTTTAGTTAAAAGATCTATGGCTCCAGTTAAAAAGGCATTAGACGATGCAGGATTGTCAAAATCTGATATAAATGAGGTTCTTTTAGTAGGAGGTTCTACTAGGATTCCAATAATTCAAAGTGAAGTTGAAAAGTTTTTTGAAAAAAAACCTTCTAAAGGAGTTAATGCTGATGAAGTAGTTGCTGTTGGAGCGGCAATCCAAGGAGGAGTTTTAAGTGGAGATGTTAAAGATATTCTTTTATTAGATGTTACACCTTTATCATTAGGTATTGAGACAATGGGTGGAGTAATGACAAAATTAATTGAATCAAATACTACAATTCCTTCAAAAAAATCTCAAATTTTTTCTACAGCAGCTGATAATCAACCTTCAGTAGAGATACATGTATTACAAGGTGAGAGATCAATGGCAGTAGATAATAAAACAATAGGAAGATTTCATCTAGATGGAATTCCTCCTGCACCAAGAGGAACTCCTCAAATTGAAGTGACTTTTGATATCGATGCAAATGGAATAATAAAAGTTAGTGCTTTGGATAAAGCCACCAGTAAGTCACAGGATATAAGAATTGAAGCTTCATCTGGGCTTACTGAAGAAGAAATTGAGAAAATGAAAAAAGAAGCAGAAGCAAATTCAGATGCAGATAAAAAAGTCAAAGAGGAAGTTGATAAGCTTAATTCTGCTGATCAAATGATTTTTCAAACTGAGAATCAATTAAAAGAATATGGGGATAAATTGTCAGATGATAAGAAGAAACCTATTGAGGAAGCTCTTAAGTCATTAAAAAAAGCACATGAATCAAAGGATATTAAAGAAATTGACTCAGCAATGGAAGTTATTAATGAAGCATGGAAAAATGTTTCTGAAGAAATGTATAAAGCTCAAGCTGATTCTTCTAAAGCTAAAGGAGACTCAAATTCTGATGGAGATAAAAAATCTAAAAAGGGTGGTGATAATGTTCAAGATGTAGACTTTGAAGAAGTTAAGTAAATCAAATTTTAATTAATTTTAAACCTCTATTAATTAGAGGTTTTTTTATTATAAATAAATGGATAAAAAAAGTATACTTGAAATGTGTAATAATATTTCAAAAAACACTTTAGTTGAAACATTAAGTATTCAATTTGTTGAAATAGGAGAGGATTATGTGAAAGCAAAAATGCCAGTAAATGAATCTGTTCATCAGCCTGATGGTATTCTTCATGGGGGAGCAACAGCGGCTTTAGCTGAAACAGTTGGAAGTACTGCTGCATTCATTTTATTAAAAAGAAAAGACATTATTGTACGTGGGATTGAGATTTCTACAAACCATTTAAAAAGTATATCTGAAGGAGAAGTAGTTGCTACAGCTCGTTCAATAAATCTTGGTAAAACAATTCAGTTATGGGAAATAAAAATTACTAATGAGAAAGATGAACTAATTTCTATTAGCAAGTTGACTACTTATGTTAGGAAAAAAAGAAACTAATATTTGATTTATTCTACTAAAGACATAAATTTGAAGACTTAAAGTAAATTTTATATGAAAAGTGTGATAATTTGTGATATGGAAGGAATAATTCAAAATCTTAACAAAGATGGTGAGAAAATGTTTGGATATTCTAACTTTGAATTAGTTGGAAAAAAAAGAGTATCAATTTTTTCTCCTGGAGAGATAGTACTTCAAAATGTATTAGGATGGTTGAAAAAGGCCAATACTGAGGGGGAATTTGAAACTAAAACTAATTTTTTAAAAAAAGATGGCACAATTTTAAATGCTAAAATTACAATTACACCTAATTTTTCAAATGGAAAAAATAATCCCCAAACTGGATATTGTGGTATTACTGAGATTATAAATGAAAAAGTTAATGTTCCAATAACATTTTCAACTAAAATAATTAAAGCTGTTGCTATAACAAGAGCAGGATTTACTTCAGCATCTTTATTTCCAGTTTTAGTTGTAGGATCATATCTTGCTGGAAAAGGAGATTATTTATTTAGTCCAATAACTTTAATTCTTACATTGATAGGAATATTGACACTTCAATTATTTTCAAATTTATATAATGATTACTTTGATGTTAAGGATGGAACCGATGGGCTTAATAAGGATTATTTTAATGTGGGAATGAATGATCCTATTCTTAAGGGTGCTCAACTTTCAGGAGGAAGTAGAGCTGTTGAACTTGGTTTAATAACTCTTAGTAAAACAAAGTTGTTGGCTAATGTTATGTTAATTTTCACTCTATTTTCGGCTCTTTTAGTTTTGCTTTTAAGTTATTTAAATACTAATTCATTAAGTAATTTAATTTATGTGTCAATAATAGCTCTAATTGGAATTTTTTTAGGATATTTTTATACAGCTAAACCTTTAAAGTTATCTGGAAGAAAAGGAATTGGTGAGCTGACAATTTTTTTATCATTTGGACCTTTATTAACACTTGGGACTGGATTTGCTATTTCTGTTGACACTATAATTTTATTTTCTCAAGAATTTTATAATTTAATTTTTTTAGGGATACCAGTAGGTTTACTTACAACAAATATTTTATTTATAAATCAGTTTCCTGATTATAAGTCAGATAAATTAGTTGGAAAAAATAATTTAGTTGTATTATTTGGAAAAAAAGTTTCAAGATGGATTTATTTATTTATTCTTTTATTTGCTTTTATTTTTATATTTTATTTTGGAGAAGTTTTAGTTACTAATATTCCTGATTTTCCTTTAACTCTATATTATATTTCTAATTCCATTTTATTTTTACTTGGATTATTAATAGTATTACATATATTTAAAAATTATGATAGGAGATCACTTGTGAGATCTAATATTAATACTATTTACTATCAAATGATTTTTTCAATTGTATATATTCTTTTATTAAATCCTTTTTATATTAATTGAAAAAAATAAATTATTTTATAAATCAAAATAAAAAAGATCCATTTTGGATGTATCTTCTTGGGTCTTTAGTTATTATAATATTTAATTTTATTGGACAGTTTCCATTAACTTATTATATTATTGAGGCTAGTAAGTTAGATGTAATCTCCGAAGATCCTTTTGAAATTTTAAATAAAATAGATAGAAATACACGATTATTTTTGATTTTAATACCTTTTTTATTTTCATTTTTTGGGTTATGGTTAGTCGTTAAGAAATTACATAAATCATCTTTAAAAAAAATTGCGACTATTAGACAAAAAATTGATTTTGACAGAGTTTTCTTTTCTTTTTTTTTATGGGGTATATTAATAACATTAATTGTATTATTTAACTTCAGTTTAAATCCTAATGATTATGAATGGAATTTTAAATTGAATAAGTTTTTAGTCATGTTACCAATAGCCATATTATTAATTCCAATACAGACTAGTTTAGAAGAATTTATATTTAGAGGTTATCTAATGGAAGGTTTTGCATCATTTTTTAATAATTGTTGGATGCCATTAGTTATGACTTCATTAATTTTTGGATTATTACATATATTTAATCCTGAGGTTGAAAAATTGGGATATAGTATTTTGATATATTACTTTGGGACAGGCTTGTTTTTAGGAATCTTATCGATTATGGATCAGGGTATTGAATTAGCCTTGGGTTTTCATGCTTCAAACAATCTGATAACAGCTTTATTAGTAACTTCAAACTGGACTGTATTTCAGACTGAATCAATTCTAATTGATATTTCTGACCCAAATTTATTTAATGAAATAGTTATTTCTTTAATAGTTTTGTATCCTTTATATTTAATTTTTATGTCTAGAAAGTATAATTGGAACAATTGGAAAGAAAAATTGTTTTCATCCTTTTGATTCTTTTATTCATAATTTATTTTAAATTTTCGATATTTGTTAATTATTTATTTAATACATGAGTTTAAATAAAAATAAAATTGTAGGTTTTGGAGCATTAATACTTGCAACTATTGGCACTGCATTAATTCTTATAGGTATTTTAAAATATTCAGATCATGCTATTGGTTTTTCGATAGCAGGTGTTGGTTTTT
The DNA here is from genome assembly GCA_963580575.1 of Bacteroidia bacterium. GTDB lineage: Bacteria > Bacteroidota > Bacteroidia > Flavobacteriales > Flavobacteriaceae. Next base: position 11,949 of record CAUZKB010000008.1, on the reverse strand, counting down.
ATGCTATCGCATGGGCTTTTAATGCCTTAAGGGGTAGAATATAAATTTAATTTTTTTAAAATTTTAACTCCATTTTTATATTTCCTCTTTTATAGGATGAATTTCATTTAATAATAATTTTTTTGAAATTATATTCTCCATATACATGTATAGAGTTTGTTAAAATTGTATTAGAGTATAGAATGATTTTTTTCAAACTTATTTTTTTACAATTTTTTAAAAGAATTTTATCAAAAGATTTAATAACAAAATATCTATTCAACCATTGCTAGTTAAGTCTAATATAATCATCAATATATTTTGGAATAAAATCAACTATTTTTAGTCTATTGGTCATCACCAATCATTTTTTCAGGTCTAACCCATTTATCAAAATCTTTTTCTGATACATAACCTAATAATTTTGCTGATTTTTTTAAACTTATACCTTCTTTATATGCTTTGTTAGCAATTTCGGCAGCTTTGTAATATCCAATTTTTGTGTTTAGTGCTGTTATTAGCATTAATGAATTATTTACCATTTCTTCAATTCTCTTATAATTTGGTTCAATACCATCTATGCAATTTTTTTTAAAACTTTTACATGAATCACCAATTAGTTGAGCTGATTGTAGAATATTGTATGCCATTAAAGGCTTAAATACATTAAGTTCAAAATGACCTTGTGTGCCTCCAAAAGATATAGAAGTGTCATTTCCAATGACTTGACCACAAATCATTGTTAATGCTTCACATTGAGTAGGATTTACTTTACCTGGCATAATTGAACTTCCTGGTTCATTTGCAGGAAGAATTATTTCTCCAATTCCAGATCTAGGACCTGATGATAACATTCTAATATCATTTGCAATTTTAAAGAGTGAGACTGCGATTTGTTTAATTGCTCCATGAGTTTCAACTATTGCATCATGAGCTGCTATTGATTCAAATTTATTTTTTGCTGAAATAAAAGGCAAACCAGTAAATTTTGATATATATGATGCCACTAATTTGTTATATCCTTTGGGAGTATTTATCCCAGTTCCAACTGCGGTTCCTCCAAGAGCAAGTTCTGAGAGGTGTGGCAATGTGTTTTTTAATGCAATTATTCCATGGTTAATTTGAGAGACATAACCAGAAAATTCTTGACCTAGGGAAAGGGGAGTGGCATCCATTAAGTGGGTTCTACCAATTTTAATTATTTTTTTGAACTCAAGAGCCTTTTTATTTAAAGATATTTTAAAATTTTCAAGAGCAGGTATAGTTAATTTATTTAATTTTTTGTAGGTTGCTATATGCATTGCTGTTGGAAAAGTATCATTCGATGATTGAGATTTGTTTACATCATCGTTTGGTTTAAGACTATTCTCTCCTACACCAATCTTGAACCCTTCAAGAACATGAGACCTGTTAGATATTACTTCATTAACATTCATGTTTGTTTGGGTCCCTGAACCAGTTTGCCAAACTACTAATGGAAATTGATCATTTAATTTTCCATCAAGAATTTCATCACATACTCTTGATATAGCATTTCGTTTATTTAAACTTAATGTCTTTAATTCATGATTTGTATAGGCTGCGGCTTTTTTTAAAATAGCAAACCCATGAATTATTTCCATAGGCATACTAGCTTTTGGTCCAATTTTAAAATTATTAATTGATCTTTGTGTTTGAGCTCCCCAATAAGCTTCAAGAGGAACTTTAACTTCTCCTATGGTGTCTTTTTCAATTCGATATTTCATTCAAAACAAATTTATATACAAAAATACTAGGTTTGGTTTTAAAAGATTTCATAAATTTTTAACAATTTTAATTATTTTATGTCAGAGTATAATTGTTAGACGAATAAATCAAATTTATTTTTTAAATTTGTAATGCATAAAAAAATATTATGGATTTTAATCAATATTTAGGATTTTTAGTTTTTTTATCTATTTTAACAATGGGGTTTTGGCTTATGTTTTTTTTACTTCTCTTTATAATTCCTTACTGGCTTTTTGGTTATTTTATGGAGCAAATTCAATTAAGATCAAAAAAGCTAAGTAAAAAATAAAACCAGATAAGTTTAAGTATTATTAATTAAAATCGAATCCTTCATTTTCACCGTTTCCATTATTTCTTTGATTTCTTTTTTTATTTTTATTTGGATTTATTTGATAGGTAAAGGTTAGAACATAGGATGGTTCTCTCCATTGAAACTCTCCGTAGCTAGAAAAAGTTTCAGTAAAAGTTTCTGATTTTCTTTTCGATGTATTTAATAAATCAGTAGCTCTTATTGATATTGTTCCTTTTTTATTTAAAATTTCTTTATTTAATGCTCCTGAGAAGCGTAAATTTCCTTTTCTTTTAGTTTGGGCATTTTCTGAAGGTCCTCTATAAAAAAATCTAGTTTGCCAATCTATTGAACCTGGAAGTTTAATAGTGCTATTAAATCTCGCAAACCAACTTAAATTTTTAGCATCAAATGATTCACCCTTATAATCACCTATAATTTCAGAACTAAATAAATTAAAATTACCACTTAACCTAACTTTTCTTGAAGGGAAATATGAAATTGAAAATTCACTACCAAACCTATTATTAACTGATAAATTAATCGGAAAAAGTCTAATAACTGGAACCTCAACTATGGGGTTGGAAGAGTTATTTTCTTCTCCAGTAATTATTACAGTTTCTCCAGAGTCTTGCCTAATAAATGTAAACGCCTTTGTTGCTTTTTGATAATAGACTGAAGAGTTTAGAGTTAATGTTTCCCATCTTTTTAAATACCCTATATCATAAGCATTTGAATAAGTAGGGTCAAGATCGGGATTTCCCTGAAAAATGTTTATTATACTACTTCTAGATGGAAAAGGATTAATAAACCTTGATCTCGGACGTCTTAAACGTCTAGAGTACCCTAATGTAAAGCTTTCTTTGTCATTAAGTTTATATGAAAGATTTAAAGTAGGAAAAAGATCAGTATAGTTTTTTATTGTTTTATCATTAGTAGTTTGTTGATCTATTTCAATTTTTGAATCTTCCATTCGAAGACCTAATAAATATGAAAATTTGTTAATTTTTTTCCCAAATTGTGTATAAGCAGCATTTACGTATTCTTTATATACTAGGTAGTTAGATAGATTAGTATCCAATTCGTAATTTGAATCAATTAGATATGAAACTTGGTAATCAGTTTTTTGAGTAGAAAACCTTCCTCTATAACCAATTTCAAATTGAGTGTTTTCATCAATTGGAAGAACATAATCGCTTTGCGCTAAAATCCTTCTTTGGTTTTGATCATTTATTACTTTTTCATAATTTATTTCTGAAATAATAGGAATAAGAGTTTGGTTAGTAATGTTAGAAAATTCATCTTCATAACTTTCCTCATATTGAAATAGGGCAGTAAACCTGTGTCCTTCTTTTTTAAAATCTTTAAAAAAATTTGCACTGTATTGTTTTGATATATCTTTTTCATCTTCATTTTCTGCTCTTTTAACTAGATTTAATGACTTTCCTGCAAAATTAAGTTCTTGAATATCATTATTCGTATTACTTTCTCTATCTGATTTTCTATAAAATGTACTTAGAGTTAATGAAGTTTTATCATTAAAATAATATTCAAGACCATAACTTGTGAAAAAACTTTTTCTATTTCGTTCAGAAATTCTTTTTTCTTTTAAAAATGTACTTGGATCATTACCATTGTAATATTCATTATCGTTAAAAGAATTACCATTAGTTAAGTTATCACTTAAAGTATTTGTTGTAAAAATATTTAACTTTTTAGTTCTCCAGTTTAAATTTGCTGAGGTCCTATTATTTTTTGGAATTCCTAAACTTCCTGTCAGAGTTCCGTTAATTCCTTCAAGTTTTTCTTTTTTTAAAATAATATTTAAAATACCAGCAGTACCTTCAGCGTCATATCGGGCAGAGGGAGAGGTTACAACTTCGACTTTTTCAATAGATTCAGCAGGTAATGACCTTAAACCTTGAGGCCCTGATATACCAACTAATCCAGAAGGTTTTCCATTGATTAATATTCTAACATTAACGTTTCCTCTAAGAGCGACATTTCCTTCAACATCAACAGAAACAGAAGGTACATTATCAAGAACATCTGCGACACTTCCACCTCTTACCATTATATCTTTTCCTACATTATATATTTTCTTATCCAATCTAATTTCAACTTCTGTTCTTTCTCCGATCAATTCAATTTCTTCTAGTTGATTTTCACTAAAAATCATCAGAATTTTTCCAAAATCTGTATTTTTTCTAATTACTTTACCTTCATATTTAACTGTATTAAACCCTATATATTCGATTAAAATATTATATTTTCCAGGAAAAATTTGTAAATCAAACACCCCTTTTTCATTAGTTATACCTCCTTGAATTCTGTCCGGAAATCTATTGTTTTTTAATGTTACGGTAGCATATTCAAGGGGCTGACCTGTTTCAGAATCAACAACATTACCAATGATATTAATCTTTTTTATATTGGGTATATTTGAAGGACGTTGAGCTAATGAAAAGAATGAAAGTGTAAAAACAAAAATTAAATAATAAAATTTATTCATTTTCTTTTATCTGTTTTGACAACTATAAGTCTTTATGGTTTAATTTTATTTAAAAAAATATATAGTTTCTCAATAGGTCTTCCAATCACTGCATCTTCTTGATATTCAATTATTGGTCTTTCTATAAGTTTTGGATTAGACACCAAAATTGAGATTAGTTGATTATCATTTAAACTTTTATTTGAGTATTGAGATCTCCAAAGTATTTCATTTTTTCTAACAAGCTCAATAGTCTTAATTTTAAGTTTAGACAAAATGTTTACTAAGTTTGATTCATTTAAAGGATCAGTTAGATATAAAACCAAATCATATTCAAGTTTTGATTCTTTTATATGATTAAGAGCTTCTCTTGATTTTCTGCAACGAGGATTGTGATAAATTATTAGCTTACTTTTCAAATTATTTTAATCTATTAATAATAGCCTTAAAAGCTTCAGTATTATTGACAGCAAGATCTGCTAAGACTTTCCTGTTTAAATTTATCTTTTTAGATTTAATCTTTCCCATAAATTCGCTATAAGACATGTTATGTGTTCGTGTAGCAGCATTAATTCTAGTAATCCATAACGATCTAAAGTTTCGTTTTTTAGTTTTTCGATCTCTATATGCATAAACCATGGCTTTTTCAACAGCATTTTTTGCAATTGTCCACACATTTTTTCTACGACCAAAAAAGCCTTTAGCTAATTTTATAATTTTTTTTCTTCTTTTTCTGGAAGCAACCGAGTTTAACGATCTTGGCATTTTTATCTTTTTTTGAAGAAGGCGGTATTTTTAGTACTCTTTAACTAGCCACTTCTGGTTAATATAATTCTTTTACTTTAGCTTTAATTGTTTTTTAATGTTATTGATATCACTTTTATGTACTAAGCCAGAGTGAGTTAGCCTTAATTTTCTTTTTTTAGATTTTTTTGTTAAAATATGATTTTTAAAAGCATGTTTTCTTTTAATTTTTCCAGACCCAGTTATTTTAAAACGCTTTTTAGCACTGGATTTTGTTTTCATTTTTGGCATAACTTATTTATTTACTTACTTTTTCGGAGTTATAAAAATTGACATCTTTTTTCCTTCAAGTGTTGGCATTTGTTCAACTTTTCCAATTTTTTCAAGATCTTGGGCTAAACGCAACAATAAAATTTGCCCCTTCTCTTTATAAACAATTGATCTTCCTTTAAAAAAAACAAATGCTTTAAGTTTTGCTCCCTCTAATAAAAATTTTTCAGCATGTTTTTTCTTAAAATCATAATCGTGTTCATCAGTATTAGGACCAAATCTTATTTCTTTTAATATTACTTTACTTGTTTTAGATTTTAATAATTTTTCACGTTTTTTTTGTTCATATAGAAATTTTTTGTATTCCAAAATTTTACATACTGGGGGAGAGGCATTTGGTGATATTTCAACTAAATCTAGCTCTTGATCCCTAGCAATTGAAAGAGCTTTACTCAAAGTATAAACTCCAATTTCAACATTATCCCCAACTAAACGAATCTCATGAGCAGTAATTTTCTCATTAATTTTATGAGGATTTTCTTTTATAACCCTTCCTGGTCTTCTACCTCTTTTTCTTCTTATTGCTATGACTATTGTATTTTAGTTATTATTATTTAAAATTATTTAAACTTTTTCTTACTTCTAAATTAATATTTTCAATTAATTCATTGATTTTTATTGTTCCTAAATCCCCTTTTTTATGTTTTCTAAGTGATATTGTTTCATTTTTAGCTTCTTTTTCTCCAATTATTATCATATAAGGTATTTTAGATAATTCAGATTCTCTAATTTTTTTTCCTATTGTTTCATTTCTGTCATCAAGTAACGAGCGAATTTCGTTAATTTTCAATAAATCTAAAACTTTTACAGCATATTTTTTATATTTTTCACTTATACAGAGAATATTTACTTGATTTGGTGTTAACCATAGAGGAAGATTACCAGCAGTATGTTCTAAAAGAATAGCTACAAATCTTTCCATGCTTCCAAACGGAGCTCTGTGTATCATGATAGGTTGATGAAGTTTATTATCTTTCCCCTTATATGTGAGTTTAAATCTTTCTGGTAAATTATAATCAACTTGAATTGTTCCTAATTGCCAACTCCTGTTAAGTGCATCTTTTACAATAAAATCAAGTTTAGGACCGTAGAAAGCAGCTTCACCAGTTTTTGTAATGTAATTTAATTTTTTTTCTTCAGCAGCAGAAATGATAGCTTGTTCTGCTAAATCCCAATTTTTTTTAGATCCTATATATTTTTCAGGTTTTTTTTGATCACTAAGTGAAACTTGAGTTGTAAAATTTTCAAATCCAAGAGATTTAAATACATAAAGTACTAAATCGATTACATTTTTGAATTCATCATTTAATTGATCTGGTCTACAAAAAATATGAGCATCGTCTTGGGTGAAACCTCTTACTCTACTTAAGCCATGAAGTTCTCCACTTTGCTCATATCTATAAACAGTACCAAATTCAGCGAATCTTTTAGGAAGTTCACGATAACTCCAAGGTTTACTTTTATATATTTCACAATGGTGAGGACAGTTCATAGGTTTTAAAAGAAACTCTTCTCCTTCTACAGGAGTTAAAATTGGTTGAAAGCTATTAGAACCATATTTTTCATAATGACCAGATGTTACATATAATTCTTTATTTCCAATGTGAGGTGAAATCACTTGTTCATATCCAGCTTTCATTTGAGCTTTCTTTAAGAAGAGCTCTAATCGTTCTCTTAAGGCTGCTCCCTTAGGAAGCCAAAGAGGGAGTCCTTGACCAACCTTATTTGAAAATGTAAATAATTCGAGTTCTTTACCTAGTTTTCTATGATCCCTTTTTTTTGCTTCTTCACTTAGAGATAGGTATTGATTTAATTCTTTTTGTTTTGGAAAAGAAATACCATAAACCCTAGTTAATTGCTTGTTTTTTTCATCTCCTCTCCAATAGGCTCCAGCAATATTTAATAGTTTGACAGATCTTATTAATCCAGTATGCGGGATGTGTCCTCCTTTACAAAGATCAGTAAAATTAGAATGGTCGCAGAAGGTAATTTCACCGTCTTTTAGATTTTTGATTAACTCAATTTTATATTTGTTTTTTTTATAATAATTTAAGGCTTCTTTTTTACTCACATTTCTCATTTTGAAATAAAATTTTTGTTTTGAAAATTCTAAAAATTTTTTTTCTATTTTTTCTAAATCCTTTTCAGTTATTTTGTGTTCTTCTAAATCAGCATCATAATAAAACCCATTTTCAATTGCAGGACCAATTGTTAATTTACAATTAGGATATAAATAAATCAAGGCCTGAGCTAATACATGAGCAGAAGAGTGCCAAAACGCATTTTTACCTTCGTCGTCGTTCCAGGTAAAAAATTTTAATTCACCATTTTCAAATAATTGGGTAGAGGTCTCTATAGTATTATCATTAAAACTTGCTGAAAGAACACTTCTAGAAAACCCGTCACTAATATCTCTTGCAATTTCGATAGCAGTAATTCCTTTTTTATATTCTCTAATTGAGTTGTCAGGGAATGTTATTTTAATCATAATTCAATTTATTCTTTATTGTAAAGATAAGTTGTATTGATTTGGAATACAATTGAAAATTTCATCTGTTATTTTTTTTTTTTCCTAGAAATGAATTGACTAAAATTTTAAATCCATTAAATCCATTTAAAATTGCAAGAAAAAAAAAAATTAGACCAATTATTAAAACGGGGATATACAGTAAATGACTCTTGTTTTTAAAAGCTTGATATATAATAATTAGTCCTGAAAAAGCGAAGAATAAAAAATATAATAGTTTTAGGAAACCTTTTTTAAATAGCTTTTTATTCATTTTTATTAAAATTTGATATAGCTTTTCTTAAACTTTTATGTTTATTGATCAATTTTTTCGCATGATTTTGATCAATATTTAACTCTTTCATCAATATTTTAACACCTCTATTATGAAGTTTATTATTAATTAGTTGCATATCAATCATTTTATTTCCTTTTACATGTCCTAATCTAATCATAACAGTAGTTGTAATCATATTTAGAATTAATTTTTGGACTGTTCCAGCTTTCATTCTAGAACTTCCTGTTAGGAATTCAGGACCAACAATAATTTCAATTGGATAATCACATTCTTTAGATAATGGACTTGCAGGATTACAAGTTATACCTCCAGTAAGTATATTATTAATTTTACAATCTTTAATTCCTGAAACAACATAAGGAGTTGCCCCTGAGGCTGTAATTCCAATTACAAAGTCATCATTAGAAATATTGAATTTTTTTAAATCTTTCCATGCTTGGGTTTCATCATCTTCAGACATTTCAATTGAATTTCTTAAAGCAAAATCTCCTCCAGCAATTATTCCTATAACTTTTTCTGGAGATGTACCAAATGTTGGAGGACATTCAGAGGCATCTAATACTCCAAGTCTACCGCTTGCGCCAGCGCCAATATAGAATAGTCTCCCGTTTTTATTAAGTTTTTCAGTGATCTTTTCAATTAAAATTGATAGTTTCCCTAAGACTTTTTTAACTGATCTAACTGCTTTATGATCTTCTTGATGAATATTATTTAGAATATGTTCAATGGACATTTTTTCAAGATCATTATAGATAGAATCTTTTTCAGTAATTTTTTCAAAGGACATTGAAGAGGATAAGTTTATTATTCTTTTAATTTTTTAATTAAATTTTCTTTAATCTCAGAGAGAAAATTTTGCGTAGTCAAAAAGTGATTTTTTGAAAGTTTTTCTTTATGAATTAATAGAGCAAGGTCTTTTGTCATTTTACCACTTTCAACTGTTTCTATACAAACGTTTTCTAATGTTAAACAAAAATTAATTAATTTTTTATTCCCATCCAGTTTTCCTCTATGTGCTAATCCTTTGGTCCATGTAAAAATTGAGGCAATTGGATTTGTAGAAGTTTCTTCTCCTTTTTGATGTAATCTGTAATGTCTAGTTACTGTCCCATGAGCTGCTTCAGCTTCCATTGTGTTTCCATCTGGAGTTACTAGAGTTGAGGTCATTAATCCTAATGATCCAAAACCTTGTGCAACGGTATCAGATTGAACGTCTCCATCGTAATTCTTACATGCCCAAACAAAACCACCACTCCATTTCATTACAGAAGCCACCATGTCATCAATAAGTCTATGTTCATATTTTATTTCTGATTTTTTAAATTTTTCCAGAAATTCATTTTCATATACTTCTTGAAAAATATCTTTAAATCTTCCATCATAAGATTTTAAAATTGTGTTTTTTGTGGACAAATACAAAGGCCAACCTTTACTTAAAGCAAGATTCATGCATGACCTAGCAAATCCATAAATAGAGGAATCTATATTGTACATACACATTGCTACTCCATTTTCTTGAAAATGATAAACATTCCAAGTTATAGGTTCTTCATCATTATCAGGTGTAAAAGTCATAGTTAATTTTCCTTTTCCGCTAATTATTGAATCTGATGCCTTGTATTGATCTCCAAAAGCATGTCGACCAATACAAATGGGTTTAACCCATCCTTGAACATATTTTGGGATATTTTTCATAATTATAGGTTCTCTAAAAACAGTACCTCCAACAATGTTTCTTATTGTACCATTTGGTGATTTCCACATTTCAGAAAGATTATACTCTTTAACCCTATCTTCATCCGGAGTTATTGTTGCACATTTCACAGCTACATTAAATTTTTTTATAGCTTCAGCTGCTTCAATTGTAATTTCATCTTTTGATTTATCTCTAGATTTTATAGATAGATCAAAATATTTTATATCTATGTCAAGGTAGGGCAAAATTAATTTATCTTTAATAAACTTCCATATTATTCTTGTCATTTCATCTCCATCTATTTCAACAATTGGATTTACAACTTTAATTTTTGACATGGTTACATTATTATAATTTAACTAAGTTTATAAAAAAGCGTTAGGCAGACAGTTTAATATCTTATTTAGGCTTCTTTTATTTTAGCCTTTTTACCTGTTAGTTTTTTGAAATAGTAGATTTTAGATTGTCTAACTTTACCTTTATTGTTAACCTCAATTTTTTGAATTGTAGGTAAATTAATTGGAAAAATTCTTTCAACACCAACATTTCCAGAGATTTTTCTGATAGTAAATGTTTTTGTTAAACCAGTTCCTTTAATTTTAATAATTACTCCTTTAAAAAATTGAGTTCTAACTTTATCCCCTTCACGAATTTCATAGTATATTGTTACAGTATCACTTGAGGAAATTTTAGGGAAATCTTTTTTTTCAATAAATTTAGTTTGAACAAAATTTACTAATTTTTCCATTTTTTGGGAAATTTAATTTTATAGTTTAACATTCACGATTTTCGTCATAGGTTAAGACTATTTAGGTTGCAAAAATAATATTAATTTTAAATTAAGCAAAAATGATATAATCATATAATTTATTATTAATTTTTGTTTAAAAAAAGGATAGATAAATTTGTTTTATAACAAGTCAGGTCTAAATTTTTTTGTTCTTTTTAATGAATTATCATCTTTCCATTTTTCAATAAGAGATTTGTTTCCTGATAATAATTCATAAGGCACATTCCAGTTTTTATAATTTGAAGGTCTTGTATATATTTCTGGAGCTAATAATTCATCTTGAAAACTATCATTAAGAGCTGAAGACTCATCTCCTAAAACCCCTGGAATTAGTCTAATTATACTATCACAGAAAACAGCTGCTGCCAATTCTCCTCCTGATAACACAAAATCACCAATTGAAATTTCACGAGTTATTAAATGATCACGTACTCTATGATCAACTCCTTTATAATGCCCACAAAGAATAATAATATTTTTTTTATTTGAAAATTCGTTAGAAATTTTTTGATTTAATTTTTCTCCATCTGGAGTTAGATAGATAGTCTCATCATAATTTTTTTTCTTTTTTAATTTAGAGATACAATTATCAACAGGTTCAATCATAAGGACCATCCCAGAACCTCCTCCAAAGGGGTAGTCATCTACTTGTTTTTGTTTTTTTATTCCATAATCTCTTAAATTATGAATATTAATTATAACTTTCTTTGAGTCTAAAGCTCTTTTTAAAATAGAAACACTAAAAGGACTTTTAAGTATTTCAGGGAATAATGTTATTATGTCTATGTTCATTGATGCAGAGTCTCAAGGTTTTATCTAAAGAATAATCTTTCTTTTTCACCATTTGGGTTAATAAATAATATATTTTCTACATTATATGGATTAAATTTTTCGACATCTGAGATTTTATTAATTTTTTTGTTATTTATTTCCAAAATAATATAACCTTCATTAATACCATTTCTATATAATCTTTCATTACCCATTTTTGATATAATTAAACCTCCTTCAACATCAAGTTTTTCTTTTTGATCTTTATTTAATTCTCGTAATTCCATT